>JALVPF010000508.1:0-2953 GCA_027031935.1 Myxococcales bacterium | reverse complement strand
GTTCATCGAGAAAGAGTATCTCGGGTTGGTGGATGAGCGCAGCGGCGATGGTCAACTTGCGTTTCATGCCCTTTGAATACGCCCCGAACTTGCGGCTGGCAGCCTTGGTGAGAGAAAATGTCTCGAGGAGTTTTTTGGCACGCTCCTGGCGCTGGATCTTGCCCATGCCATACAGGGCGCCGCAAAAGCACAGGTTTTCAAAGCCTGTAAGTTCTGGATACAGGTTGCTTTCGTCCGGTACGATTCCGATGATGTCCTGGGCAGCCCTTGGGTCTTTTGTACAGTCTATACCTCCGATGCTGATGGTACCTTTGTCCGGACGCGCAAGCCCGGTGAGCATGTTGATGGTCGTGGTCTTGCCAGCACCGTTGGGTCCCAGGAAACCAAAAAGTTCACCCTTGCGGACGCTGAACGATATATCGTCCACAGCATGTATTTCGTCAAATGATTTGTGCAGCCCATGTACTTCTATGGCCTCAGTCATCTGCTTTTTCCCTGTCCTGGTTTTCAACTGAAAACCATCTCGGGTGCATAATCGTACTTTTCTTCAATAAATCAAGAATTTTAATTGCCTTTGGATGTCTGTTGCATGCACTATGATCCGGCAAACGGGAGACAGATGATGACAGACGACAAGAAATTCGATTTTTTCAATTACGACGCCTGCGAGCTTTGCGGGCAGTGTCTGTTGAGATGTCAGTACATGGACTTGAACCAGGTAGAAGCAGAGGAGGAGATGCGTCGTCTGGTAAATCATGAACCGACGAGGATTGTGCATGACAAGTGTGCCAGTTGTTATGCCTGCGATACTTTCTGTCCAAATGATTGTCACCCTTACGAGCTGATCCTGAGCACCTGGTATAAACGTTATAAGCAAAAGGGCTTGCCGGTTCGGACCTCTTATCTCTTACCAGGCTCGGAACCAAATTTCCGTACGGACGCGGTTGAGAGGTTCACCTCCAGGGATAAAGAACTCTACGAAAAATGGACAAACACAGCACCGGAGGGGGAGTTCGTAATCTACCCTGGCTGTAATGCTCTGACCCTGCCGCATCTTCTGGACCTGGAGTTTTTGTGTGACATCCCCGTATCAGGCAATTTCGACCTATGTTGTGGCGAGATGTACTACCGAATGGGCCTGTTCGACGTGGTGGAAAAAACGGCTCGGAAACTCACCGAGTATTATCGCCACCGGCACATAGGCACCATGCTCTTCATATGCCCTGCCGGGTTGAACATGTTTCGTAACGTGCTACCCAAACAGTTCGGAGCTGAGTTCGCTTTCAAGACCATGTACCTGGGCGACTACCTGCTGGAGAAAATCCAATCTGGTGCTTTGGAAATAAAAAGCAAGTTGAGTGAAAAAGTGGCAGTCCATGATTCGTGCCATGGCCGGGTTCTTGGAGACGAGGTCATGGAGACCACTCGAAAGCTCTATGACTTGATGGGTCTCGAGATGGAGGAGATGGAGTACAATCGCGAAGATGGGCTTTGCTGCGGTATGGCCGCTGGATGCAGGAGATATAGACCCGAGGATATATATTCGGCGGCAGCTCGTGAGTTGGGGCAGGCTCGCAGGACCAGGGCGGAACAACTGGCTGTATATTGCGGAGGCTGCCATATGGTGTTTTCCATGATGGGCTGGCTGCAGCCGGGTGCAGTACCCGTGCGTCACCTGATGGAGTATCTTGCACAGGCATTGGCCAGCCCCCAGGAAAAAACCTCGGCAAGACTCCCTGCGTCCAAACGCTCTTTGCGTATTTTGGGTGACGTTGCGTGGCACACTTTGCCGAAACTGCTTTCGCGAAAGTCTTACAAGATCAAATAGACTTCCTAGAAAACTCCATGTGCGTGCAGGATTCGTCCGCCTATGATCAGCAGAACCACTCCACCCAGCAACTCGGCGTATCTTGCGATACTCAGGCGACGCCCCACGTAGCCGCCAATGTGGATACCCCCTGCGGTCAAGGCTCCTGTTACTATGCCTATGATAAAGGCAGTAAACCAGATGGAGACTCCAATCAGCGCAAGGCTCAGGCCCACGGCAAGGGCATCTATGCTCGTGGCCACAGAGAGCAACACCAGGGACAAGCCCCTGGTGGGTTCCGAGTCCTTGATTTTTTCTTCTTCACCTTGGATGGCACCCAGGATCATTCTTCCACCTATGAGCGATAGAAGGCCAAAGGCGACCCAGTGGTCAAATTCCGCGATGTAAGCCTGAATTCCCTGTCCCGCGGCCCAACCCAGGATGGGCATCAGGGCCTGGAATAAACCGAAATGCCAGGAGAGACGAAATGTCTGTCGGGCCGATACCTCTTGTAATACTGCACCAATGGCTACGGAGACGGCAAAAGCGTCCATGGCCAAGGCAAGTGCAACAGCTATGGTTTCAATCAGGGACAAAGTTTAGTGGTACTCCTGTAAATTTATCAAGTCGAGGCCTCACCTTACGAAAAAGATTCTGCAGCATAGCTACAGAGATCGCAAGCGAAGTGGGGAATCTGATACCCTCTTGTAAAAGGAATATTATTGGTTTAACTACTGCCAACATGGAAAGGTCACATTGATAATTTCGGCAAGCAGACGAACGGATATTCCGGCTTTTTATTCCAGGTGGTTTATGGACAAGGTCCATAAAGGTTTTTGCCTGGTGCCCAATCCCTTCAACAAAAAGCAGATCTCGCGTGTCTCATTGCGGCCCGAGGATGTGGACGCGTTCGTGTTTTGGTCAAAGAATCCAAAACCCCTGATGCAATACCTGGATGAATTGGACCGGGACGGTTATATGTTCTATTTTCTGTTCACCCTCAACGACTATCCAAAACAGCTTGAACAACACGTCCCTCCTGTGACCAGCCGCATAGAGACCTTCAAGAGCCTGTCGCGCAGGATCGGAAAACATCGCGTCATCTGGAGGTACGACCCCATAATAATCAGCAGTATTACAGGCTTT
>JALVPF010000507.1 GCA_027031935.1 Myxococcales bacterium | reverse complement strand
CAACTTTTCGTTGTTCAACTTTTCGTTGTTCAACTTTTCGTGGCTCAACTTTTCGTTGTTCAACTTTTCGTGACTCAGCCTCTTGTGGCTCGGTTCCTGTGACTCCTTGTCCGCTGTCGTGTCTTGCGAGCATACTCGCGGCCCTGAAGGCCAGCCTGAAGCCAAAATCGAGAATGAAAACCAAAAGGACCATGAAGGCTGCTGCAACCCTGGAATAGGAAAAACCCCTGTAAAAAAATGCCGCAGCAAAGATCAGGCAAAATGCCATAACGGATGCCTTCAAGAGAAGAAAAAACTCCCGCTTCTTGTTCAAGGTATCAGAATAGAGCCCCACTGAAACGAAAACGCCTGACCAAACAGCAATCATCAGCGGTATGGCCCGATACAGTTCTGCCCATGGTGATGGACCGGGGGCGAAAAGTCCTCTCCAGTCCACGTAGTACCTGAGAACAAATGACAGATTTGCCGCCAGAAACAACATGACAATGTCTCCGGTGGCCTTTAGCGCTGTTGCTGCCAGTCTGCGAGGTCTGATGTTCAAAGGTGTTGCACCAACTTTCCCTCGAGCTTCCTGAACACCCAAAAACCCAGAAAGCAAGTGACAGTACCTATACCCAGAGCATAACCGAGATCAAAGGCCGAAGGCATCTTTGCATACATTATGATATCTCTATATGCTGTCATGAGTTCAGTAAATGGATTTGCCATCAACAAGTACCTGAGTTTTCCATGCATGTGATCCACGGAATAAAAACCAGGTGATAAAAAGTACCACATCCTCAATACATGACCCATGATGTTGTTGGTGTCCTTGAACAAGACCCCGACAGCAGACATCATCAGTGCGAATCCTGTTGTAAACAAGATTTGCAGGGCCATCACCACAGGGATCAAGATATAATAGATGTTTGGCCAGGTCCCGTATTTTGGGCCGTACAAAAAGCTGATAACCACAGCAACTATCAGCCCAAAGCCGAAAAACACCATGTTCGACAATACCAGGGACATGGGCAACACCGCCTTGGGGAAACTCACGGCCCTGATGATCCCACCCTGGCTTGGCAAAATAATTATTGCTTGGCCTATGGAATCGGAAAAAGCTTTCCAAGCCAGCAAGCCAACCATCACAAACAGCACGAAGGGCTGATTCCCCCCACCCCTTTTGAAGATGATAACAACCAACAGGTAGTAGACGGCGGTGAAAAGGAGGGGGTTCAACAACCACCATAGATAGCCCAACACCGTGTTTTTACTCTGCCTCTTGATGTTCGCAGCCACCAGAACCCTGAGCAGGTGACGCCTGAACCAGAGGTTTTTGACCGAAGAAACCATGTCTTCTGCTATCAGTTACCAATAGCGTGAGTCAAGTCCTGAGAATCGAGGCCAAAAGCATTCCACTCCTGGCTTTATCAGCAAGTTTTGGTGGACGTCTGACAGGTCCCCGCCCATGCAAAATGGAGACTAACGCATCAAATATTTCATCCGCAGTGGCACCGGCCACAAGGGCAAATCCAGATTCTGAAGCCCTCTTGGCCCTGGCCTCCTGATCGTCCCTGCCGGGATCAGTCAGGGGCACGAGCACACCCGGAGTGCCCGATGTTTCCAGTTCGCGGGTGCTGTTATATCCGGCAGAACACACCACCGCATCCGATGCGACCATGAGTTCAGGCAACATGCCTTCGAACTTCACGGAAACAAGCCTGGAATTCGGTTCCGGCATGTGACCTTCGAACAAAGGTCCACACACCATTACACCCGCCATATGGGGCCGCTCCTTTTGGAGCAATTCCATGGCACGCCAAGCCTGCTGGGCAAGGCTCTTTGCGCCCTTCCATCCACCCCCACCAAGGGTAACCAGCACCAGTTCCATTGCATCTCCTGCAAACCTCTTCCGAAGGGTTTGAACCATTTGGAGATTTATCTTTCTGACCAGGGGTCCTGTAAAAACGCACCTTGACATGATGCTATCCGGGATCTCTCCTGGAGAAAAATCATCCTTCTCATGGGGTACGATAAAATAGTCCACCAGTTTGCTCGCAGGGTCCCTTGCCAACTGATGCATGGCACCTTTCGGTTGTCTCCTCAAAACCAGCAAAACCCTGCTTTGCCTCGACCGGATCATCCTGAACAGGTCCGGATCCAGCACGAAATCGATCATGACCGCATCGGCAGGCCACGAACCCAGGATCGGCTCCATCAACTCAGCTTCCAACTGTGCTCTTCGCCCCCTGATGAAATGCTTTCCAAGTCTGTGCATGGGATCCGGAAACTTCCAGACATCAAAGCCTTGCTGTTCGACTAGGCTACAAGCAGGCGACTCGGCACAAAAACGCACTTGGGCCGACGGCTCGGCGTCCTTCAAGGCCCGTGCAAGAAGGGTGGTGCGATTCAGGTGGCCCATTCCTCGGCCATCGATGGATAAAACGAGCAACTTCACCGCCGTATTCTCCCCATCATGCCCAGAGCATTTCTGATAGCGCCGGTGGCTGTGTTGGCCAAGTCCACCGACTTTCTGATCCAATCCTTCGAGCTTACGGTTCTCACCCTGATTTTCACCCGAGGATGGATCTTCAAAAGCACGCTTGCAAAAACAGCAATTTGATACCATGCGTCTGGACTGGCCAGAAAGTCCATTGGCGAATGAGTCGAACCGGATCTTTGCAACTGGAACAATTCAGACGAAAGAAGCTCCAGTTCGATCTTGGTGCCTTTGACAAGATCACGAGAGCACAAGCTCTCCATGAGTTCCACGGTTTGCAAATCCACCCTGCCCAACCATCGCACCCTGAGCAGTCTTGCCCTGTTTGATCCCGCATGATTTTTCAAGCGGTCAAGTACACTCTCACAAGAGCAACCGGAAGAGACTATCAAGTCCACGGCAACCCGATGGACAAGCCAGTCATCTATACTATCAAGGGCTTCTGCCTCATGGCCTTGATAGAAATTCAAAAAGGATACCATCTTCGTTTTCGGCTTTGGTTCTGAAGGGTCGAAGCACAGAGACAAGCCGCCACCCATTTTCGACAGCAAACTGCTTGATGAACAGCCTAGACCAATGACCGCCTGTGCCTCAAAACGCCTCATGATTTTTTCGAGCAAAGCACTATTGTCGTCAGGATCATCACCAGGAAGAAGTGGCCAT
>JALVPF010000506.1 GCA_027031935.1 Myxococcales bacterium | reverse complement strand
ACTATGACCGCGCGCTCATGTGGTGGTGGATGAAGCTCCTCATCTCTGCCCATGAGCGTACGCATTATTCTGTCACCAACAAACTCCACATCCGATCTTCGTTCCCGGAAATAGTCGTCTTCTATGGCATCAAAGATTTTCCGGATTCGTCCCACCACATCCTGAAGGGCCCACTCGGCATTGATAGCCTTTTTCCCGATCCTTTCCAGAGTCTCTTCCACCATGGATTCATCCCGCATCATCATCAAGTGTGCTTCTATTATTCCAACCGGCTCATTGTCATCAGCACTCTTGAGTTTTGCCTGTATGGCTTCGAGACGCTTTATGGAACGGTCCACAGCCTGACGAAAACGCTCCTGCTCTTTGTATATCTGATCATGACTCAGATGGACTTTGGGAATACGCATTCTCCTGCGATCAACAAGATAGACAAGACCTACGTGTATTCCAGGAGAAGCGGCAATTCCTTTATAGGTTTTGGGACGACGGCGGGGCATTTGCGGAGTTATTCCTCCTCCCCGAATAGATTGCTGATGAGATCTTCCAAGGCGTCAAGTGCCTGTTGTCCATCGGGGCCATCCACATGGACATCTATGGATTGTCCTCGAGCAGCAGCCAGTTGCAACACTCCCATTATGCTCTTTCCATTGACCTCTAATTTGCCTTTTCGGACCACCACATCACACTCAAAGCGATTTGCCGTCTGAACAAAAGCGGTTGCTGCACGCGCGTGCATGCCCAGCTTGTTCTTTATCTGAAAAGTCCGATTCAAGGTCAATCTGCCCCTCCGGCTGAGACTTCCAAACGCAAGTCATCCCTTTCTGATAACAAATCCGAAGCCAAGGCGATGTTTTCCCTGCCTTCCCTGACAACAGCCCGGGCTAACACCGAAGGGTCGGCCAATGCGCGATTACGCAAATCTACCGCCTTTAGCAGCATTGCCAGATTGAGCCCAGAGACCACCTCCACCTTTCCGGGAATCATTCTGGCCAAGGACAGGTTTGCAGGCGAACCGCCAAAAAGGTCCGTCATGACCACCACTCCAAGGCCATTGTCAGCCTCTTTAATCGCATCATCCAAGACTCTCTCAAGTTCGTTTGGGCGAACGCCCTGATCCACGGCGACAGCCAAAAGGTTCTGTTGCGATCCTGCGACCATTTCCACAGCATCTATGAAGGCGCCACCAAGCCCGGCGTGAGTAAACAACACCAAGCCAATAACAGCATTGTTTTCAGATTTTTCATCTAGCTTAGTCATTACTCATTCCCGTATTCAGACTAGTTTTTTTCAATGTCCCTGTGTCTTACAACCACCTGGACTCCGGTTGAATTCAATATACTGCCAATCTTCTCGGATATGACCACAGACCTGTGTCTCCCCCCCGTGCAACCTATGCCAATGGTCAGATATGCCTTACCTTCCCTGTCGTACAAGGGACGAAAGGTATCGATATAGTCCACAACCCTATCCACCAGCAACCGGGCCTCTTTCGCCGCCATTACAAAATCGTGGACATCTTTATCCAGACCCGTTTTTGAACGTAGCTGACGCACAAAATACGGGTTCGGCAGAAAGCGAACATCAAATACAAGATCGCAAAGCTGGGGGATACCATGCTTGAACCCGAACGACAGCAATGCGAGATTCATGGAGTTTGCGGCAGAAGTCTGAGAAAAATGATCCTGAACCGTTTTTCTCAGTTGATGTGGATTCAAGGTGCTGGTATCTATGACGCTGTCGGCCTCTGCGCGAACCTCATCCAGAAGCTCCCTCTCGGACGATATGCCCTTTTCCACCGAAGTATCAGGTGACAGGGGATGCCGTCTCCTTGTTTCCGAATAACGGCGTAGCAGCACCTCGTCCTTGCAATCGAGAAAAAGTACTTCCACCCGTCCACCGCTTTTTCTCACCCTGTCTATGGTGTCTTTGAAATCAGGTAAAAAACGACCTTCCCTGGCATCGACCACCAAGGCTATCTGTTCAATCTCGTCAGGTTGCCGAGGGAAGAGTTCTATCAGCTTGGGGAGCAAAACAACCGGTAGATTGTCGATACAGAAAAATCCAATGTCTTCCAGGGCATGAATTGCCGTACTTTTTCCCGAACCGCTCATTCCCGTGATAATCACCACGCGGATGGGACGGTATTTTTCATCTTCAGGCATTTCACCAACTGTCAAAGGATCGTTCACTCCACAACCTCACTGGACGACAGGGGTGCATCGTTTTCTGAAATTACCTGTACCAGGCGAGCCTGAAACTCCCGTGCAGAATGGTGTCCCTGACGTTTCAGCAGGAGGTTGCGTGCAGCAACTTCAACCAGGGTCGAGGTATTTCTGCCAGGGCCTACCGGAATCACCATGAACGGAACTCCCACACCCAAAAGATCGGTAGTCTTGTCCTCCAATCCCAGGCGGTCGTACTCGGCACCCTCCGCCCATTTTTCCAATTCGACTACAAGCTCCACCTTTTTTCGGTCCCTGACAGCAGAGACTCCATAGAGATCCTTGATATTGATGATGCCCAGTCCGCGGATCTCCATGTGGTGTGAAATCAACGGAGAACATCCCCCAACCACCGTAGCTGGAGGCCTCTTTCTCAAAACAACCACATCATCCGCCACCAGTCTGTGCCCACGCACCACAAGATCCAGGGCACACTCGCTCTTGCCGATTCCGCTTTTGCCCAGAATCAGCACCCCAACCCCCAAAACATCCACCAGGACTCCATGAATATTTTCCGTCAGGCCCAACTGTTCCTGAAGCAATTCACCCATCCTGTCGGCAAGATGGTCAGCGGCTACAGATGACACAAGGACTGGAACCCCCGCAGTGTCAGCCTGCAGACAGAGTTCAGCGGGAGCAACGAGACTATCGGCGACAACGATACAGGACGGTTGTGATTCCAGGAATCTCTCGATCAGGTCAGACAGTCGCGCAGCTTCAAGAGATTCAATATAAGCCATCTCCTCGACGCCCAGAAGCTGAACCCTGCCCTTGTCGAGTTTTCGTGTTCCGCCTGCCAGAGCGAGGCCAGGCCTATGAACCCGTGCGTGCTTGATCTCCCTTGTCCGTCCTGAAGCCCCAGCCACCAGCTCAAGACGCAGATCAAAATCCAGGTCATCCAGAAGACTACCGACCTGCACGGCCATTGTGCCGCCAGCTTCTGTCAATACCGATGGACTCATGCCACTCCCAAATCAATGGTCAACACTTGGCGTCCTGCTCCAAGATAACATCGTACAGCGCATTGGCATCTTCCGCATCCAGGAGGCGCTGCCTGAAGTTTTCATCCTGAAAGACCCTGTTCAACCTCGCTAAGGCTCTTAGGTGGCTGCCCTCGGCTTGCTCCGGAATAAGAAGGACAAAAAAGAAGTGTGTCGGTTTGCCATCGAAGGAATTGAAATCGACACCTTTTTTGCACCTGCCAAAACAGGCCAAGAGCTTGTCCAGGCCTGGTATTCTCCCATGAGGAAAAGCCACACCCTGTTCTATACCGGTGGATCGAAGTTCTTCACGTTTCAACAACACCTTTAAAAGAACATGCCGGTCCAGTTCCTCATGGTTGCTGACAAGAAGGTCCACCAATGTGCCCAAGACCTCTTGCTTTGAACCTGCTGGAACACTGATCGTTATGTCATTACGATCGAGGAACGAGGAAATCTTCATGTTGGACAGCGCTCCTTTCCCCAACCCTCCAGCCCACTGGGCCGTCCTCGGCTTTTGCTGGGATCAATCGTCAGAAGAAACCATTGCCTCGATGAGGCCGAAATTACCATCCTGCCTGCGATAGACCACGTTTACGTCTCTGGTGGATGAATTGACAAATACCAGAAAATCATTGTTGAGCAAATCCATTTGCATTACTGCTTCATCCACGCTCATGGGTTTTGCCTGGAATTCGCTGCTCTTGATAATTTTCGGTTCCCTGTCGTCTTCCAGAGACTCATGATCCACCACGTTGTGGGTAACCATTATGTCGCTGCCGATCTTGACCGGCTCATAACGGCGAATCTTGTCCTTGTATTTTCTGGCCTGCCGCTCGAGTTTGCTCAGAGCAACATCGATGCTGGAATACATATCCTCGCTGTTCTCCTCGCCACGCATCATTATACCGTGAGTCATTACCTTTATATCGGCTATATACCTGTACTTTTGCTTTGCCAGCACCACATTGACATCCGCTGGCGCGTCAATGTACTTCTTTAGCCGCATGACCTTGTCTGTCGCATAAGATTTGAGCGAATCACTCGGTTCCATCTTTCGGAAGGTTACGGAGACTTGCATGGTCCCTCCTGGACGTCTCAGGGTCTCGTCCCTGGGTCCCTTGGTGGTACGTTCTTCGCGCTGGGTCTCAGAACATCTTCTTTCGTTTACTGGAAGGGAGTATTCCCAGCATCTCCCTGTACTTTGCCACAGTACGACGCGCTATATTGATATTGTTCTTCTTCAAAATGTCAACGATCTCTCTGTCTGAAAATGGCTTTTGGGGGTTTTCTTCAGAAACTATCTGGCGGATTCGGTCTTTGACTGATTCGGACGCCACGTCATCACCCACCACCCGACTGATGGATGAGTTGAAAAAGTACTTCAGTTCATATATTCCCCGGGGGGTATGTACATATTTATTTGTCGTCACTCTAGAAACCGTTGATTCATGAAGCCCCACATCATCAGCGACATCTCTCAAGACCAGAGGTTTCAAGTGGGCGATTCCCTTATCGAAAAACTCTCTCTGAAATTTTACTATGCTTTCGGTAACGCGGTATATGGTCCGCTGGCGCTGGTGAATGCTGCGAATCAGCCAAACCGCTGATCGCAACTTGTCCTGTATGTAATTGCGCGTCTCCCCGCCCTTTACGGATTCACTCAGGGCCTGCTTGTAGTACTTGCTCACCCTCAGCTTGGGCATGCCATCCTCGTTGAGCACGATGGCGTATTCGTCTCCCACCTTGTACACGTAGATGTCCGGGGTGATGTATTGAGGCTCCTCCTCCGTGTAAACCCTTCCGGGTTTTGGTTCCAGTTGGGCTATGATGCGAACCGCATCGATGACCTGGTCCTTTGAAACCTTCAGGGCCCTTGCGATGGCCTGGAAATTCTTTCGCTCCACTAGGCCAAGATGCGACTCTATGATGGCGTACACCAAGCCGTTTTCAATCTCCATGTGCCTGGCCTGGATCAAGAGCGATTCGCGAAGATCTCTGGCCGCTATGCCCACGGGATCGAACTTCTGGATTGTCTTCAAGACTCTTTCGATGCGCTCCTCCGGCTCATCAATGGTCCTCGCCAGACTTTGTGCTGCGGTCCTGCCGGCCAATCTGTCCTCGTCATCCGCCTCGAAATATCCATCTGGGCTCAGGCTCAAGATAATCTGAGCCCCGATGGCCTGATCCCGTTCGTCGAGAGAAGACATGCGAAGCTGCCACATGAGATGGTCTGTCAGGGAAGTCTTCTTGGAAAGTATGTTTTCAAAAGACGGCAAGTCATCCTGTCCACGCCTTATCCCGCCGCCAACTGGAATGTAAGAGCCATAATTCTCAAGATATTTTTCCCAGTCTATGTCGTTGGCACCTTCAGCCCCTTTTACCTCCTCCACCTTCTCGGAGCGTTCCATGCGATTTGCCAACTCCTCGCTCTTTGCCTCCAGCTTCTCAGAAGTCGAGTCATCGCTATCACCCGACCTGGTTTCCAGAGTCTCCTCCAGGACAGGATTTTCCAGCATCTCATGGCTGATGAGATCGTTGAGTTCCAACCTGGAAAGCTGTAAAAGCTTTATGGCTTGCTGCAGTTGTGGAGTCATCACCAACTGTAGAGTCTGCTTCAGCGATAAAACCTGTCGCATTTCAGTCATGTTCAGAGGCCTTCCTCTAAGCGGAAGTTTTCACCCAAATATGAAGACCTTGCTCGCTCATCGGAAGCCAAATCCGTCGGCGAGCCCTGTCCAATTATCAAACCGTCCTTGACAATATACGCTCGGTCGCATGTTGACAAGGTTTCTCGTACATTGTGATCGGTAATTAATAAACCTATTCCGGACTCGACCAATCTCCTGATCTGACTCCTGATCTCCTCCACGGCGATAGGATCTACACCGGAAAAAGGTTCGTCAAGCAAAACAAACACTGGGTCCTGTATCATGGCCCGGGCAATCTCCAGCCTGCGTCTCTCTCCTCCCGACAGGGTAGAGGCCAGGCTGTCAGAAAGTGAGTCAAGCTCATATTCCGCAAGTACATCTTGGGCCATGGCCTTTGCTTCTCTGCCCTTTATCCCTGCAGACTGAAGATATAGCAGGAGATTCTGTTCAACCGTCAAAGACCGGAAGACCGACGGATACTGAGAAAGAAAACCAAGCCCAGCTCTTGCTCTCTTGTACATGGGCCATCTGTTCAGTTCCTTGTGGCCCAATAAAACCCGGCCCGAATCGGCCCGCACCAAACCCATGATCATGTGAAATGTCGTGGTCTTGCCAGCTCCATTGGGTCCCAGCAAGCCAACCACCTCGCCTGGATTTATCTCCAGGCTCAACTTGTCGACCACCATCCGCCCCTTGTATGACTTGCACAACTGCTCCACACGCAGAGATATTCCATCCCTACCCATCAGTGTGCCCCCTGCCCAGTCTTTTCCGAAACATCCAGGACTGCCTTGGGATTTTTTACCCGCACCTCATCCTTGTCCAGGAGATAGGTAATCTCGTCCCCATGAATTTTGCTGTTTCCATCAATCACCCAGGGATCGCCAGTGCAAAGCATTCGAGAGTTTTGCCTTGTATAAAGAGCCTGCTCGCAATGACCCTTTCTCGCACCTTGGGTGATGAGTACATCTCCAGAAAACAGCATGCTAAGGATTTTCCCCTTGTTTTTGCCCCCATGGTAAGCTGAATACTTCACTGTAAGCTCCCGACAACTCACGTGAAGGTCCCCCTGGATGGCTCTGACGTTTCCGGAAAATATCGCCGAATGCCTCTTGTGAAAAACTTTCAGTGTATCCGACAAAATCTGTACCGGCGCCGAGCGGTATTGCTTTTTCTTCCCCTTGTCCACCACAGGGGAAGTTGCCATGGCCGTCAAACATGAAAGAACTCCTGCTAACAAGACGGCAATCTGAATTTCAAGACGCTTCATGGCGGACCATCCGTCCTTACCGGCCCAAAGGCAGGTTGTCATCACTCCACATTGTCATCGTCCCACACAGGGGCCATCAAAAACCCCTGTATTCCGCCCGTAGCTTCCAATTCTTCATCACCTCTATAAAACAGCACTTTTCCCATGTGGAGTTCAAATCTCAAATCTTGTCCTGAGTACTGATGAACCACCACGCCCTCCAACTCCACCAGCACCCCATCGTCGGCTCGAGAATCTTCCAGAGCCGTGTCCCGGTCCGCACCGCATCCAAAAACAGCAGCGGACAAGACCCACACCAAGGCAAAGCCGGCAAATCTCACAACGTGTCTCCACAGTTTCTTTACCCCTTAGACAAGGGGATATGCTGATAGTATCAAGGCTTGCGTGTTGGGGGCAACGTAATTGTGGCCTGTTCAGGTTTGGTCTTCCATCTCCTGTGCATCCACACCCACTGCTCTGGATATTTTCGAATGTGTTGCTCTATGAGTCGCGTCATGGCCTGTGTATCTTGAGCCAAGGCTTCACGCTCATCTTCGACAGATGAAAGGGCCAGAGAAGTGAGATGAATGACATAGCCATGGCCGGAAGGCTTGCGATGGTTGAAACCCATTATCACCGGAGCACCAGTTTTACGTGCTAGCACGGCGCCTGCGGTTGGAGTCCATGCAGGGCGGCCAAAAAAATCCACGAATACACCTGGAACCCTGGTGTCCTGGTCAACCAAAAGCCCCATGATCTCACCCCGCCGCAGGACCCCGACCATCTTCTCCACGAGATTGGAATCGCCGCGCCAGAGGGTGTTGACCAGACCTTCGTCCCGAAATCGCTGAATGAGGCGGGTGAATCGAGGATCATAGGAACGCTGACCTATGGTGTTTATTGGATATCCCAGTGCAGCCAGGGACCTTGCCATCAGCTCCCAGTTACCCAAATGCCCGGTGATGAAAACCACACCCTTTCCCAAGGAGAGGGTGTCATCCAGGAGGTTCCTGGAATCAGGGTCCAGGTCCATGTACGCGGTGATGGGTTTTATCTTTCTAGCACATGCCACCTCTGCAACCGCCATGCCGAAATGCTCGAAGACTTTCCTGGCC
Source organism: Myxococcales bacterium (assembly GCA_027031935.1). Classification (GTDB taxonomy): domain Bacteria; phylum Myxococcota; class B64-G9; order B64-G9; family B64-G9; genus JALVPF01. Next base: position 17,483 of record JALVPF010000506.1, on the reverse strand, counting down.
AGGTCCATGCGATCGCCTTCCGGCATCTGCTCGAAAGCCCATGAGAGATGTCTCAATGTGCGCTCCCGTTCAAGCTTGGCAAGTCTGAACACCAGGCGCCCCAAGCCTCGCCCGAGTCCCATGGCGCTTTTGAGGCCAAGGATTCGCAAAAAAGCCAAAAGACCCCTCACCGACCAGAAAATGAACCAGTTTTTTATTCTCTTGCCCACATCCAGTCCTTAGTCTAATTAGTCAAGACGCACCTATACCGCCCAGAGTCTTTGGACCTGCGCCATCAGGGAATCGAACTGTTCCACCCCAAGACAGTTGGGCCCATCGCATAAAGCAGCATCTGGATCCCCATGCACCTCCAGATACAATCCGTCAACACCAACAGCGAGGGCCGCACGCACGAGAGGTGTTATCATGTCTCGAAGTCCGCCGGTAAACCCACCTGCTCCCGGTTGCTGGACAGAATGAGTCCCATCGAACACAACCGGGCATCCGGCTTGCCTCATCCATACCAAAGAACGCATGTCCACCACCAGATCCCCATGTCCAAAACTGCTGCCTCGTTCCGTAACAAGGGGCAGTCCGCCTGCGGATCTGACCTTTTGCGCGGCATACTTCATGTCACTGGGTACCATGAACTGGCCCTTTTTGATATTCACAGGCTTGTGTGTGCGGCCGCACGCGAGGAGCAGGTCTGTTTGTCTGCACAAAAACGCCGGCACCTGCAAGACATCCACGACCTGCCCTACCACCTGAGCCTGTTGCGGCACATGCACATCGGTCAGCACCGGGACTCCTATCCTTTCGCGCACCTTGGCGAGTATATCCAGGCCCGAATCCAATCCGGGCCCCCTGTATGAATCAAGAGAGGTCCTGTTGGCCTTGTCGAAAGAAGCCTTGAAAACATAGGGCAAGGATCTTCTGTTGCAAATATCACGCAATCGTTCAGCCAGGGCCAGAGCCTGGTCCAGATCTTCCAAGACACACAAGCCAGCTATTATCACAGGTGCCTGTCCCTGCTCGACAGTGACGGAACCAAGATCAAGGGTCTGCCAGGAACTTGTCAACCTCACGATTTTCTTCTCCTGGAATTTTCTTGTGCGGCACCTATGAAAGAAGAAAACAGAGGGTGCGGTGACAGGGGTCTTGACTTGAACTCGGGATGGAACTGGCATCCTAAAAACCACGGATGTCCGGGCACCTCGCATATTTCCACGAGGGATCCGTCCGGGGACTGGCCGGAGAACACCAGACCTCGCTCGGCCAGTTGTTGCCTGAAAGAGTTGTTGACCTCGAACCTGTGCCTGTGGCGTTCAGAGATGTCCTCCTGGCCATAGGCTTCAAAGGCCTTGGTACCTTTGGTCAAATGGCATGGATAGGCCCCAAGCCTCATGGTGCCGCCCTTGTCCGTAACGCCCTGCTGGCTCTCCATCAGGTCGATTACAGGATAGGAAGTCGAAGGGTCGAACTCCATGGAATTTGCACCGTCCAATCCCACCACCTTGCGTGCAAATTCCACCACCATCATCTGCATTCCCAGGCAGATTCCGAAAAACGGCACCCCGTTTTCCCTCGCCCAGTTGATGGCGATGACCTTTCCTTCGGTACCACGCTCTCCAAAGCCCCCAGGCACCAGGACTCCGTCGACACTGTGTAGCTCTTGCAGATCTCCCTCTTCCAGTTTTTCCGAATCGATGTATACCATCTGCACACCACAATTGTTGGATAAACCACCATGCAGTAAGGCCTCGTGCAGACTTTTGTACGAGTCCACCAGGTGTACGTATTTTCCCACAACGCCTATTCGGACCATTCGGCCCGGTTTCCTCAAGGTGCTTACAACCTTGCGCCATCGGGCCAGATCCGTGGACCTGGACCAGATGTTGAGAACATCGGCGATCTTGTCGTCCAGTCCCTGATCATGCAGCTGAAGTGGCACTGCATAAATGGTGTCCACGTCAGGACAATCAAAAACCGTGTCAGAGCTGGTGGAGCAGAAAAGAGCTATCTTGTCCTTCAGATCCTGTGGAACGGGTCGGTCGCTTCGACACAGGATGACATCCGGCTGAATTCCCAGCTCCCGCAGGGCCTTTACACTATGCTGGGTGGGCTTGGTCTTCAGTTCGCCGGCAGCAGCGATATATGGCACCAAGGTCAGATGAACATACATGGTATGGTCGGAGCCTATGTCCTGACGTATCTGTCGAATTGCTTCCAGGAAAGGCAAGCCCTCGATATCTCCGACAGTTCCTCCGACTTCGACAATGCAGACATCCACGTCCTTGGCCGCATACATGATGCGTCGTTTCAGCTCATCCGTGACATGGGGTATTACCTGTACCGTCTTTCCCAGGTACTCTCCCTTTCGCTCCCGCGTTATGACCGTGTCATAGATCTGACCAGAAGTGAAATTGTTATCCATGCCCACATTTATGCTTGTAAAGCGCTCATAGTGTCCCAGGTCCAGATCCGACTCTGTACCATCATCAGTAACAAAGACCTCTCCGTGCTGGTAAGGGCTCATGGTACCGGGATCAACATTCAGGTAAGGGTCAGCCTTTACCAAGGTTATCTTCAGGCCCCGGTTTTCCAACAGGGCTCCGATAGAAGCCGCTGCCACTCCCTTTCCCAGAGCTGATACGACACCACCCGTTACGAAAATGAACTTGGTCTGCTTACTAGTCATGTGGACTCACCTCTCCTGCATGGGGTTTTCATCATCCCCAAGGGCCTCTGCTTCATGCAGGTCCTCGTAAGTATTTACACCAAAATGCGACGCCTCAACCATGATAGTCTTTATCTTGAAACCAGCCTCCAACACCCGAAGCTGCTCCAAACCCTCGGCAAGTTCGAGTTTTCCCGGATTCCTGCTGTATATCTCCAACAAGAAATCCTTTCTGAAAGCATAGACCCCAATGTGCCCATAGCAATTGGAAGAACCGGTCTGCGCGTGAGGGATGGGGGATCTGGAAAAATAAAGAGCATTTGCATCCTGGTCCATTACGACCTTGACCACCGAAGGCTTGTGGACGAGTTGCTGTTGCATGATTGGTGCAACCAGAGTTGCCATCTTGACATCTGGATCATCAAATACAGCAGGCAGCAAGGCGATGGAATCCGGCTTGACAAAAGCCTCGTCACCCTGAAGGTTGATTATCAAATCCTCATCCAGTCCCCTTGCTGCTTCGGCTACCCTCTCGGATCCACAGCGATGCAGGGACGAGGTCATCACCACCTGAGCCCCAAAGTCCCTGGCGGCTTTTTCGATCTCGTGGCTATCCGTGGCTATTATTGGGTCAGTTCCCAAATCTGCGTCTCGTCCCCGTTGCCAGACGTGCTCCAATAGAGTTTTTCCGGCTATGGAAACAAGAGCCTTGCCTGGCAATCTGCCGGAGTTGTAGCGAGCGGGAATTATTATTCGAGGGTGCACCCCCGAGAAAAACCGTAAGAGGCACCTGTTGTCAATGCCATTTTGTATTTTTTTACATCCCCCGGTCATTGTGGAAGAATTTGGGTCAATGAAAAAACCGGATCGGTAATTTTCATGGTGATTCTCCCAATGAAACTTTTATGCTTCACTCCTGGGAGAAAATCAGGGCAAATGTTGATACTTGTCACTCTCAACAATACCGATATATGATTCCACTATGAAAAAGGCCATTGTGATATTAGCCTTATTTTTAGTGGCGGTATCCTGCACCAGGCACAAACCAAAGCCTGCCACGAACGAAGTTGCGGAAACACAAAGCACCCAACGAACAGCCCTTATTGTCCATTTACATGGAGAAGTCCTCGTGAAGCGGGGTGGGGTTCCCGACTGGGTAAAGGCGACACAGGGCATGAAGCTCGGCGCCAACGACAAGGTTCGAACCCATAGAGAGAGCTTTGCCACCATCAAGTTCGACACAGGCGGGCTCATGCGTCTTGAACCTGACAGCCTCATGGCCATAACCGATCTCCTGTTTGAAAATCGCAGCAAGATCAACAGATCCACCTTCTCCCTGGAAAAGGGACGGGTGGAGACTGAGTTGCAGGCCATGGGTGGAAAAAAGTCTGCACTGAAAATCAAGACCCCCTCGGCGGTCACCACCCTCACACCTCGTGAGGTCGCGTTCCAATGATATCCCGCCCAAGACTGGCCTTTTGGCTGGTAATCTGCTTGCTGTCTAATCACTCCCCCGGCTTGGCCCAGTCAACTGACAGAGGTGAGTCGCAGACAGCTGCACTCGAGGGAGACCAGACACTGGAAGACCTGGCGCTGAAATTGTACCAGGACAAGAATGCGGCTGACGAAATACGGGCATTGAACTCCTTGCCCAAGGGAGCTCAACCCAAACCAGGTCACAAATTCAAGCTACCCGGAAATGATCGCCAGCCGGCGATCAGTGCCTTGAACATGGCCAGTCAGGCGGTGAAGAAGGCTGAAATGGAGGGCGCAAAAGAGTATGTGTCTGCCAAGTACGAAGAAGCGCTGACAAGTCTGGCCAAAGCTCAAAAATCATGTCGTAAGGCAGATTACCTTTCATGTCAAAAATTTGCAGATGAGACATGGGCATTGGCCAGAATGGCCACGAAGCAGAGCCGCAAGATGAGATCGGATACCAACCGTTTTTCAGTTTCGGTTGACCCCGAGGGTGCAACCACGGTGGTGGTGAGTGAAGGAGACGGAGTACAGGTATCCGCTCAAAACAGGACCATAGCTGTAAAACGGGGACAAGGACTCAGGGTTGACAAGGGCAAGGAGCCGCAAGAGGTGCGAAGGATTCTGAATCCACCGAAACAGGTTCTGCCATTCCCTGGTTCCAAGCTTCTGACCACATCCATTCAGTTTCACTGGAAGCCTGTACACGGAGCCGTAAAGTATGTGCTTCTGATCGCCAAGGATGCAACCGGCAGACAGCCGGTTCGCCAGGTCACGACACCAGACACCTTTTATCTCTTGCGCTCTTCTTTGCCGGACGGAAAATATTTCTGGTTCCTCCGAAGTGTTGATTCCCTTGGGCTCGTAGGCAAATCATCACCAGCCAAATCATTCGTGCTGTCGACAAAAAGCAAGCCAGGCCTGAAAATCGAGGGACATGGCACCAACTCACATCATCGAAAGGATCGTTGATTCATGGTCACCGCATTGGTTGCAGACGATGATGCCCCCATTCGGAACATGATACGGGAGATTCTCGAATCCCGGGGAGTAAAGGTGATCGAGGCAAGAGATGGGCTCGAAGCCATAGCCATATTTCGAAAAGAAGACATCGACCTGCTTGTAACAGATTTTCTCATGCCGAGGGTTGATGGAATGCAGGTGGTTCGCAGTGTTCGCATGTCAGGCAAAAAGGGAAAGATTCCCTTGGTACTCATGTCGGCCATATCCAAGGGACACATAATCGAAAACCAGGCCGAGGGACCGGACTACTATGTAAACAAGCCGTTCAAGTCCAGGAAGGTAGCAAAACTTCTTGAAAAGATCCTGGCAGGAATCGATAAAAAAGAATGAAGCTCTTTCGTACCATAACCTTGATGCTCGTCCTGTTGGCCGCCGTACCGGTGGCTCTCGTTGGCCTGATGCTCATTACAAACACCGTTGAAATTATCAAGACACTAACATGGGAGCTGGAGCAAGAGAGGACGGAACACGCAGGGAAAGAAGCTTCTGCCTATCTGGAGAATATCATTGATGATCTGGACCTGCTCATATCCAATCTGGACCTGGATTCCATGAGCATAGCACAGCAACAGAAACTACTCGGACGCATTCTTCAAAAACGGTCTGAAATCAATGTCATCGGATTTTTCGATTCCACTGCCAGACCCATGAGAAATCTGCAAGCCTATGATGCTGAACTCATCATCCCCTCAGAGATGGCAGCATTCCAGCAGCACATCCGTTCCATAAGCCGGTACCAAACAAACAACGAAACCATCGCCTTTTCCAAACCATACCACTTCAGCCGGGAGGGCAGACCCGAATCCGAGATCAAATCCAGGAAAGAAGGTGCTGTGGCTGTTCTCATTCGTCTGAACTCGCACCAGGTATCGTACCTGGGTTTCGAGCTATCTCTCCTGCCTCTGGAAATCCTGGTCGCAAGGCTAAGGGCCAACAGGGGTGGAAGCCTGATGCTATTGGACAGGGAACTGGAGACCATCGCTCAAAGCTCAGGACCCAAGCTATCGTCCATGGAAAATCCCAACCAGCAACTTTCAAGCCTTCTGGCTGTATCTGCATCCCTGAACACATCCATACACGTCTCTGGTACCAGGCCTTTCAGGCTCTCTGATGGCAGAGAGGTGTTGCTATCATATAGTCCCATTGTGCATCCCAACTGGTTGATGGTCTCCGTGGAACCACTTGATGATGCATACGTCACCTCCAAGGCCATGATCTGGCAGGTTCTGGAGGTAGTCTCTGCAAGTCTTCTGGTCGCTGTCAGCCTGGGAGTATTGTTCGCTTTCGGGCTCACCAGACCAATTGGAAAACTTGTCCGGGGTTCCATAGCCGTAGCCCGGGGAAAATTTGGAACCCAGATTGAAGTCAAGGCAAACAACGAACTCAGGGAACTTGCCCATACGTTCAATTACATGTCCAGCCAACTCAAATACTACGATGAGCACAATCAGCAACTCATCGCTTCTCTGGAGCGCGGTTACCTAGAGACCCTACGCGCCCTGGCAAACTCCATAGATGCCAAGGATCCTTATACAGCCGGTCACTCGGACAGGGTAACAAACCTTGCCATGGCCATAGGCAGGCAATTGGGTCTAGATGGAGAGGAGCTGAAGATCCTGCGTTATGGCGGTATTCTTCACGACATAGGCAAGATTGGAATTCCCGAAGAAATTCTCGGCAAGACAACCGGGCTTACCGAAGAAGAGAGAGCACAGATCAAAAAGCACCCGGAGTTGGGTGACAAGATCATCGAACCCATCGACTTTTTACAACCCGTTCGCCCGCTGGTTCGCCATCACCACGAATGGATTGATGGCAGTGGGTACCCGGATGGTCTCAAGGGAGAACAGATCCCCATGGGAGCCAGGATACTTGCGGCAGCAGATACTTATGACGCCATAACTTCGGACAGACCATATCAGCAGTCCATGACAAGACAAGCAGCCATGGATATCATCAGGAGCCTGAGCGGAAAACAACTGGACCCGCAGGTGTGCGAAGCACTTGAAAAGGTCATGAGCACGGAAGGTGAGTCCGGTGAAATCTCCACCGATAGGGTCATCGGGGCTGAGACCACCGCCTGACTGAATCTGACTTTCCTTCTATTTTCAGTGGGTTGATAAGGACAACGATATGTCATCTCCTCCATCGCACTGGCACCTGCCTGCCCTGCCTATATGGCGTAGGTGTAATTATAACTCATGCGGACAACTCTGTGCCCTCGCGCAGGTGCTCCAGGTACTCTTTGAACACGACGGCTCGATTCTTCTTGCGCTCATCGAGCGCATGAAGGAGCTTGGCTGCTTCGAGTACGCGCAGGGCCTTGGCAGCGGCAGGGCGCGAGCAATGGAGTAAATCGATGATACGGTTGACCGTCACGATGGGGTGAGCTGGCAGAAGCTCAAAGAGGCGAATGCTCAGCACCGTGGCGTCTTTGCGAGCCATGAGCCTTTGGCGGCCTTGCGCAACGATGGTATGAAGCTGTCGCGCGGTTGTCACGGCTTCCTCGGCCACCACCGCAACTCCTTCGAAAAAGTAAGCGAGCCAGCCCTCCCAGTCCCCCTCGGTACGCACTGCGCCGAGGCGGCGATAGTACTCCTGCTGGTGGGTCTTGAGAAAGAGGCTCAGGTAGAGGAGAGGACTCGACAAGAGCCCCCAGTGGCGCAGCAGCAGTGTGATGAGCAAGCGACCCAGCCGGCCGTTGCCGTCGAGGTAGGGATGCAAAGTCTCGAACTGCACGTGCAGAAGCCCGATACGCACGAGCGGCGGCAGATCGCTGTCGTCGTGTATAGCTCGCTCGAAATCGCTGAGCAGATCAGGGAGTCGATGGGGTGGCGGGGGTACGAAGAGCGCGTTGCCTGGACGCGTCCCCCCGATCCAATTTTGGGATCGGCGCACCTCGCCGGGTTGCTTTTGAGCACCTCGGGCGCTGTGCAGCAGCCTGCGGTGTGTCTCCGAAAGCAGCCGCAAGGAGAGGGGTAAGCCCTTGTCCCGGGTGACCTCCTCCCATGCGAAGCTCAGGGCGTCGACGTATCCGCAGACCTCCTGCACATCTACGTCCTCGGGGTCCTCGCCCGCAGCCTCGACCTCGAACAGGTCCATCAAAGTCGCCTGGGTGCCTTCGATCTGGGCCGAAAGTACGGCCTCCTTGCGAACAAACGCGTATACAAACCACTCGATGGACGGCACCAGGTCACCAGCGAGATCCAAGAGCCTGAGCTGATCTTGTGCGCGAGCAAGCAAGTGCGCCAGCTCTCCGTCGAGGTCCAGGGGCGGATCTCTGGGAGGCAGCTTGTAGGGTACGAAGGCTTTGACCTTCTCCCCCGCCACGGTGCTGATCTCGTACTGGCCTGTCGTCCTCTTCATCGTTCGTCCTTTGGAATCGTTCGCTTCACATCTCTGAACAATAATAAGCGTTCGCTTCTTTTGTGTCCAGAAAAAGAAACGAACGCTTATTATGATCTCTGTGGCTATGCTGCAGAGCCTTTTCCGGTAAGGTGAGGTCTAGCTAGACATGGCAAATCCACGACTGCAGATGATTCCTTGCATCTTCGTAAGCTCACAAACGATCTGGGAAATCTGATTCAACAATGCGGGAGATTTGGTTGATTCCAATAACAGATATTCTACCGTTTGGAGTACTGGTAACGCTTTCTGGCTCCTGGCTGACCATACTTCTTGCGCTCTTTTACCCTGGAGTCTCTGGTGAGCATGCCGGCCTTTTTCAGCTGTGGTCTGAGGCTGCCGTCCACTTCCAACAGCGCCTTTGCGATTCCATGACGAACTGCCGATGCCTGGCCGGCCTTTCCGCCACCACTGACCCTGCACATTATGCTGTACTTGCCGGAAGTCTGCGTCAGTTCCAGTGGTTCCTGTATGAGCTGTGTCAGAGAGGGCCGCAGAAAATAATCCGAGGCTGGCAGCTTGTTTACGGTAATGCTTCCATCACCTGGCTTCATCCATACACGGGCGATTGCCGACTTCTTCTTTCCAGTGGCATATGGGATCTTTTCTGCCATCATTCTACCCTGTCTTTCTTACCGGCGAGTTCAAGTTTTTCGGGTTTCTGTGCCGCATGGGGATGTTCAGGGCCAGCATAAACTTTCAACTTGCGAATCATGGCATAACCCAAGGCACCCTTCGGCAACATTCCCCTGACCGCCCTGACGATGATTTCGGTGGGTTTGCGATCACGCATGACCTCAGCGGACTTTGCCTTTATTCCACCCGGGTAACCCGAATGGTCATAATACATCTTGTCGGTCCACTTTTTACCGGTAAGCTTGACCTTTTCAGCATTGATAACCACCACAAAATCACCGGCATCAACATTAGGGGTGAAAAGAGGTTTCTTCTTCCCGCGCAGTATGCTGGCGACTTCGCTGGCCATGCGGCCCAAAACCACGTCCTCGGCATCCACGAGCCACCAATCATGCTTCACGGTCTGTTTTTTTGCATGTACGGTCTTCATTTTTGAAAATCCTTCCTGCAACCACCCCGCGGGATAATCCCCGGTGTCGGGAGCGCAGTTTTTATGGCAAGCAGGCCGGAATGTCAAGGAATTTTTGAACCACAGACAAGACATCCGGCCGCATTTTTGCCTTCATCATCTCTCAGCCCGGCCCAAGCTGCATACAAAACACAATATTTTGCTTTCATTACAACATGTTACGCCTTTACGCTTCCTGGGTTCTCCCTGGAGGCATTATATGATTCTACGTCTCCTGGAGGCATTACATAGAGGCATTATATGATTCTACGTCATAGAAGATTTTCATCAAGCACAATCCCTTTGCCGGAGCGGTCTGTCCGGCAAGCCTTCGATCCTTGCCTTCAAGGATTGCAGAGACATCTTCGGGACTCCATCGTCGCCTGCCCACATCCACAAGGGTTCCAAGGATGTTCCTGACCATTTGTTTCAGAAAAGACTTTCCAAAGACATCGAACAGCACCTTGTCACCGGACCTTGTGCACGACATGTGGTCTATGGTCCTTATCGGGCTCGCAGCCTCGCATTTTGCACCACGGAAGGACGAAAAATCATGCTCTCCTGTCAAAATCCTGCAAGCTCTGTTCATGGCCGACAGGTCGAGATGGTAGCGAAGGTGCCAGCATGTGTTTCTTGAAAACACCGGAGGGTACTGCGCGTTATGGATAGTGTAACGGTAGTGTTTACCCACTGCATCCCTCCTGGGGTTGAATCCGTCCTCAGCCCATCGGGCGCTGATGACAACCACGTCATCCGGCAGGTGAAAGTTCAAGCCGCGCAACAGGGCATCCGGCTCATGGCGGGTCTGGTTTGGCAGACACACCTCCTGATGCCAGGCATGAACTCCGGCATCTGTACGGCTTGCAGCCAGGCACCTTGCCTTTATGCCTGTCATGCTTTCAAAGGCCTTTTCCAAAACCTCTTGAACCGAGACAGCACCGGGCTGGACCTGCCAACCACAATACTCCGTGCCTTCGTATCTGAGCACAATCCTCACAAGCTTTTGAGAATCGCTCATGACAAGCACCTGGGGATAAAAGGTTGGAGAGGTTCAGAATTCAAACATCAGACCAAACATCAAGGTGTCATCACCGAGGGACATATGGTCCCCCGTGCCAAAGCCATCCACCCAGGAATAGTTGTACTCTGCAAAAAGAAATGTGTTCAGGACGCCTATGTCATTCTGAATGCTCGCCGCAGCACCCTTGTCCATCCAATCCAAAAGCAGCTTGAGCCCAACACCGACGTGCAAGCCAAAAATTCCACCCATGGCATCGTTGGTGTCACCGTTTTCATTTTGCCAACTGGCCACGTCCCCCACCCCATCAGTGACCCACCAGATGTAATAGGACAAACCACCATTGACATATGGCACCAGGGGAATCTCCCATAAATCATCGAGCAGGGTAAAGTGATAACCTACGCTCAAACGAAGAGGAAGCAGGTTCAGCACCGTAGTATCGCTGGCAACGGTGCCGGACTGGGTGCGGCCCTTTCCAAGGTACTGAACAAAACCAAAAGATGCGCCGGCCGTTACCACGCCAAAGCCTCTCCATATCTCCCTGTCCAGGGCCAACTCGAAGAGAATCTCGGAGCTGTTTCCAAAAATGTCCTTGAAGGGCGTGCCCTGTAGCCCGGCCTCGGAGTCTATGCTGGGAAGATAGGAACCCAACCTGACCTGCAGCTCGTACTGGGGTTGTTCGACAATCATGTCATCAGGCAAGTCCAGTGAGTCCCGTTCAGATGCAAAGGCCTTCGTGCCGACCATGCTCAATGATAATCCCATCACCAGGGCAAGGACCAAGGGACCAGCGCGACTGACGAGCGAAGCCAGCCATCGCCTGAAATGGACCCCAAGCCAGACCAGCAAGGAGATAGCCATAAGCAACACCATCCATTCGCCAATGCCAGCCCCGTGCAGACTCCAGATTCCAGCCAATGGCAAAAGCGACCACCTTGCAAACGATCTGCTCGTATCATGTCCTCTTATGGCCCTGGCCCACCTGGGACCCAAACGGTAATAAGAGGAGACAAAACTGCGTCCTGCAGCGCTGTGCAACAAGACATTGTCCCTCAGGGCTCTGAGCTTGAGCACCATGGCGTTGTCGTACGAGCCATATGCAGCAGTGGCCACGAAACAAAAACCCCCTGTTTCCGAGCCTTCAGCCTGACCCCTGTAATACTCGTAAAAATCCTCGATGGGAGTTGGTGTTCCTGTAAGAGACTCCGAGGCATTACCTTCATTATCCGCAAGATCATACGCAGAGATGGCGATCTCGTAAGTCTTGAAATTCTCCAGGCCCTCCAGTTGATAAGATGTCACACTGCCGCCGGCGGCGGTCTTGTATTGCCAATCACTGTCTGTGCCCCCCTTCGGCCTGTAATATACGTAGAATCCACCCAGGTCTTCATCCTCCGGTGCTTCCCACGTTATCTTCAGGTTCTTTTCACCTGCATCCACCTTGGTCAGGGTAGGCGTCTGCGGGGCCTTGGTATCAATACGAATCGGTGCACCACCATAGTACCTATCAGTGATTTCATTACCGGTATAATTCGTATACGTGTAGTCGAAAGCGAGGCAAAGATAATAGTCGTTTTCGATCTCCGAAGAGCAATCAAGGCCGGAATCATCCATGAGGTCTGCCAATGTATAAGTATCCACATCGAGCTCGGGAAATTTGATCTCCGAGTTGAGCTTGCTCTCATCCACAGTGAAATCCGGACCTATCTCTTTGGCCTTGCCGATCTCGTAACTGACAGAAGAGCAGTTGTCGTTCTGCGAGATGAACACATCAGCGTCCAAAGTTCCCACCCAGGCCTGAATGGCAGCGGGCTTGCTCCACGATGCCCTGAGCTCCAGGGAGTTCTGAGATTCTGCATCAGCACAATCAGCCATGTTGATCCACGGATGGGAAGACCCTGGGGAGACCAGATTTGACTCGAGTTCCAAATCAGTGGCAAGGACAGGGTGCGTCAGCAACACTGCCACGACCAGAGGTAGAAGTCTGATTTTCATTTTGACCTTTCCTCGAAAGTTTTTATGGACCGATGCAGCCACGGCCTGTTGAATCACCTTGAACAATCCTACTTGTTGAACATATCTGATGCAAGTTGTGCGCCACCAGAAGCAAACATCCATCACGAAAGCTATCTCTTTAGAATATTGGCGGATTTATTACAAGAGAGAAAAAGAGAACAATGGATCATGTGCACTTTTTGTCAGAGAGAGCTTCCGCCGGGCCCAATCCATGACAAATTGTCAACAATCAGCAGTACTTCGACACCAATATCTCGGCTATCTGAACAGCATTGAGGGCAGCACCCTTGCGGATATTGTCAGCCACAATCCACATGTCCAGTCCATTGTCCAAAGAGGCATCCTCCCTTATCCTCCCCACCTGGGTCTCGTCCAGCCCTGCAGTCTGTATCTGGGTTGGATACAGGTTTGAGGATGGCTCATCGACCACCTTTACTCCAGGTGCCTCCTGCAGCAACTGCCTGGCCCGTTTTGCGGTGAGTTTTTTCCTTGTCTCGACATTCACCGACTCGGCATGGCCATAGAACACAGGTACCCTGACACAGGTGGCAGACACCCTCAGCTGTGGCCTGTGTAGTATCTTGCGGGTCTCATGAATCATCTTGTGCTCTTCGAATGTGTAACCATCCGGTTGAAAGGTATCAATATGAGGCAGACAGTTGAAAGCTATCTGATGAGCGAATCGATCAGTGTGGATCTCCTTCAGGTTGAACAATCCTATGGACTGCTGCTCGAGTTCAGAGATACCGCTACGGCCTGCACCGCTCACCGACTGATAGGTGGATACCACAACCCTTTCGATACCAACAGCATCTTCCAGAGGCTTTAGGGCAACTACCATCTGTATGGTGGAGCAGTTCGGGTTGGCGATGATGCGCCTGGCAGTATATTCTGCAATATCCTCCGGGTTGACCTCCGGGACGACCAGTGGGACATCATCATCCAGTCTGAAGGCCGAGGTGTTGTCTATTACCACGGCTCCAGCCTCTGCAGCCTTGGGTGCATATTTTTTCGAGACATCTCCCCCAGCCGAAAACAGTGCCAGGTCTACACCGTCAAAACTGGACTTTGTCAATTCCCTTACACTCAGATCGTCATCCCTGAATTCGATTTTTTCCCCCTGGGATCGTTTGGACGCAAACAGGTACAACTGCCGCACGGGAAAGGATCGTTGCTCGAGAATTTTGACTATCTCCCTGCCCACTGTTCCCGTAGCGCCGCACACTGCGACCGTATAAGAGCCATCCGTCATTTTCTCTACCGCCTACTGTGCTATGGTAAACGTCCAGGTCAATCCTTCGCCCATGCAATTGCCCGCCAGGTCACAGATCCCCTTTTCCAGAACCGCCGTATAAGTCTGGCCGGCCATGAGGTCTATGGACATGTTCAGAGAGGCCACATGTTGTTCCAGGTCATAGGAGCTGTTTCCATACAGATTACTCCCATCAGGTTTTCTCAAATGGAGCAGGTCATCCCAGCCACCCTTTTTGTTGTCCACAGCCTCATCGAACCAGACCTTTATTTTCACATCGTTGGCCACTCCAGAGGCCCCATCCGCAGGCTCGGTACGCACCACCACGGGAGGTGTGGTGTCAGGTTCAACTCCACCCGTGTCGGTTCCTCCGCAGGCAGCCGCCAATACATTAACGACCATGACAATACAACAGTAAAGCGAAGTCGATAAAAAGAAGCCATTGTTGGCCATTTCAGACTCCTTCCGGCTCTATTGACCTCCAAGAATGATCGGCAAGCCATCCTTGCCCGAACCGATGATGATCACCTTTGAATTCTTGGATTTGGCGATCTTTTCGGTTACCTCGATGCCCTTGTATCGCAACAACTTGTCGGAAATGGACTCCGTGATGATACGATTTCGTTCAGCTATGCCGTTTGCTTCTATCCTCTTGCGCTCAGCCTCCTGCTTTTCCTTGGCCAAGGTGAACTGCATCTTCAAGGCATGCTGTTCTTCTTCCAGCTTTTCATTGATGGCTGTCTTGAGCTTGTCAGGTAGATCAACGTTTCGAATGAGAATCGCTTCCAACTCCACCGGACGATCCTTGATGGCGTTTTTGGTCTCCTTGAAAATATCCTGCTCGACTATGGTGCGTTTCGTCGAATAGATCTCCTCCGGGGTGAACCGTCCGCCCACCTCCCTTGCCACAGACCTGATGGCGGGCGCCAGAATGACCTCGTAATAATCCGGACCAATGGTGGTATGAAGCTGGAACAAGGCACCAGGCTTGGCCCTATATCGAACGGAAGTCTCAAGCTTCAGAGACAGGCCGTTTTTGGCCAGTACGTGCAAATCCTCACGTTTGTCCTGGGTGCGCATGTCATAGGTGTACATCTTGTTCCATGGAGCCACGAAATACCATCCCTCAGAGTACGACTCGTTCTGCGTTCCGCTCCAGGCCGTCCAAAGCACTCCACCCTCACCTGATTCGACCTTTGCACATCCGCCAAGGGCAGAAATAGCAAAAGCAGCAATCAAAAATGACACTAAAGTTCTTTTCCAGTTTTTCATATTCACAACCTCCCACTCGGGTTAAAATCCTAGTTCACATCAACGCCACTGCTCCCATGAAGTTCTGCAAGATACCATTGCATTGCACACCCCGCAAATCCACCCCATTGTTTTTTTAATGATTTCATGTTCCCTAGATTTCAATAAATGGCAATAAATGAAATGGGATAAATGTACTCTAATGGTAGTGGCAGTTTTCCACAGGCCAAGTATAACAAAAAACCTAATACCTGCTAAAATGGAAACATTCAGGCATGAAAATTTTGTCTACAGCAGGAGACAAGACCATGGACAAGCGAGCAAAATTTGCCCTGTTCACCTGTGCGATCCTATTGATGCCTGCTGCCCTCCTCGCTGATGTAATCCAAGTACATCCCCTGCATGTAAACGGAAAAGTTTATGATCTGGGCCGTGATAACAATGATGGGGTACATGTGATCTGGCTCAATGGGGGATCCCTATTCTATGGAAAAATCCAGAATGGAGCCATCGTCGGCCGGGAGGAAATTCCCGATTCCAGTGACGTCAAAACACGCTTCACCCGTCCCCGCCTTGCTGTCGAACCAAACGGTCAGACTGTTCACACCAGTTGGGCACCAGGAAACGGTTACGCCATTGTGCACGTCTGGAGAGACGGGCAGGGTTGGCACCGCCAACTTGCATGGGAACAGGACGATACATCGGTCCACGCAGCAGTACCATCCATTGGAGTGGATCTTACTGGGACCGTACACATCATAGCGCAACAATGGTACGACCCGCCAAATGACGACCAGGGGCCGATAATCTATTTGAGGAAACCACCAGGTGGAGCCTGGAGTCAGGCATCTCAAATCCAAAATCCAAACGGGAGGCAATGGCGCGACACGTCCATGTTTACCGACTCCTCCGGCGGAGTGCATGCCACATGGAAAGACGGGGGAGGAGTTCCGGGTAAATACCGATATGCTCCCAGCGGCACTTCACTCTCCCAATCATCAACAGTAGACATAGAGAGGATGCCAGACACAAACATCCTCTCCTTTGGAGACACCTGGGTCACATGGGATGGTGACGTACACCATGCTTTTTGCTCTTTCAGGAATATGTATGATTCGTGGATCGACTATGCTGTCAAACCCAGCGGAGACGCAGACTTTTCCGAACATTCCCGTATAAGCGATCTCCTCCCTCATTGTGAAACTGCAAAATATGACGATCCCTGGCCAGCTGTGGCTGCCTCGTCTTCTGCAACGGTCTATGTCGCTTGGGCAATTTGTGAATCCGCAAAAGCAGCAAAGGTCAATGAGGTATATCTTGCGGACAAGCAAAACGATGGATGGAACATAAGAAGACTGACAAACACAGCTGACATAGACAGCAATTCAAAACCGGCCATGACAGCGACCTCCAACGCAGTATACGTGCTATGGAGAGATGACAGCGGCCAGTTAATGTTAGCCGAGATCACTCCTGGATCTCCTGATGCCGGTATCGATGACGACGGTAGTGACGGAAGCGCTGCAAACGGTGATGACAAATCCAGTGGAGATGCCGATTTACCAGAAGACGAAATGCTAGACGGCGCTGAAAATGATGGCGAAGACGGCAGTATCAGTTCTGAAGACGATGGCGAGCAAGATTCTGCCACCGTTGATAAGCCAAATTCTGATATTGACAAGTTGCTTGGAGACGGGTGCAACTGCTCTGGCGTGGGTGGCTCATCCGGAGGTACTTTACTGCTCATGCTAATCGTGCTGGTCGAATACAAAAATCACGGCCGTTTTATCCAGTAGGTCAAAAAGGCCAGGAGGAACGCCTCTTATCCAGTCCAGTTCCTCTTGGGAAGGAGGGATCAGAGCTGTCATGTGAGGATCGTCTTCTTCATGGGTCCCGGTGGTCAAGGCACCTGATGATATGGACAAATTCGTCTCCGGAGTATCCTGTTGCCGTGGGGAGCAGGAGATGCTCGAAAAAAGGAATACCAAGAAAAACAAATCCACCCATAGGCATGCCCTCATATCACGGTTCCTCCCGAATGCCTCGCTTGCTTGCATATTCTAACAGCTTACCATTGTAATTTGCATAATTTATCCCGTCTTGGTCCCATGAACGAAAATTTGAATTCTCCACAGAACTTCCTCGTCTATTCCGTAACTTTAACCTTGGGAAGAGCTGAAAAGAAAACGTGTAGCGAAAACAGGAGGATCTCATGAAAAGTTCATCATTCTTGGTAGGCTTTGCACTGGTAGGACTTGGACTTTCTGGTTGTCCCAGCACCGAAAGCAAGCCTGATGTG
>JALVPF010000505.1 GCA_027031935.1 Myxococcales bacterium | reverse complement strand
TTGCAGCAAACATGAAAAAATCACTTCAGGATGACAGTACCGAGAAGAAAGTCAAAGAGTGGACTTATGCAGACCTGGGTTATTTTTCATTGCTGTTGGCCGTGAAAAAGGCTGTCCCGGCATCCGTCACGGCCACCACACAGATTAATAAAGTTCCCCCCGTACCAAGGCCTTCACTCGAAGCTCTAGACGGCAGCACACATGAGTTGAACTCGGTTCTGAATGGATTCTGGTGGGCCCTGCCTCTTTTTGCAGCGCTGCTGGCTTTGCTGGCCTTTGTCTGGCTTTCAAAGGCTATTCTGTTGCCTTTGAAGCTCTTGACATCATCAGCTGACGAGATTCTCAGACAGCCAGGTGGTTTTAATCCTGAACCGATTGACCGGTCCTCTCTGGCCCATGACCTGGCCACAAGCCTCCTTCGCATGGATCAAAAGCTGGTTCGACTAAACGAACTCGAAGAAAGATTTTCAACTATGGGCAGAGAGATCGCTTCCATTTCCTCCATGTTGAAGTTAGCGAAGGGTGGAATGCTCAAGACCAGGATAGCCACCAGCAGTCCAGACTTCCAGGAGCTTTCTCAGGCCATTGACGAATTGCTCGAATCCCTGGCTACCAGGCTCTCGGCCATACTTAAAGCAACATCCCTTGTGAACACAGCCGCTCATCGGCTCGAGCCTGTGCTGAAACACCTGTCAGCCAGCATGGAAATGGACACTCCTGACGTGCTCCCTGATGTCTCGCACATGGGCAAACTTCTGTGCATTTACACCCAAGACCTGTGTTCTGCTGCAGACAGTATTCAAAAAGTGATCCTGAACGAGACACCAGAGCAGTTTAATCAAGAGCAACTTGATGAGTACAAGACTTCCATTCAGGGAGTTCAGAACGGAATGCAAATGATTGCAGAGAGTATCGAGGCTATCCTGTCCTCAACTCAAAAGGTGTCGTCAGTACGCCAGGATGTTCAAATCCTCTCAACAAACCTGTCCATAATCTCGGAATCCAAGGCCCTGGACACCAGGACCAGGCCACAACTCCAACGGATTGTTGCCGATGCAGAAAAACTATCTCTGAACATTTCTGGCCTATGCGAGGAACTCACCCAGTCCCTCAAGGCCCTCGAAACGTCCGGCAGAAAGTCCAGTGAGGTCTTTACCAAGACAACTTTGCACTTCAAAAAAACAGCCAAACAACTCATAAGCTGGTCCTCAGTCCACTCAAAGATGTCTCGAATTGCAAAGCAACTCCAGGACAAGGTCGAAGCAGTCAGACCGGGAGCAAGCGTACTTGGTGAAGATCTCCAAAAATTTTCTGTTGTCTATGGCAATAGCGTCTCTATGCGCAAGGAACTGGGCAAAGCCATTTCATTGGCCACGGAAGCTGGCAGAACAATAATCGGCACAAGCGATCAACTCCTTTCAGAGTTGGAACACATGGACCTTGATGTTGCCAGAACTGACTTGACATCCGAACTGGCACAACAACAGATCGACCTTGGCCGTGCCCTGGCAAAACTCAATAGTCTGGCAGATGAAGGCGGTATAGATGCTCTTTCCGAGGAAGCAAGACAAATCCTTGACCAGATTCAGACCATGGCGAGTACAGCTAGAGAAAAAATTCAAGAAAGTCTTTCTACCCAGATGGCTAAAAATGAACCCGGGATACAGGCTCCCGAAAAGCAGGGGGAGGAAGAAATGTCAACAAAAGACCAAGACGCCGAAGAAGAGCAAAAGGGGCCAGAGACTGAATGAACGAGTTGCTCCAGGCCCTTGCACAGGAAATCAGGCAGACTTCCCTTTGGTTGTCTCGAGAGAAGACACCTGACACTGCCAGCATAAGGTTCAGGCTCCATACATTGAGAGAAGCAGCGGCTACCGCTGACATGAAGTCCGTTGAGCAGGCGCTTGGAAAAATAGAATCAAGGCTTGATTCCAGCCGACCTGCAAGCATGGACGAAATCCTGGACCACTTGTCAAAGCTTGTCCTGGTATTGGCTCAACCCGTCTTGAAAAGTGAACAGCTTTGGCTTGCGGAGTTGGACGATCTGGAAAACGAGCTCAAAGCTATGATCACGTCCATGAATCGCTCGATGGACAAGCTTCTGAAACTGGCCTCGCTTTCGGATAACACTTTGCTGCAATCTGATATGGAAAGCTCAGGTAAGGCCTTGATAAGCATATCCAGGGACATCAAGAATGAAATTGCAGAGATGAGATCAAGGCGAACAAGAACCATTCATACCACAGAGAAACTGCACCGGTTGTTCAACACTCTCATGAATGATTTTTCGCACGGTAGCGCTATTCCGCTGGATCCTGCTTTTGCGAGACTGCGGCAAAAAGTCAGGAAATGGAGCAAGAACGCCGCAAGACCGGTTGCGCTTAGCATAAAGACCGACAAAGTTATTGTGGCAACAGCTCAGTACGATGATATCACAAGACTCTTGGATATCATCCTACAGCAAATCGTAACAAAAGGTCTTGATGACCCGGAGAGTCGCAGCAGGGCGGGCAAACCAACCGTGGCAGGCATCAGCATTGAAGGAGGCATGGAACAGGACATGGTGCAACTTGCTATTTCCCATGATGGAAAAGATTCAAAGCGACCCATATCCCTTGCATCCACCGCCATGGAATGTCTTCGAAGATTGAGAGCGAGGTTGTGGACGGATGACGAGGCGGAGACAGGTCAGAGAGTGGTAATACATCTCCCCTTGTGGCACAGCACTACCGAAGCAATAAAGGTGGAGAGTGAAGTTGGAGAGGTTTTTGTTCCAGTAAGTGTAGTTACACGTCTGACAAAGATTCCTGATGATATTCTGAAAGATCTTCCCGTCATTCACCTCGATCGACGATCGAAGGTCGATGACCCGAGGCGTTTTTCCCATGCCTTAATTTTTTCACGTGGGTATTGGCAAGCATACCTTCCATGTAATATCCTCTATCCAACAAGACGGATTATCATGAATTCACCCGGTGAAAAGGATCCCCTTTGGGTATGGGGCCGAACCGATATGGCAACTGAGTCATTCAGAGTCATTCATCCCCTGGCATTCTCATCAACACCCAAGCATTGGCGATCAATTTTCCCCATGGAGAGCAAATTATGACGGCTAAACCTGTCAAATCATCCTTTTTGTCAAGCCTG
>JALVPF010000504.1:399-3150 GCA_027031935.1 Myxococcales bacterium | reverse complement strand
GTCTCTCTGGAAGGAACGCGAAGGGGGCCGAATAAGTGGAATTTGTGATTTTCATGGTGCAATGCTTATCCATACTTGCATTTCGGTCAAGCCCCCTGATTTCCCACCTCGCTTGCGATCTCTGTGGCTATGCTTCGAAAGTCCATCCATGGGGGTATACAAACCAGAAATTCGAGGCATTTTTTTGACATGTAAGAACATGTAGGATAAAGTGTTACTCAGAGCCCATGAAAAGGAGGGAACCATGTTGAGCAATTATTCGGAGAAGAGAGTGGAGTACAGAAAACCGCTGGATGTGTTCCTGAACAAATACGTTGGCGACGAGCCATACATGGTCAAGGCAGCGGATATTTCCACCACTGGAATCTATCTTCACAAGCTCATCGAGCCGGACCTTCCAGAGGGTTCCATGGTCAGCCTCGAGTTTCAGCTTCCCGGTACTGATGAAGTGATCTGGGCCAGGGGAGCCGTGATGCGAGAGAGCAGACGATGGGGTACGCAGGGCACGGGGATCTGGTTCACCATCATACCCGATGCATACAAAAAGATGATAGAGCAGTTCGTGTACGAAAATGCATCGCAGTTGGCAGCATGAAATTTTAGTATCACTTTTCTGATTTCGAAGAAGGTCGGGTAGGGGCCATTTTGAAAACTGACACAGTGGCCCCCAGGATCAACACGAGCCATAATCCTCCGAGGAGGAGAAACAATCCCCTGGGAAAAACAATCTCTTTTGCCTGCTCATGGCTTTCTGCAAATTTTTCATTTGCAAGTTTTTCATTTGTCCAGGTGTTGAAACACCGTATGAAGGGATTAGAAAGAAATGATCTGTCAATGTGCTCGGCAATGATCAGGAATTTCTTTCTGTCCTTTTCAGGTATTGTTTCTTGAGTCCTGTTTTGCACATTGAAACAAAACCACTTTCCACAAGAAAGGTCAGCGCTGGATTTTTTTTGTATCAGTTCGACAACTGCGCTGGTTGACGAATTTTCTCCATGGAAATGAATGAGGATCTTTCGTTGTCGAACTTCGGCATCCCCCAGGTGCCAGCCTCTTGGCAGCAAAGAAAGAGTTTCAGGTTTTTCAAGTATCACGGAAAGTGCATGGCCTGCCTGGGGCGGGAGACAATGTCCAGAAACAGGGGAACTTGGCTTTGCCATGGAAGTCTCGGTTCCAAACAACATGCCCATGCTCACAAGCAGGAGTATATGTATCCTGAGTGGATTCATATTGGATAAACTCCGCCGTGAACATTAAAGTAAAGCTTTACAAATTTGGCTTGTTCCATAGTTAATTCAAAGAAAAATGGCGGGAAGCCATAATAGGTAGTCGCAGGACACTCCGGTGAACCCAGATCATACTCAAGCTTGACAACATGGGGGACGGAGGTCGAAATTGAGGTAATTTTACCGCGACATGTGCCTGCCATCTGTGGCATCAGCAGGAATTTTTGACTATTGTTTTGGGAATCGTGTAAAGGAATCTTGAATCTCAAGCGGGTCTCGGTCTTCAGCGGCAACTTGGGCAGTCCCTTGATGATAAAGGGAGCTTCGGGCGAGTATGAGTTTGCTGGTGTCAGACCAGTCATCTCGCAGTTCCACTTGCCGTCTCTCTTGTCCAATTTTTCTTGCCAGCATGCCTCGAAGCTTTTCCAGTTTAGCTTGCTTTTGTTTTTGATAGTCAGCAGGTTACCATACTCAGAGGGCAACATCTGGCACCCGGATGGAAGATTTCCCTGAAGGGTATCAGGTGCCTTGAGAACGATGAGATTTTCGTTTGATAAAGGGATCTTGCCAGCGGGAGAGGTCGGAAGTGAGAAACTCAAGGCGTCCATGAGCAGGTAATCCTTGGGGCCCTTGATACCAGCCATTGCCTGCCCATAGGTCCATCCATAGTTTTTCAGTTTTCGCGAAAGGGTTTGCACATGGGAAAATCTGAGCTCTTGTGGATCATAGTTGAATTCCGCAGGTGGAATCAGCATGAGAGAAAGTGCGGTGAGTGCAGGCGCTGATATGGGCAACAGAGAACTCGTCCACGAACTCGAGACTTGTTTTTCAACAGATGCACTGTGGATAAAATTAAAAATTTCCTTCATCGATATACCCACTGCCATGGCGAATGTGGGCAGGTAGGGCAATAGATATCTGTTTGTCTGATTCAGGCCCATGGTGGTGGTTGCCAAAATGAAAAGCGACAGGATGGGAAACATGAAGACCATCAAGACAATGCCTAGTCGACGCGATTGTCTGTTTTTGTGGAATGTCATCACAGCGCTCAGGATGGTGCTAGCGACGCCGAGCAAGAGGGGAAAGGTGAAAAAGTCTCCTGAACCATGAATCAAGGAAGATGAAGGAAGAAAATTGCCGGAGATTATCGCATGAAGATTCCGCAGCCACGCTTGTGTTGAAGAGAGTATGCTCGTTGTGGCAAAGACTGTGGTAAAGGCAAAAAACGCTGCGATCCCGGTCTGTTTTTTAAGAACGGGGAATGAGGGTTTTGAGTGAATTTGCGCTTTCTGTCGCCATATTTTTGTTGGCGCATATCATCCCCCCTTCGCCTTTTGTGCGTCCGAAACTGGTTGCTGTGTTCGGGCGACGAGCATAGCTCATTGCCTATGCACTCCTTTCAATTGGCTTGCTGACATGGATGATAATGGCGGGGCAACGCGCCCCCTATATCGGGCTTTGGGGGGCCGCAGACTGGCAATGGTGGGCAACAATCTTTGCTATGCCGTTTTCCATATGGCTGGTA
>JALVPF010000504.1:0-389 GCA_027031935.1 Myxococcales bacterium | reverse complement strand
TAAAGGCAAAAAATGCTGCGATTCTGGTTTGTTTTCTAAGAAAGCACGCAAGGACGATGCCCGGTATGAACAAGGTGCATACCAGATGAACATTTGAGCCAATGGCCAGAATTGCTCCAAGCATGGCAGGAACCATGGCATCTTTCGTTTGAAGCAGTTTGATGGAAAGCGCCGTGACAAGTGTCCCCATCAGCAGCAAGGGCGAATAATTCCAAAGAATGTCCGAGAATCGATCTGAATTGTCTATGGCAAGCAAGAGCACCAACTCCGACAGGAGGGCAGACCATGGGCCATATAGGCGTTCGATCAGTTTGTAGACCAGGATCAGGGCCAATGCATCCATGAAGATTGCCAGCCACTGGGCTCCATCAGTGCCTAGACCCAAAAAC
>JALVPF010000503.1 GCA_027031935.1 Myxococcales bacterium | reverse complement strand
GACGCTGGACAGTGGGCAGATCAGGGAAATTCAGGAAAAGATTCGCGAAAGGGGCCTCAGGTGGCAAGCCGGTCAGACCCGCTTTACCCAGATGTCCGAAGAAGAGCTTTCACGATATGCACCATCCGTGGACGAACCTCCTGCGTGGCTGCTGCAATGGGCCATGGCCCAGAAGGCTCCTCCGCCACCTGGTCACAAGGGACCTTTGCCCGCAAGTCTGGATTGGCGAGACAGGCTTGGATACAACTTCATCACTCCTGTGCGTGATCAGGGCAACTGTGGTTCGTGCTGGGCATTTTCCACCATAGCAACCCTGGAAGGGATCATCTCATGGAGAAACTCGGACGCGGATCCCACCCTTGACCTGAGCGAACAACATCTGTTCGACTGCGCCTCCCTGTCTTCTCTGGGCTGTGATTCCGGCGGGGTTACCTGGTACACCACAGGCTCTTTCATGAGTCAGACGGGGGTCACTTCAGAAGCTTGCTATCCTTACACCTCTGGTCAGACCGGGCAAAAGGGTGTTTGCATAAAGGTCGAAGACATGAGCCCCGAATGCCAGGATGCAGTAATCAAAACCGAAGATCTCATAGAGATTACCTCTACTACTCCAGGATGGCCCTGGTGGGATCCTCCCGAGTACATCATGAGCCCGGAGGCCATGGACGAGATAAAAACCTATCTGCAGGACAGGCCCGTGGGAACTTCCATGAGAGTATACGATGATTTTTACGCATACCATGGTGGAATCTATGAACCCACCACCACCAACGGCGGTGGCATGCACGCAGTGCTCATTGTCGGCTACGACGATGACGAGGGCTACTGGATTGTAAAGAACTCATGGACAGAAGATTTTGGAGAAGAAGGTTTTTTCAGGATCAAGTACAATACTTCATCCATTGGCATGTTCAGCTATGTATACAACTATGCAGAAGACCATGCTGCACCTGCCTTTTGTGATGGCATCCCCTCGAACGTGGAGTTGGATGGCACACAGCAGTATCCTTCTGCATCCATTGATCTTGCCAACTGTGGGGGCGGTATACTCGAGTGGCAGGCGCAGATGGACCAATCATGGCTTGTCCTTGTCGGCCCATCTGGTTCGCAGGTGGACAGCGGCACAGAGGTGGCACAGGCAAAAAGCTATTCCATCGAGATTGAGGGAACTGCCCACGATGGTGATTCCGGGGTCATTACGCTCACTGGAACTGGCAACGGACCTGTAGAGATTCATGTTACCATAAATGGTGATCATGAGCCCGTGCAAGACGCAGGGGTTCAGGACGGCACTTCAGATGATGATGCAGGTGTCAGTGAAGATGGTGGAAGCGCAGATGCTTCCACCCAGGATGGTAGTGCTGATGCCGCTGACTCAGGAAATCAGAAGGCTGATGAGAGCCAGTCAGCAGATATCCAAAAGGATGCAGGCAGCGACTCATCCAAGGAAGACACCAAGCAAGATGCTTCAGGATGTGGCTGCTCCAGTCAAAGGGAGTCTGCCGGATCTTTATTGGTATTGCTTCTGGGAATGATATTCGTTTTGGGGACCAAAAAGATTCGGAACTAGTCGTTCAACTCTGGAATGATTATTTCGTTTACAAGAAATGTCGTAAAGGTGTGTGCCCCGTTCAGGTTCATGTGGTCTCCGTCTGTGAAACAGTTGTCATCAAGCCAGTCGGGAGAAGAGAGATCTTCAAACCTTACCCCCATTTTTTCACAGGTATTCCTTACACTCCCGAATATGGCACTTACAGCAGAGTCCGGTTCGCTTGCTATGTGATGTACCTGGCTGGATTCCGGCATGGCCACAACCACCACCTTTAACCCGGCATCCACAAGACGCATCAAGGCAACACGAAAACATCCCAACTTGAACGGCCCTGTGGATTTGTCTTTGCCCACCAGCTCCTTGCGATATCCTCGGGCCCTGTTGGTCGCCCTGATGGGCTGGAGTCCCGGCGGGGCCACATGCTCCTGTTTGTATCCGAAAAAATCCGGCCCTATGCTTGGTCCCAACTTGCGGTTACGCAGAAGGACATCCACAAGGGTAGGCCTGAAGCTGAGGAGTTCATACGAAGAGTTCAGGAATATCTCCATGGCTTGTTCTGAATTGGCACCTGCCAGAAGGGCATCATAAAGGTCTGAAGGTTGCCATGGCCTGGAAAAAACAAGGTGGGAAAGGGCGCGGGGGGTTTCGTTGACAAAATCAGCAGGTGCAATTCCTATCACCACCACCAGGGGCTTGTGTTTTCGTTCGAGGATTCTAAGGGAGAGGGGAAGAAATGAATACGCGTTGACCCCTCCCATTCCGAAATTCCATGATCTTGTGGTCCGGTGTAGATGCTCACTGAGGATGTCATCGATGATCCTGGTGTCAATCCCATGGCGAACGCGGGAATTTCCCATGGCGATTACATCCGGGTCAAAATCCAGCCCATTGAAATATTTTAGCTTCGAGCTGAACATGTCCTGCCTGAGCATTTCCTCATACAATTTGGTTGACCGAAAGAATATCTCTGCCGAGTTGATCAGAAAAAGCACCATGGCAAGTGAAAGGATGAAATGTATCAACTTGTGCTTTTTCATCAGAACATCCTGTAAATGAATCCCTCTGGCCTTGAGCCAAAAAGGAAAACTATCGTCAATCCCAAAGCCCAGGAAATACCCTTGGTCCACCATGGGAAGCGTTTGGGTAAATTCACAAGATCGACATATCCGGATGCAAAATGACCAAGGGCTATAATGCCCAGCAGGACCATGGCTTGATGCATGGGCTCGGGTATGGAATCGCCAAGCGCGAATGAGAAAAGACCCTCAAAGATCCTCAAGGCAGATTGCGAGTCAGGAGCGCGGAAAAAAACCCAGCCAAGACTCATGGACAGGAAACAGACAAACCACGAGATGGTTTTCCATGTCAATCCATCACGCCATGATGTTGAATTTTTTGGAAATCTAAAAACTGAATCCCAAGCTTTGTGAACAACCAGCAACAAGCCATGATATGCTCCCCATAGAATGAAATGCAAGCTCGTGCCATGCCACAATCCACCGAGAAGCATGGTGGCCATGATGTTTAAATATGTTCTCGGGCTCCCTCTGCGATTTCCTCCGAGGGGAATGTAGAGATAGTCTCTGAGAAAGCGAGACAG
>JALVPF010000502.1 GCA_027031935.1 Myxococcales bacterium | reverse complement strand
AACCCCATCTCCAGCATGTACACCTTGGATGTCTCTGGACCTGGCTATGTGTTTGTGCCCCTGGATCCAAGATATGGTGCTGGCAAACTCTCCTGGATGGACTCATCCTGGATCGATTCGGGGATGATCTGTAATTCGTCGGCTCAGGCAGGGTGGAAAATATGGAAAAAGGAGATCCCAGCCGGTCAGTTGGTGCTGGGTGTGGACGATGCGCAGTACGATGGGGTGACCTTTATATTCACCGGGCCCGATGGGAACCCCTGGAGCGAGATTGCGACCGTGGATGCTGATGAGGCAAATTATAACGATGAGGGCCTGAGCCCTGCGACCAACTACCAGTACAGGGTCCGTGCTTTTCAGGGGAGTACCAATTCGTCCTGGTCCAACGTGGCCTCTGCCACTACGCAGGATCATCAAGAGGATGAAGAGGGTGTGGATGGAGACGGTAGCAATGGCACCGAAGAAGAACCGGGACCGGACGCTGATGCTGGTCTGGGTGATGTTAGCTCAGGTGACGATGCAGGCTCGGGTGATGACACGGGCTTGGATGCCAATTCGAACTCGGATGATGATGTCGGACCGGATGATGGGCTTGGTACTGATAAGGAGATCGTTCTTGAGAGCGGTGGTTGTGCTTGCCGATCTGATGGATCGGGTGATACCAGCCGGTGGATGCTTTTTTTGCTTGTAGCTTTGTTGTTCTTTGGTGTCAGGAGGTATTCCAGGTCATGATTGGTGCAAACCCGGATAAAAAGATCGCTTTGGAAACTTGGCATAATCAAATGATTGGAGGATTATGATGGGAGTTCATATCGAGGCCAAGTCCTGTGCATATGCCGAGACCGTGTTGCTGCCTGGCGATCCCTTGCGAGCCAAATCCATGGCCGAGGACCTGCTGGATTCTGTGGTCCTGTGCAATGATGTCCGGGGTATGCTGGGATTTACCGGTACCTACCATGGCAAGAAGGTCTCTATTCAGGCCACTGGAATGGGGGCTCCATCGATAAGCATTTACGCCCATGAGCTTGTGACCGAGTTCGGTGCAAAGAGGCTCATTCGGGTGGGCACCTGCGGGGCCATGGATCCTGAGTTGCAGCTGGGCGAGCTTGTGTTTGCCCAGTGCGCTTCGACCAACTCGTCCATGAATCGTCACAGGTTCAATGGGATGGATTTTGCGCCTTGTGCCACTTTCGAGCTTTTGGAGTCCGCAGTGAACCAGGCGCGAAACAAGGGTGTGAGCTTCAAGGTCGGTGGAGTGATGACCAATGACTTTTTCTATTCGGATGATCCAGAGTCATGGAAGATTTGGGCGCGGTACGGGGTCTTGGCCATGGAGATGGAGACCTCGGCTCTTTATACCTTGGCTGCGAGCAAGGCAGTCGAGGCGCTTTCTATCCTCACGGTCAGCGACAGTCTGCATACAGGCAAGGCCCTGAGCCCTGCCCAACGGGAGAAGGCATACCAGGACTCAGCGGCAATAGCCTTGGCGCTGCTTTGATCTCGAGGAGTATTTTTAGTTAAAAATAAGGGTTCATGGTCTTCCAGTGGCGACAGTCAAATCATCTACCCACATGGTCTGGTCCACTGGAGAACCATCTCCAATATAGGGGGCTACCAGGAACTGGTTGAAACGCATGTCAGCGTTGACTGCGGTTCTCATGAGTATATGGTGGTAGTCGATGATCAGCTCTCCGTCGTACCAGTACTGAATGACACCATCTGCCACGCCAAGCCCGTTCTGAATGCTGTTCATCTTGAAGTAAGACTCGATGAAGTGCCAGTCGTTTTTGTAGTAGGGACCTTGTTCGTCCTTGAACATCTTTTGTGCCGAGTCCCAGAACCTGGCGCTGTAGTACCCACCACCTCCAGTGCTGAAGCAGTCTCTGCCGTCCAAGTCTCCCATGAGTCCATTGCACGAACACACCGAACGATGCTCGGTGAAGGTGTAGTTTTCAAAGGAGCCGTTGCAGCCTACGAAACTATCATTATTCAGGAGAATGCAGTCGGGGTCCAGGTTCTTGCTGTCCTGCAAGGCGATCCTGACAACTCCACCCACCTGCTCTGTGTATGTGGTCAGGTGGGTGTTTGAAGGCCCAACCCACCTGTCGTCTTTGTTAGTGACGAAATGGAACTCGTGGGGATGGTAGGGATGGCCCGAGCCCACATAGTTTGCACTGTATTTTACCCAGTAGCTCAAGTACACAGAGTCTGTCTCGTCAAACTGATGCCTGCCAGGTGTTCCCCCTTCGCAGCCCCTGGCGCCCTGAGTGAACCTGCACTCGAAGGAGTGAGTGGAGCCATCCACATGTTCCGAAGAAGACAGGTTTGCCCTTGGTGAGTCGTACCAGCCTCGAGAGGAAAAGTCCGTGTCTTCGAATGGCTCTGTAAAAAGAACCTGCCCACCACCACCCTGGTCTCCACCGGAATCTGCGCCAGGATCAGCACCAGGGTCGGCACCAGGATCGGCGCCAGGGTCGGCACCAGGATCGGCGCCAGGATCGGCACCAGGATCGGCACCAGGATCTGCACCAGGATCGGCACCAGGATCAGCACCAGGGTCTCCAGCATCCTGTGCATCAGGATTTATCCCAGAATCAGTCTGTTGTACTGTCCCCTGCTGACAAGCCATGAGCATGAGTGCTGTGAGGACCGGGAGCAGGGCAGGGTGCCAGAATACTCTCTTTGTACATGGGACCATGATTCGACATTCCTCTCTTCTCGTCGTCGATAATCATATCAGCTCTTTTACATCTAGGGAACACCACGCCATGGTAAACCTGGATTTGGAATATGGCCTGTTGTATCAGTTCAACCAGAAGGAAATCAGGAAGAACCTGCCCTACCTGTGCCTTCACCGGGCAAGGTGCCGCGATGCTTTCCACTGCTGACCTTGACGGGATAGACCCCATTCCTGACACTTATCAGGGTGTGGCCATATATTTCAGGTAGGACATGAACAACAGCAATTGGAAAACGTTTCGCCAGATGTTCCTGGAATGGGAAAATCCGCTTAAGCAATAGGATGGCACCTTGCAAGACCTTGCAAGAGCCTTTCAAAAGCACCTCCCCTGGGTATGTCACCAGCAGATCGCATGGCTGGCAAATATCTTGAAATTCAGGCAAAGCGTGATAAGAAACCTTAACAAGCTCGTC
>JALVPF010000501.1 GCA_027031935.1 Myxococcales bacterium | reverse complement strand
TCTTTTCGGCCTTTTGAGCGGCAGGATGAACTGCTGTCTTTGTGCTCGATGCTATCAGGGCAAAACTGCTGCGTTCGAGGTAACGAAGAATCGGGGAGTCTGCCAGGTGGCTGGGCATGAGCACCACGTCGTCTCTGGAAAGCTTTTTACCGAGGGATTTGACCCATTTTGGTAGCAACCCAATGGAAGAATAGACTTTGCAAATGGAAGAAATGCTACTGTGGGCCTTTATGGAAAATTGTTTTTCTGTCAACAGCGCAGCTATTTCCTGAGCACATCCCATGGGGTTTACAAGAAGAACGGGAGTGGTTTTTTTTCCGAGGGTGTCCTTTGTCCAGGTCACGATGGACTTTTGGACTTTTTCCTTGGGTTCGTCTTTCACTTGTGGATGTGCCCATCCTGAGTCCATGACCAGGATCTGTGCCCCGTGAATTTTTCCTGCTTCTGTGGTGCGATGGGTTCTTGGATCGAAAAGGCCGGTGTATAAGAGCGTGACCTTGTTTCTGGATTTGACCTTGAGTTGCGCCGAGCCTGGCATACAGCCTGACGGGTAAAGTTCCAGATCCAGCTCTCCAAGGGAAAAAGCTTGTCCGTACGGCGAGATGAGAAAATTTGCATCCAGCCCCCTGGATTTGCAAAGCATGGCAGTAAGTTCGGTACACAGAATCTTTCCGTGTTTCAGCCCGCTACACTTTTGTACGCGAGATACGAAACAGAGGTCAACCTTTCGTGGTGCGTCCATCCACAGGACGCTGTCCTTGATATGAATTCCCCGCCAGTATTCCACGTCAAGCATGGTGTCCGGGTGTTTTTTTGCAGTAGGCATTGCCCTTTGCCTCTTGATGCAGGGGGGATATTTTCCCTGCTGTCATGGCTTTGATCCTAGTCATGGACATGGGGTATGTCAATTTACGAAGTGGGATCTGCCACAGAAATGTTGCCTGATAGGCCCATGCATGGGACACTGCAGACGGAACCACAGGGAAGTTTGCGTGTCAAAACAGACATGAACTCATTTACCAAAACGACAATCGTATGTGTTTTTATTGCCATGTGTGCAACATGGGGATGTGCTTCATCTCCTGCAAATATCAAACCTGATGGATCTAAGCAGGATACCACCGAGATGGTCGTCATGGAGCCCCTTCATATTGGGTTGAAACCCGACCCGGAGTTGGGCTTGACCGATTTCGATGCATCTGCCCTTTTCCATGAAGGCTTGAGACTACATGAGGCGGAGAAGTTTTCTGATGCCTTGAAGTTTTACGACAGGATACTGAGTGATTTCCCAAAATCCCGTTATGTGTCTGCTGCTGCTTTCAATGCAGGAAGATGTCTGGAATTGCTGCATAGAGATAGAGAGGCCATTGAACGCTATCGCATGGTGACGGAAAATATGCCCAGATCCAAGGACTGGGTCGATGCCATGTTCCGTCTTGCCGGCGTATACCAGGAGTTGGATGAAAACAGCAGGGCCATATCCGTGCTCAATCGTTTGTTGTCAAGGCAGTCCCTGACCGCCTCGGACCGTATGGATGCCATGGTCCTGCTTGGTGAGTCCCTGATGAATCATGGAGATTTGCTTCTTGCCGAGCGAAAATTCCACGATGCATTGAGGTTTTTCAGAAAACACGAAAAGGAAGAGTATCTGGACCCAAGTCCAGCGGCAAGAAGCGAATTCAGGTTGGCCGAGTTGGCCACCGGCAGGTTTCAGGCTGCACCCCTGAGACTGCCGGAGGAACGAATGAAAAAAGATCTGGAGAACAAGGCCAGGTTACTCTTGCTGGCCCAGGCTGGTTATTTGCGCACCATGCGTTGGGGTGATGCGGACTGGGCTACGGCTGCTGGATACAGGATTGGAAAGCTGTATCTTGACCTGCATGAGGCCATGGAAAAGTCTCCTGCTCCTGAAGACCTCTCGGATGAAGAGGTGGCTGTGTATAGAGACCTTTTGAAGGAGAGACTGGCCGTCTTGTTGAGAAAGGCCTTGAAGGTTTTCGAGATGACTCTGGAACTTGCGGAGCGGACCAGATCTGATAACTCCTGGACCAGGGCCGCCAGACAGGAAATGGAGCGTGTGGAAAATCTGGTTCTGGGTCGGCAGGAAAAGACAAAAGACAAGTCAACAACAAGCCAGGAGCATCAGCAAGCGCCTGGTCAAAGTTAGGTTTTACAGTGGATCCTCTTTCGTTTTTCAGTCATCAAGAGCAGGTCGTTTGGGCTTCGCAGGCGGAACTCAACAGCAATCTTCACCTCACCACCCTTGGCATGAAGCTGCTTTTCGGCCTGGTGGTGTTGGGCGCAGGGGTCCACGTGGCCCTTAGACACGGATGCGAAAAACTGGGTTTTCGGATTTATGGTTCTGCCGGGAGATCCATCAAGGCCTTCAGGGTTCTGGAGAGATTGTCGGATCCGGGTGGGCGCGAACCAAGCAGGTGGATCACGGATCTGTTGTATCCCATCTTCTTGATGATGCTGTGGTCTATAGTCGTTTTGCCCATCTCTTATTTCGGGTCTTTTGTGCTTGGTCACGAGCGCGGACTTTTGACCATGAGCGCAGGCTTGTGGTGGAGCGACTGGACCAAGGGTATGCTCATGGGTGCTGTTTTTTCCGGTTTTCTTGGGCTTGGGCTTTTTGGTCTCGCTCGCAGATTGCCCCGAACCTGGTGGGTCTTGCTCTGGGTGGCCGTGGTGGGAATGTTGCTGGTCTGGAGCATGCTTAGTCCGTACAGGGCAAAGATGTTCAACGAGTTCAAGGAATTGCCGCCAGGTCCGGCCCGCAGTGCCGTCGAGACAGTCATGGAAAAGGCTGGCATCAACTTGTCCCATATACAGGTGATCAACACATCCAAGAGATCACGCCATGCCGCTGCCTTTGTGATGGGAACCGGACCCTCCAGGCGCGTGGTGCTGGGAGACAACCTGGTGCGCAACTTCAACCCAAGGGAAATCATGGTCGCCTTGGGGCACGAGCTGGGCCACGAGCGGGAAAAACATCAGGATCGTGGGTGGATGACCATGTCTCTGGCTGCCTTGGTGTTTTTAGTCCTGGTCAGGTTGATATTGTTGTGGGCACCAAAGGTGAGGGGTTTGGGGCTAAGGCCCGATGCGGACCCTGCTGTTTTGCCCCTCGTGTTTTTAGCACTCCTGTTGTTGT
>JALVPF010000500.1 GCA_027031935.1 Myxococcales bacterium | reverse complement strand
TTGGCTGATATCAACCTGCACCTGAGCGCCGAGATGGCAAAAATAGAAAATGGAGGCAAGGGGTCCGGAGCCGAAGTGCTCATCACTCCCATAAAAACACAGGATACAGACAAGGCAAATACGCATGGAGCATCCGACGACAAGGGCAACGATCTTTCAGGACCCGGCAAGGATGCCGACAAGACATCAGCCGACACTCAGCCTGATGGTCAATTGGAAGTAGAGTAGGCAGGAGCATTTCAATCATGGGCGACAAGCATAAACTGGGAGAGATTCTTTGCGCATCCATTGGGTTTCCCCATGAAAAGATAAGCGAGGCGCTGCAGCACCAGGCAGAGCGTGGTGGAAGAATCGGAGAGATCCTCGTCGGCATGAAGCTTGTGGACCCAAGCGACGTGGTCCAGGCCTTGGGCAAGCAACTCGGTCTGCAGGTGATCGATGAAATTGATGTGTCGGCTGTAGACACTGACCTTGCCCGCAAGATACCCATCAACTTCGCCAAGCAACAGAGGGTTCTTCCTTTGGGGACAAACGATGGCGAGATAGTGGTGGCTTTGGCTGATCCCCTGAACACGTTCGCCTTAGACGATGTTCGAATGCTGTTGGAAAGCCCCATAAGGCCCGTGATCGCCACAGCAGAACTCATTATCGACGGGATCAACCGTCTGTATGACAGGTCTGCAGGAGAAGCCGAAGCGCTGGTGGACGATCTGGAAGAGACGGACCTGGACTCTCTCGCCCACGAGTTGGAAGAACCTGAAGACCTCCTCGATTCAGACGATGAAGCCCCCATCATCAGGCTTGTCAACTCCCTGCTGTATCAGGCGGTCAAGGAGCGCTGCAGCGATGTCCACATCGAGCCAATGGAACGGGACATCGTCGTGCGCTTTCGCCGAGATGGCGTTCTATACGAGATCCTGCGAACCCAGAAGCGATTCCAGGCCAGTATCACATCCAGAATCAAGATCATGGGTGGCCTGAACATCGCGGAAAAACGTCTCCCTCAGGACGGTCGGATAAGGATCAAGATAGCGGGCAAGGATGTGGACATCCGCCTGTCTACTGTGCCGACCGTACACGGCGAACGGGTTGTCATGCGACTTCTGGATCGTTCAGCAATCCTGCTGGATCTGGACGAGATCGGCATGAACGAGCGCAATCTCAGACAGATGAATCAGATCATACACAAGAGCCATGGAATCATCCTGGTAACAGGGCCCACCGGAAGTGGAAAGACAACGACGCTCTATGCATCTCTGAACAAGATAAACTCCCCGGAAGTAAACATCCTGACGGTGGAAGACCCTGTGGAATACCAGCTTCCAGGCATAGGACAGATCCACGTAAACGAAAAAATAGATCTCACATTTTCCAATGTGCTTCGTTCTTTTCTGAGACAGGACCCTGATATCATCATGGTTGGCGAAATTCGCGATCTGCAGACAGCGGAGATTGCCATCCAGGCATCTCTCACAGGTCACCTGGTCTTCTCCACCGTTCATACAAACGACTCCGCCAGTGCGGTCACACGTCTGGTGGACATGGGAGTGGAACCATTTCTGGTAGCTTCGTCCATTGTGGCAATACTCGCCCAACGTCTCGTGCGTACGGTCTGTCCGCACTGCAAGGAGAAGGTGACCATTACGGACGAACAGTGGGACAAACTGGTACTTCGTGACACTCCAAAACCCGAGTGGGTTTACAAGGCGCAGGGATGCAGCAAGTGCTTCAAGACAGGATACCTGGGACGCTCGGGAATATACGAGCTTTTGGTAGTCGATGACGAGATCCGTCAACTGGTGCTGAAGAACGTGGATGCCAACACCATAAAGCGGACGGCCATGTCCAAAGGAATGTACACCCTTCGCGATGACGGTGCCGACAAGATAATACGAGGCATTACCACTATCGAAGAGGTCATGAGAGTCACGCAAGAAGACTCCCTGTAGGCATTGGAGACACACGAGCTATGCCAGTGTTCAAGTATAAAGGTCTTACGACAGCAGGAAAGAGCGTATCGGGAATCCGTGACGCGGACAGCCCACGCACTCTCAGGAGTCTCCTGAAAAAGGACGGAATCTTCCTGACCGATGTAAGCGAGCAAAAATCCGTCCGAAGTGGAGCTGCGGGTGGTACGGTTCCGGTGACCCGCAAGTTCGGGCAGAAAGTGTCAGCACAGGAACTCGGCGTTATTACAAGGCAGCTTGCAACTCTTTTGCATGCCGGGGTTACCCTGGTCGAGAGTCTCTCGGCACTGGTGGACCAGGCTGAAAACGACTACCTGAAACTGGTGCTCTCTCAGGTAAAACAGAGAGTAAACGAGGGTTCATCCCTGGCCGATTCCATGGGTCAACACCCCAAGGTATTTCCATCCCTTTACTGCAATATGATTCGGGCAGGCGAGAGTTCTGGGGCCATGGACGTGGTGCTGAACCGGCTGGCCGATTTCACCGAAGGCCAGGCCAAGTTGCGGTCCAAGGTCATAGGCACTCTCATGTATCCTGCTATCATGATCATCATCGGCATGGGAATACTGGCGATCCTGTTTATCGTGGTCATACCGAAAATCACGAAGATATTCGAAGACCTTCATGCAACCTTGCCCTTGCCCACGAGAATCTTGCTGGGCATGAGTCATTTTTTGGCCGACTACTGGTGGGCTGTGGCAATCTTGTTGATCGGGCTTGGATTTTTCCATGTCCGCTACATAAAGACCCCTGTTGGGCGCACCAAGTGGGACAGGTTCAAGTTGAACATGCCCATCTTCGGGAGCATCGTCCGAATGCTTGCCATATCACGTTTTTCGCGAACCTTGTCCACGCTGCTGAGTTCAGGCGTACCTCTTCTTACCTCTATGAACATCGTAAAAAACATCGTGAACAACAAGGTGATCGCAGATGCGCTGGAAGATGCAAAGGGTAGCATCACCGAGGGAGAATCCATCGCAGCCCCGCTGAAGCGCTCAGGAGAATTTCCTCCCTTGGTAATTCACATGATCGCGGTAGGAGAAAGATCGGGACAGCTCGAAGGTATGCTGGACAACGTGGCTGATTCGTACCAATACCAGGCCGAGACCAGGATCAACGCGCTTACATCCTTGCTTGAACCCCTGATGATCGTGATGATGGGCGGTGCAGTGGGCTTCATGGTATTTTCCATCCTGCTGCCCATTCTCCAACTGAACGAGTTTGCGAAATAGGGAGAGGGTTTTTCGTGTATGCTGCTGAACACAACAAGATCATGTTCACCATCGCCATGGTGGCAGTGGCCGCCAGCGCCCTTGCACTGGATATGATGAGCAAGTGGATCGCCGTAGAAGCGCTACCGCATAACTCATCCCTTCAATTGATTCCAGGATTCCTGGAACTTTGGCTTAGAGACAATCCGCATGGGGCCTTTGGCTTGTTTTCCAGCTTTCCCTCTGCCTTGAGATTGCCGCTATTGGTGGGTCTCGCCATTTTGGCCGTGACCGCCATGCTGTTTTATACCATAAAGACCCTGGGCAGGACCATCACGGCCTCTGTTGCCATGGGCCTGGTGTTGGGCGGCGCGTCAGCCAACCTGATGGACAGGATACTCCGTGGCGTGGTGGTGGACT
Source organism: Myxococcales bacterium (assembly GCA_027031935.1). Taxonomy (GTDB): domain Bacteria; phylum Myxococcota; class B64-G9; order B64-G9; family B64-G9; genus JALVPF01. The sequence continues at coordinate 5,878 of JALVPF010000500.1, read as the reverse complement.
TCATCCATCTCCACTGGGGAAAGGCCTTCGACTGGCCCACGTTCAATCTGGCTGACGTCACCATAACCATAGGGTCAATAATTTTGGCAATCACTGTTATCAAACAGTGGAAACACAGTTCGACCACCGATGAAAGTTTTCAGGAGGAAATTTCATGAACAAAAAAAGCACCGTGGCCAGATTGGCGCGTTCCCACAGGGGCATGACCTTGATCGAAATCATGGTGGTGATCGCCATATTGGGAATGATGGCAACAATCATTACCGTGGCATATGTCCGGTACCTGGATCAGAGCAAGGTGGATGGAACAAAAATCCAGATGCAAAATGTGGTTCAGGCGCTGGATGCCTACAAGGTACAGTATGGTGCATACCCCACCACCGAGCAGGGTCTGCAGGAGTTGGTGACAAAGGGCGTCATGCCGTCTATGCCCAAGGACAAATGGGACAAGGAATTCGAATACATCCGCCACAACTCTTCGTCCTATACCATCAAGTCATATGGAGCCGATGGCCAGGCCGGCGGCGAAGGCTTTGACGAGGACATAAGCCTACCTTAGGCAGGAAGGTCCCATGGGTCAGCCTGGACACAAGCATAAAGCCGCTGCGATCATGAAGCAGCGGGGAATGACGCTGATAGAGATCAGCATCGTTATTCTGCTCATGGCATTATTCGTAGGCATGGTGGTGCCATCGGTGTCCAACATTACCCGTGCGGATCTTCGATCGACTTCCAGAAAGCTTGCCGGTGCCATTCGTTACACCTACGATCTGGCGGTAAGAAAAGACGCTGTCTTCCGCGTGGTAATGGATCTGGATGATGGCTCATTCTGGGTGGAGAGTTCCACCGATCGTTTTCTTCTGGGCCGGGAAAAGACAAAGGTGGAAGACGGCGCGCTGGCAGAAGAAGATGAAGACAAAGAACGGCATTTTGTCAGTCGCTCGTATATAGAGAGCGGCGATATGTGGAAGCCAAAGAAAAAAGCCACTTTCTCAAACTTTGCAGGTCCCCTGACAAAAAAAGTGACTTTACCCAAGACCGTCTCCTTTCAGGACGTTTGGGTCTTTCACCAGGAGGAGAGGGTCACGACCGGCCAGGCGTACATATACTGTTTCCCTTCCGGCATGTCCGAAAAGGCCATAATCCACCTGGTTGACGAAGACGAAAATGCGTACACCCTTTGGGTGCAGCCTCTTACAGGCAGGGTAAGAATATACCCGGAGTTTGTGGAGGCGCCGGATGAATAGGCTCCTGCAATCCACAAGGGCCACAGTTTTCAGAACTGGAAAAACCCATGGGTTTACCTTGTTAGAAATGATGGTAGCCCTCGGTATACTGGCGGTAGCATATGTGTCTTTGATGGAGGCGGCGAGCGGTTCCATGCGCTTGTCCACCTATGGCAAACAGATAACCATCGCCACCTTCCTGGCTCAGTCCAAGATGGAAGAAGAAGAAGAAAGGCTGACCAGAGAGGGTTTTCCCGACATGGACGACACCCAGGAAGGCAATTTCGAAGAGCTAGGTTACCCTTCATTCAAGTGGGTCCTGCAGGTCAACAAGGTAGAGTTGCCAATACAGGAGGCCTTTGGTCAACTCGTGAATCGTTTTACCGGTGGAGATGAGGAAGGCAACAAGGCATCGAGCGGAGCCATGGGATCGATGCAAGACCTTCAGAGCATGGTTGGAGGACAGCTTGGCGACAAGCTAAAGGGTCAACTTGGCGGAATGATGGGTGGAGCCGGTGGAGGCTCTGCGCTTTCCGGAATGATGAACCCGGACATGCTCAAGGGCCAGGTGGAGATGTTGGCCAACATGCTCGAACAAGCCCTTCGTGAAGTTCAGCTTACGGTCTACTGGGAAGAAGGAGGCCCGGGAAAACAACTGGTTTTGACAACACACTTGGTCCAGGTACCTGGATCATCATCTGGTGCCGGTGCACCTGCCGGTCCCAACGCAGGCATGCAAGCACCTGGGGGCATGGATCCCAACAACCTCAAGGGTTTTTTGCCTCCCGCGGCCAACAAGGCACTTGGGACACACGCTCCCATGGGAAGAGGCCCGGGTCCGCACAGAGGGGTGACACCTCTGAGCCCCAAACTAAAGTAGGCAAAGGTGTATAGTGTTATGAAAGCAACGGGTCAAAAAGCAGGTTTTACTCTGATCGAGATAATGATAGCGGTAGCAATTCTCTCCATTGTCTCATCTCTCGTATATGGTTCGTTCGCTCGCGTGTTCGAAGCCAGAGAACTCGTGGGCCGGGTGCAGGAGCGATACCACAACGTGCGTTCAGCTCTCGAACGAATGTCCAGAGAGATATCCATGGCGTTCATCTACGACTGCCGCGAACTCAATACTCCCACAGGTGAACGAAGGATGTGGACCACATTCAAGGTTGAGCGGGAAGGAAAGATCGACAGGATGATCTTTGATTCCTTTTCCCATCTTCGCCTGGTGAGGGATTCGAACGAAAGTGATCAGAACGTCATCACCTATTATGGGGAAGAAGATCCTGACGACTCATCGGTAATGAACATCATGCGAAAGGAAAAAGTAAGGATAGACGGAGAGCCGGAAGAAGGCGGTCAGTCCATGATACTTTGCCACGACGTGGAATCTCTTCATTTCGAGCTATGGGACGAGAACAAGCAGGACTGGGTAGATGAGTGGGATTGCACCCAAATAGAACGCCAAAACCAGATCCCGAAACTTGTGAGAATAAACCTGACAGTAAACAATGAACGAGATGAGGAGATGCCATTTTCCACCATAACCAGGATCTTTGTCACTAAACCTCTTTCGGTATGGTTGAAACCTTCACAATGACAGTGAGAACTACATATAAGCCAGGAAGTCGCAATCTGGCAAAGAGCAACAGAGGCATGGCCCTCCTGATGGTCCTGGTGACCATCGCCATGCTCACTTCGGTAATCGTGGAATTTGTCTACGAGACTAGGGTAGATGTCCAGATGGCGGCTAATGTACGTGACAGGCTCAAGGCGTATTATCTGGCCCGATCTGCCATGAACTTCTCCAGGCTGATCCTGTACTTCCAGGGACAAGCGGATAAAATGACGGGAGGCGCGGTAAAACTCTATCAACTCATTCCCATTGAAAGCGACCTGGCCAAGGCCATGACCTCGGGAGAGATGGGAGAAGCATTTGGACTGAAGGACGCAAACCTTGGAGACATGAGAGGGTTTGGGGATTTCGACGGTGGTTTTTCCGCAACCATTGAAGACGAATATGCCAAGATCAACATCAACGCCTTGGACAGTCTCCCTTCCATTGCTGCCCCCACTGCCGCACAGATCATGGCGCTCATTGCATCGCCCAAGTACAGGGAGTTTTGGGAACGAGACGACGCGGAGGGACGTCACAACACCCCAGGTGACGTTGTTGCCGCCATGCACGACTGGATCGACAGCGACACGGTAATTGCCACGTTTCAACCGGATGTTGTGGCCATGGACCCATTCAGCCAACCTGCGGTTTTCACCCCCGGAACCGCATCAGAGGATTCCAACTACGACATGCTCGATCCTCCATACAAGTGCAAAAACAACCCATTCCTCAGCGTTGAAGAACTTCAACTGGTTCGAGGTATAGATGATGATTTCATGGAGGAATTCGCTGACAAGTTTACGGTATGGTCAGATCCGAATCTGCTGATAAACCTCAGCTCGGTAAACGACCCTGTCACCATGTTGTCAGTGCTTTGTCTGCAGCCTGAAAACATGCCCATGTGCACAGAGCAGGGACTTCCTCAGCTTCTGGAGGTTCTATCCCTGTTTTTCGAATTCAGAAACATCATGCAATGGACCACGTTCACTGTTCCGACAAACCAGGCAATCCAGGCGTTTTTCTCCAGCATGGGGCCTACCCTGAATCAGTATTTTCTCAAAAACCTTGCGCCGTTTTCAGATACTTTCACGGTAAAGGCCCAGGGAAGAACGGGAGACGTTGTAGTCAACATCAAGGCTGTCTTAAAAAACACCGCTGCCGGTCAGGAAATAATGTACTGGCGGGTGATGTGAGGTAACAACCATGGCACAGCTCACCATAGGACTAGATTTGGGCGCACAGAACGTAAAGCGAGTGAGGCTCAAGAGCAGCTTTCGATCGGTTGAGATAGAAGACTTTTCGTCGGTGGAAATTCCTGATGATGATCGTCCTTATACGGAACGACTGACCGAAGCACTGAACCAGCTCAACAACCGAAACGAATCGGACCTGTCAGCCACGGCCCTTCCTGGGGACGTGGCAACAGTCAGAACCTTGCAACTCCCATTTACGGACAACAAGCGCATCCAGCAAACAGTAGGTTTCGAACTGGAGGCCCAGATTCCCTTCAGCCTGGATGAGGTTGTCTTCGACTACCTGAAACTTCACAAAAGCCAGGAAGGTACCCGACTTTTGACTGCCTTGTGCAGAAAAGATCAGATGGAACATTGGCTGGAGGCAATCAAATCGTCAGGACTGGACCCCAGGCTGGTGGGTGCCGACTGCCTTTCTTATTCAAGCCTTGCAGAATATCTTCCCACCGATGAACCGGAAGAAGAAGGGGATGAAGGACAAGAGACTACACAGAAGCAGACTGCAGCAATAGTGGATGTTGGTCACAAAAGGACATCGGTTTGCATAATGGGTCCTGACGGAGTCGAATTCGGAAGAACTCTCTCAGGGGGTGGCGCTCAGATAACCGCCAGGTTGGCGCAAGAATTCGACTTGGACGAACAGGAAGCCGAGGAAGGAAAACGCAGGGCTGGCTTTATAGAGACGGACCGCATGCCGGCTGACAATCCCCAACAGAAAAAGGTATCAGATGCAGTGAGAAAATTCGCAGATTCCCTGGTACGAGATCTGCGACAGACATTTACGACCCATCAAACCATCTCTCAAAACCGGACTTCAAAAGTTTGGCTCTGCGGAGGAGGAGCATCCATAGAGAATCTGGATGTCTATCTTTCGGAACAACTGGATATGGAAGTACAGTTCCTGCGTCCGGAACATTTCTCCCTTGATGGAATAGAGAAACTGCAGGAAAACAGTGGTGATGAAGTTTCACTCACATGGGTAAAGGCATTGGGATTAGCCCTCCATGCACATCTTGGCGGACGCCACGGATGGCTGAATCTTCGCAAGGGGGAATTTTCCTTCAAGGGTGACTTTACGGCCATGAGGGGAAAAATCGTCCAGTTGGTAGCTTCGGTGATGATACTCTTGCTGCTTGCCATTGGCAGCGCAATGGTCCACTACTTCAGCCTGAAATCCGCAGACAAGGCCATAGACACCAAGATCCGTGAGACGACGAAGGCAATCCTGGGCAAGTCATATGACAATCTGGAGACCGCGCTGGCCATAATCAATGAAAAGATTGGTCCTTCCGGAGCCGGAGTGCTTCCCAGAATGACAGCTCTGGATATTCTATACGAGGTTCACCATCGAATTCCGAAGGACTTGAACATTCGACTAAAGGACATCAACATAAGCCCTACCAGAATCAGACTGGACGGATTTACCGACTCGTTCGAATCGGTAGAAAAAATCAAGTCATCCCTGGAAAAGAGCAAGTGCTTTAGCGAGGTCAAGACCGGGCGAACCAGGAAAACAAAAAAAAGCGAAGAGGTTGAATTCGAAGTCACCATTGTCAACAACGGCAAGGACTGCTGATCAGGAGCAAGGGGTTCTGGATGGCTAAGATATCTGTCATAGCAAACTTGATTATCGCCATGGAACGGCTTTCCAAACGTGAGCGTTACATGGTCATCGGTGTATCCATCACTTTCGTGATTTTCGTTTCTGTCTTGGTAGGATGGTGGATATCGTCGTCTCTGCATTCAATGGAAAGCAGGGTAGAGACCAAAACCAAAAAGTTGCA
>JALVPF010000499.1 GCA_027031935.1 Myxococcales bacterium | reverse complement strand
CCCTTGGACACCTCTGCATCCAGGTCACGGTTGGTCGCAGCCACCAGCCTTACGTCCACATGACGGTCCTTTTTGTCTCCGATGCGTCTGATGGTGCGCTCCTGCAGCACCCTGAGCAACTTGACCTGCACATTGAGGGGAATCTCCCCTATCTCGTCCAAAAACACCGTTCCCTTATCCGCCAACTCGAACAATCCCTTTTTGTCAGAGCTTGCACCAGTGTATGAACCTCTCGTGTGCCCGAACAATTCACTTTCCAAAAGCGTCTCAGGAATGGAGCTACAATCTATGGCTACAAATGGATTACCCTTTCGCGTTGACCTGAGATGAAGCGAGCGTGCCACCAACTCCTTTCCTGTCCCGCTTTCACCCGTAATGAGAACATTGGCGTTGGTGGGAGCGACCTGTTCGACAATTCTATATACCTCTTGCATCCTGGGGCTTTTACCTATCAGGATTCCGAAGTCATATCGCGAGTTCAGCTCTGCCTTCATGGAGACATTTTCGCGAAGCAATCTCTGACGCTCCAAGGCACGCTGCACCACGACACGAATCTCATCCACCTGGAAAGGTTTGGTCACATAATCGAAAGCACCCATCTTCAATGCGTTTACAGCAGTGTCATCTGTTGCAAAAGCGGTAATTACTATGACCTCCACGCCTGGATCGCGCTTTTTGACTTCCTTCAACAGATCGATCCCGGAGCCACCCTTCATGCGCAGGTCGGTCAGGACCAGGTCCGGCTTGCGCTGTTCGAACAAGTCCATGGCTTCTACGCCTGACGATGCAGTGCGAACTTCAGCGCCCTCCTTTGTCAACAGGATCTCCAAAAACTCCCGCATGGAACGCTCGTCGTCAACGATCAGAATATCACTCATGAAGAAACTCCCGGCAGCATTACACGAAACAGGCTTCCACCTTTTTCAAGCCCCTGGACCTCCAAGACACCCGAATGGGCCTCTACTATCTGCACAACTATTGCAAGCCCCAAGCCTGTGCCTCTCTCCCTCGTTGTAACGAAGGGCTCCATGATTCTCTCACCTAACTCGGGGGGAATGCCCGGGCCATCATCGGACACATCCACAACAGACCAATGTCGATGGTTTTCATCCACTTTCTTATATGATCGCACAAAAATCTTTCCACATCCATCGGTGGCCTGTTCGGCATTTACCAAAAGATTCATCAAGACCTGTGTAATGTGATCCGAATCGAAAAACGCCATACAAGGATCGAGTTCACTTTCTATCTGGAGTCCACTACAACCACTGCGCTGTTCAAAAGAATGCAGAGTCTCAGCCACTGTATCCCTAAGATCCCCTTTTTTCATTTTGGGATCCTTTGGCCTGGCATATTTTAAAAAATCAGAAAGCAAATCATCCAGTCTGCTGGTCTCCCGCATGATGATATCCATCAGCTTCTTGTCAGCATCGCTCAGTCCTGCCACATCCTTGAGCATCTGGGATGCACCGCTCATGGAGGCCAGGGGATTTCTCAATTCATGGGCCATCACAGCAGCCATTGTCCCCACTGCAGCCATGCGATCGGAGAGTTTTTTTTCCTTTTCCATGGCCTTTATTTCCGTCAGATCCTGCATGTGTACCAGGGTGCCAATGGCCTTTCCATCCGTACTGGTCAAAGGAGACATGGTCAGGCCCACAGGTAGAACCGAGCCATCTTGACGTTTATGTTCGACTTCCATTCGCATGGGAACAGTTTTCGATTCCAAGTTCCTTCCGGAAGAAGTATCCATATCACCAAGAAACTGCTTCATTTCTGAAAACACCTCTCCCACATCCTTGCCGTCACATTGCTGTGCATACACGCCGAGGATGGTCTCGGCCACCGGGTTGAGAAGGGCAATCCGGTTATTCTCATCGAGGGCTATGAGTCCAGACCTCAAACTCTGGACAATATCCCTGTTGAGGGCCACCAGGCTCTCAACCTCTCTTTCGGTCTGCTGCAACTCCCTGCCTGTTTGCCTCAGCTGATCGGCCAAGGAACCCGCCAACCATGCGATGGCAAAAAAGACACTGTAATTGAAGGCCAGAAGATAGCTTACCCTCAGAGCCCCAGGGACCGGGCTCAGGCGCCCCTCCAAATCCACCGGCAAAAATCCCTGATTCTCGAGCACGTACAATCCTCCAAGCAAAAGACATCCAAGTCCTGCGGTCAACACCGCAGCTCTGCGTGGAAAGAACACTGCGGTCTGAATGATGGGCAGGGCATAAAAAAAGGTAAAAGGGCTCTCTATTCCGCCGGTGATGTACACCAAAAGACTGGCTACTATTACGTCAAAGATAACTTGAAATTGCAGATGAAAGCCCAGGGGTCCGCGTATCTTTTTAATCCAGATTCCATATACCAAGGTAAGAACAAAAACCGCTGCAGCCAGGGCATATAAAAGCACTCTTGTGAGAGTCAGCCCCTTGTGACCACTATGAATATTGAAATACAGGGTTGAGCCCAAAAGAGCTGTAACCACCGCAGCACGAACAACGAGAAGAAAAAAGAACCTCCTGCGCTGCTCGTCTCTGCTGTCGCTCGATTTTGAGTGGAATTCGGCTTCCATGCCGAAATTTACGCTAAGCCTGTACCGCGCTCGCCAGTGAGAAGATAGGCAGGTACATGGCGATAAGAAAATAACCGACCATACCACCCAACAGGACCAACATCACCGGCTCCATCAAAGAGGTCAGGGCTTCCACAGCCACGTCCACCTCCTCGTCATAGAAATCTGCAATCTTGTTGAGCATCTGGTCCAGGGCCCCGGTATTTTCACCAACGGCGATCATCTGTACGACCATGCCGGGAAAAACTCCTGACGCTGCCAGGGGTTCGGCCATGGTTTTTCCTTCTGAAATCTTTTCCCTGGTATAGTAGATGCCCTCCTCCACGATCTTGTTGCCAGCCGACTTTGCAACCACATCCAGGGCATCCAGAATGGGGACACCAGACGAGACCATGGTCCCCAAGGTTCTGGTGAACTTGGCAACAGCAACCTTTCGCAGCAGTGATCCGAACAGAGGGAGTTTCAACATGGCCTTGTCCCACATGTATCGCCCCTTGGGCCACTTCTTGAAATAATGGGTTCCTATGATAACAGCTGCTATGGTACCAAAAACAAAGTACCAGTTTCTTCTCATCCACTGAGAGAGATCGATGAGAGACTGAGTCATGGCCGGCAGAGCCTGTTTTGATCCAAAGTCTTCGAACATCTTTTCGAATACGGGGATGACATAATATAGCAAGACCAGCAGGACTACCACTGCTACTATGACGATGCAGACCGGGTAGACCAGGGCACCCTTGACCTTCTTTATCAGCTTCAGGTTTTTTTCAATGTAGGTTGCCAGACGAGCCATGATGGTATCCAGTATACCACCCACCTCCCCGGCGGCGATGAGGTTGACATAGAGATCATCGAACACCTTGGGGTGGCGTCGAAGGGCATCGGCAAAGGTCGAACCCCCTTCTACCACCTCCTTGACCTGCCTTAGAACCGTTTTAAGCCCCTTGGACTCCGACTGGGTTGAAAGGATTTCCAGGCACTGTACCAGAGGAAGACCTGCGTCGATCATGGTGGAAAACTGCCTGGTGAAAATCACCAGGTCTTTCATTGATACTCCACCACTAGACATGGACGGCAGCTTTATCTCTATGCCTTTCTTCTTGATCTTGGTAGGAGAAATTCCCTGGGCCTTGACCTTCTGTTTTGCTTCATCGGCGTTTTTCGCGTCCATGACTCCATTGCGAATTTCGCCACTCTTTGTTTTACCTTCCCACGAGAACGTAGGCATCCCTACCTCCTCCGCGTCTTTTGCGCGGGGTCAACATTACGACCGATGAATCGTCAAAGCATCAACGTCTTCCGCTCGTTCTGCTATTGTAGCCTCCACCTTCACGGCCACCATGTGTTCCTACTCCCTCTTGAAGCATGTTTCTGAGTTCATCCACGTCGGAACTTCGTCCTATGGCTTCATCTAGAGTTATCAACTTCTTTGAATACAAGGCGTGCAGAGACTGGTTCATGGTCTGCATGCCGAACTTGGACTGACCCACCTGCATCTGGCTGTATATCTGGTGGACCTTGTCCTCACGAATGAGGTTTCTGATAGCAGGATTGGGCACCATTACTTCTACAGCAAGCACACGACCTTGACCATTCGCCTTTGGAATAAGCTGCTGAGAGAGTATGCCCTGGAGGACAAAGCTCAACTGGGCCCTTACCTGTGGTTGCTGATAAGGAGGAAACACATCCAGAACTCTGTTGATGGACTGCACGGCAGTGTTGGTGTGCAAGGTGGCAAAGGTCAAGTGACCAGTCTCGGAAATTACAAGTGCAGCTTCTATGGTCTCCAAATCCCTCATCTCTCCGACGAGCACCACGTCAGGATCCTGTCGAAGAATGTACTTCAAGGCCCGTTTGAAGCTTTGGGTATCAGCACCCACCTCACGCTGGTTCACAAGGCAATTCTTATGTGGGTGAAGATACTCGATGGGGTCTTCGATGGTAATGATATGCTCATGACGCTCTGAATTGATTTTGTCGATAATTGAAGCGAGGGTCGTGCTTTTACCGGACCCGGTTGGACCTGTGACAAGCACCAGCCCCCTTGGTCGCTTTGCAAGGTCTGCCACTACAGAGGGAAGGCCCAACTCCTGAAAGGAAAGGATCTTGAATGGAATTGTCCTGAAGGCTCCTGCGACGGCTCCACGCTGAAGGAAGATATTTGCACGGAATCGGCTAAGTCCCTTTACACCGAAGCTCAAATCCAGCTCATCATCCTCTTCGAATCTATGCTTCTGAGCATCAGTCAGGACCGAATAGCACAGCTGCCTGGTCTCGACCGGGGTCAAGGGAGGAGTTTTCAAAGGAACCAGCCTACCATCGATCCTCAACTGCGGAGGGGAACCGGTTGTGATGTGTAAATCCGATGCCCCCTTTTCTATCATGGCTTTCAACAACTGGTGCAAATTTGGCATTTGGGCTCCCGTAGGTTCAATTCATGCCTACCGTATAACATCAGCAGCAGTTACTCGTACGACCTCGTCAATGGTGGTAACCCCCTCCTTGAGCTTGTTGATACCTGACATGCGAAGGGTTTGCATTCCAAGCTTGATGGACTCCAACTTCAACTCTGCCGTTGAAGCTCCGTTCAAGACCATGTCTTTCAGGGGTTCCCAGAAAGGCATGACCTCGTATAAGGCCACACGTCCCCTATAACCGGTATCAGCGCAATTGCGGCATCCCACCCCTTTGTAACAGGTCACACCCTTGGCCTGCTCTGGCTTCATACCCAGGTCGAGCAAGGATTGTTCCGGAACTTTAAGCGGTTGTTTGCATTCGGTACAAATCCGCCTGGCCAGACGCTGTGCACCGATCAACAGCACCGAAGCTGTAACCAAAAACGGTTCTACGCCCATGTTCAACAGACGGCTAATGGTTGAAGGTGCATCGTTGGTATGCAGGGTGGATAAAACCAAGTGACCGGTCAATGCAGCCTTTACTGCAATCTCGGCTGTCTCGAAATCACGGATCTCCCCGACCATGATGATGTCGGGATCCTGCCGCAGGAAGGAACGCAGAGCAGCTGCAAAATTGAGTCCTATCTCATCATGCATCTGTACCTGGTTGATACCGGGCAAGTTGAACTCCACCGGATCTTCGGCGGTTGAAAGATTGACCGTTGGCTGGTTCAGTTCGCTGAGGGCCGAATACAGGGTGGTGGTTTTTCCTGAACCCGTTGGACCTGTCACGAGAATCATTCCATATGGGCTTTGAATGGCCTTCTTGAACTCCTTGAGAGGACCAGGTTCAAAACCCAGCTTGGTCATGTCCAGTTGCAGGTTACTCTTGTCCAGCAACCTCATGACCACCTTTTCTCCAAAAAGCGTAGGCAGCACGCTTACCCGGAAATCCATCTCGCGGCCTTTACCCAACTTCAGCTTGATGCGTCCATCCTGAGGCAATCTTCGCTCGGCAATATCCAGCTCGCTCATGATCTTGATTCTGGATGTAATGGCGTTTCTCAGCTTCAAGGGGGGCTTCATCACCTCATAGAGCACTCCATCGATACGATAACGGACCCTGAACTCCTTTTCATAGGGTTCGATATGAATATCGGAAGCGTTCTTTTTGATGGCATCGATGAGGATCAGATTAACGAGTCTGACCACCGGGGCTTCTTCTGAACTCTTTTCCAGATCCACCACGTCCACATCTTCTTCTTCTTCTCCGTAGTCGATCTCGTCCTCGTCGAAATCCTCCATCACCTCTTCGTACGTGACCTGTTCGCCGTAGTATCTCTCTATTGAGTCCTTGATGGCCTGCTCCGAGGCCACCATCACCTCCACGTTGTATCCGGTAATAAACTTGATATCGTCCAGGGCGAAGATATTCGACGGGTCACTCATGGCCACGCTGATAGTGGAGCCGGAGCGGTTGAAGGGGATCAAGTTGTGTTTTTCCGCCACCTCACGCGGGACAAGATTAATCACTTCTTTATCTATTTCGAAATCTGCAAGATTGATGGCAGGAACACCATACTGCTTGGAGAGGAAAGAGGTCAGTTCGCTTTCCTCTATCATGCCCAGCTTGACCAGGCTTGATCCAAGTCGCCCTCCACCCTTGCGTTGTTCTTCCTGCGCCTTGCGCAATTGGCCCGCACTGATAACATTCTCGCGAACCAGCAATTCTCCAAGTCGTCCAGCCATTCAGAGCCTCACCGGGCTGCATTGAATTTTGCAGCACTTAGCGTTTTAGAAAATTAAACCCTAATCCAACATCCCTCGGGCCCATCCCGGAGGAAATTGGCTAGCCTTTCTATCTAAGACATAGATTATCCTTGGGACACCGGCTCCGTGTCAAGATCGATGCCACCAAGATCATGCAATTTTGATTCATTTGGGTACTTCGAAGCCAGGTCCCTTGCCCTTGCTTCATCCCTGTGAATCTGCGCTACCAGCTCTGAAGCTGAAGAAAACACAATCTCCCCGCGGAGTCGTTGCAAAAAGGCTATGGCCAAAGGCTGGGCCAACAAATCTTCGTCAATATCCAGTATATGGGTTTCAAGGGTTTGTACACTGCCGCCAAAGGTCGGATTGGTTCCGATATTTGTAACAGCCAACCTTCCGGATGGCCAACCCGCTTTCCATGCATGACACATGTAGACTCCACGTGCCGGAAGCAATTCGGCGTCGGTCTTCAGGTTAGCGGTTGGAATGCCCAGTTTCCTGCCGCGTCCTGCTCCGCTCACCACCTGGCCTGCCACGGCGTATGGGTGACCCAAGAGCAGTGCTGCAGCTCTAACTCTACCTTGCAAAAGAAAAGATCGAATCCTGGTGGAAGAAGCGATCATGCCTTGCACTGCCAACCTCTGAACCACCTCCACTTCAAATCCGAGGGAACGACCCAATGCATGGAGATCCTCGGATCGTCCCTGTCCCCTGTGGCCAAAGCTGAAGTCATCACCAATCACCACCACACGTGCACAAAGAGCATCTGAGAGCACCTCTTGGGCAAAATTCTTTGGCGTAAGGGATGCGAACGATTGGGTGAAACGCTGCGACAAGACTCTCTTTATCCCCATTTGCTCCAAGGCCCTTATCTTCCTGTGATATGACATCAGAAGAGGTGGACTCAGGCCCGGGGCCAAAGCCCTGGCAGGGTGAGGCTCAAAGGTCATGACACAGGAGACTAAGCCCATTTTGTCTGAAAATGATTTTGTCTTTTCAATAAGCAACTTGTGACCGAGATGCAGCCCGTCGAAAGATCCAATGGCAACAGCACAGGGGTCTGAACCTTCAGGAATCTGCTTGTAGTCGGAATACAGTTCCACACTCAATCCTCCCAGGATTTGCGCAAGGCCACAAAATGGCCGACCCCCTGTCGAACAACATAGAATCGGATCATATTACCCATTTCGATCTTTCGTAAAACAGCATTCAATTCGGCAGAAGATTCTATATGACTTCCATTTATCTCGACTATCATATCTCCGGGCCTCAAGCCATGCTCTGCAGCCAAAGCTTCTGCCTTGACCACCACCACGCCATTGACTGCGGCCCCTCGTCCTGCGTCGGTAGAATCCATCACCTTCAATCCAAGGTTTTGCTTTTCAACAGGTCCATGCAAAGCCCCATCACGATCATGATCCGATCCGGAATGTTTTTTTCGAACTGAAGGAATTACAGTGATCGAAACAAGCTTGCCCTCTCTCCAGATCACGACTTTGGCAGGCGTTTCTGCTGGCAAGGTCGCTACTTTCCATGTCAGGTCTGTTCTCCCCTGTACATCAAAGGCACCCATCTTCAAAATGACATCACCGGTTCTCAAGCCTGCCTTGTCTGCCGGTGTACCGGGTCTGACTCTGGTTATGACCACCCCCCTTACTGTATCCATTCCAAGGGACTGTGCCAATTCCCAACCCACATCATCCACGTTTATTCCCAGGTATGCCCGGTCCAGGTGCCCCTTTTCATAAAGATGCGGGAGGACGGCTCTTAGCAGATTGGCCGGAACTGCAAACCCTAGACCCCTGGCCTTTGAATTGATCGCAGTACAAATGCCAACCACATGCCCACACAGATCGAACAGGGGACCACCGCTGTTGCCTCGGTTTATGGCAGCGTCCGTTTGAAGAAAATCAAGAAATCTGTATTTGCCATGAGGCAGGCCACCTATGGCCCTGCCCTTTCCACTGATAACACCCTTGGTAACCAGGTGGCTGAGTCCATAGGGATTACCCATGGTCATCACCCACTGACCCACCTCGGTATAGTCAGAGTTCCCCAAGACCAAGGCGCGCAGGGGTTTGGGGGAATGGATCTTCAAAAGTGCCACATCGCTCCTGCTGTCTGAACCAATGATCTGCGCAGGTAATTTTCTATTCAGCCCTTCGACGATCACCCATACCTTTTTGGCCCCAGATATTACGTGTTCATTCGTAACAATCAGACCATCCTCACCGATCACGAATCCTGACCCGATTCCAAGGCTTCTGTCATCTGTACCCAAGTTCGGAAAAATCCGGCCCAAATCATTGAAAACCGGTGTTGAGCGGTCCGCAGATCCAGAGCATATTATTGCAACGACCGACCCGGTTACCTTGCTCGCCAAATCAGTAAAAGACGACGAGTGGACAGCTTTGTCACATGTGACACCTGCGGGAGTATCCCAAGCATACTGAGCCCCAAAGACCTGGTGCGGAATCAGTAAACAAATGATTCCCACCAGGCGAACAAGTGAAAAAAAGCCCACGGCTTTTTTCATGTCATCATTGTGCATTGGCTGCGTCATGCTCCAGTCGTTTTTCTAAGAGATTTTCCAGGCCCTTCTCCTCCGAGGATGTATCTATATCCGTAGCCTCCTCTTTATACATTGTTCCAGCCATATAGACATCTGGTAAGTATGCACCCTTAATAAAGTCTAATCCATCTTGTAGTAATTGCTTAAATAGTGCAATTCTAGCTGGGTT
>JALVPF010000498.1:5755-9498 GCA_027031935.1 Myxococcales bacterium | reverse complement strand
TAGCCAGAAAGAGACCCAAATAATGAACACAGTAGCTATCGCCAAATTCAGTGATCTGAAAGATCGGCAGCCGGAATATGCCATTGTCGGCGAAGTCGATCTGGTCGTCATCAGGCTGGATCAGGATGTTGTGGTTTATTATGGCCGCTGCCTGCATCGCGGTGCCCTGATGTCCGATGGATATGTCGAGGGCGACAATCTGATGTGCGGCGTCCACGACTGGGATTACCGCCTTGATACCGGGGTTTCCGAATATGCCAATTCCGAAGCGTTGCCAAAATTCAACAGCTGGGTTAAGTGGGGCAAGGTGATGGTCGATGCCGATGAGATCAATGCCTGGGGCCGCGCCAACCCGCAACCCTTCAAGCGCGATGAATATCTGGGGCTTTACGCCGATACCAGCCATGGCACTCCAGAGGAACCCTATAACGGACTTATTCAACAATATGCCAGAGACGGGCTGTCAAAAACCGGCCACCACGGCAAGGTCGACGCCATGGGAGTGCCACGTACCCAGCTTCCCGACTGGGATGATATTCAGCTTCTCACCGGACAACTGCACACGCCTCCCCTGCTCGACGATGCACCGGTTGGAACCGATATTGTGATCGGCCCCAACGCCAATAAACCGCTGACGCTGAAAATCCCGCGATTTGGTTCGGACATGAGATTCGGGAAGGCAAGAAGCTCGCTGACATCAATACCTGGCATGATGCTCTCAAGGGATTTTGCCAGCTCATAGATGCCATCAGATTCCAAAGGTGGTTGGGGAAAATCCGCAAGCAAGCCCTCCAGCAAATCACCGGACGAGTCCTGCTGCTCCATCAGTGCATCCAGCACAGGGACATTGAACCTGGGTTCCATAAAATCCGGCACTGCAAAGAACATGGGTTCGCCTGCGACCACCTCGCTTTCTATAGTCGCAGGATAAAAGACCAGTGGGGCACAGAGCTTTCTCTCCCGACCAGCGATCCTGACTCGGTAGCCGCTTATCAAAAAGGCTGCAAATATCAGACTTCGTTCACGCTTGTACAGAGCTACGGCCTTTTGAGTCTCCTGCCCCCATGCAGGATCCACGGCAAGTCTTTCGATGGTGCCATCAAAAAGCTCATCTCTGCCGGACATAAAGAAAAGACTGTGGACCTTTTCCGAAAAGATATCTGCGATGGCCTGTTCCCGGTTGTCAGCCTGGTGACAATCACGCAAGGTGCAAATGAGACTGTAAGCTTTAGCCATGAGAAAAGACTATCGCCTATGGCCACACGATACAATCCCAATGTATTTCAATAAGCAGTCTGTCGGTCATCATCGGCTTCTTGGAGGATCTTTTGGTTCGTTGGTGTCAGGCTTGGCCGAACGAGTACGATTGACTACTCTGCACCTGTTTCCCAGTCACCCTAAAAGGATACGGTCATATCACAGGGCGTGATAAATCACGCCCATAGAGTGAAGATTATCGTTTGCTTCTGACACTTGTTTCTGCACCCGTAGGGAAACTACCGACCCTATGAGCATCTTGGATATTACATATTTTTACTGGCAGGTGGGCACGCACACCTGATTGACACACATCCAGCCGCTGCAGCCCTCCGGCAGGGTCAAAGCAGAACAATCATCATTCATAGAACATACGTAGTCGCTACAGTCTGCAGCACAACTTCCAGTATCCTCCCCTCCCAGTACATCACAGACGCCATCGTCACAATCAGTGCCTTCGCAGTCTTCCATGCACGATCCACTTGCAGCATCACATGTCCACTTTCCATCACAATCCACCAGCCAGGGCAAGCCCGTGCAATCTCCAAGCTCGGTACAAGCGCCGGCATGGCAGTCCTTGTAACACGAGGTACCGGTCTCACCAGCCTCAGGAGAACACACCCCATCTCCACAGCTATTGCTTTCACATACCTGTTTGCACTGACCCAAATAGCAACTCCACAGCCCCTGGCATAACTGGGTCCAGGTGTTGTGTATGCAATCAATGGGCAATTGACAGTTGGTCATGCAATCATCGGGACAACTAGTGCTGCTTTCTCCGTTGTCATTATCACAGGTTCCATTTCCACAGCTCGTGTAATCACACACTCCAACACAGGTAGAGTCAGTGCATTCCCAGCGACCATCGCATGGAAGTATCCATTCTTCGCCGGTGCAATCCATGGGCAGGGCACACACAAGGCCACAATCTTCGGGGCAACTTCCCACCGTTTCTCCTCCCATCTCGTCACATTCGTCATCCCCGCACCCGACTTCATCGCAGACCTCATTACAAAAACCAAGCACACAATCCCAGTGTCCCAAGCAGTCAACACCCCATTGGAACGAGCTGCAACCTGCAGCATCATCGCATTGTGCATTGCACACAGCTGTACATGCCCCGTCCTGGCACTCCCAATGACCATGCTCTTGTGCACAATCTACCTCTTGTGTAGGCCACTGCTGTCCATCACAATCACCATTCTCAGTACACTGTGTATCGCACACGGCGAGGCAGTCTCCATCTTGGCACTTCCAGTGACCTGCCGTCTCCTCGCATCCAACATCGCCGGGCCAGGTGTTGCCACTACAATCCTCGTTCTGAGTACATTGCTGTGGGTTGCACATGGCTACGCATTCTCCGCCCTGGCACTCCCAGTAGCCATCGTCGGCAGAACAGGCAATCTCGGGCCAGGTGTTCGAAGCGCAATCTTCTGCGACCTTGCATTCCGGCGAGTCACAAACGGCTACACAGCTGCTCGACTGGCATTCCCAATGGCCTTCGGACTCAGCACACCCTGCATCACCGGGCCAGGGTTTTTCGCTACACTCGCTGTCCTGTGCACACTCTCCATTGTTACACACAGCCACACAGCTTGAATCTCGACATTCCCATACCCCTTCATCGGATTCACATCCGATATCAGCGGGCCAGGTTGCAACGAGGCAATCCGAGCTGCTATTACAAACTATTTCACCGCACTTTTCAGTGCAGGTATGATCCACGCAAGCCCAATATCCTTCTTCCTCAGTGCAATCGTTGTTGATCCAGTATTTTCCCACGCAATCCGAAGGGATATCGCAGTAGTCGGGAGGCTCGCACTGACATCTCATCAGGCTCGGCAATAGCAGGACAAGACCCATAAACAAGCCCACACGCATATAGTTTCCTTTTTGCATTTCAAACCCCTCCTGTGGAAATAAATGAAAACGTGGTCGAGTACATACTTCAACTCTTTACGATGTTTCAAAGATAGTCAAATACAATATTGAAATTAAAATTTATCCAGTAAAACCAGGCTTATTTCGAGGTGGGTCCGGGGTCTTCACTGCCGCCCAATACGGAGGGAATGTCTGCGATCACAGAACTTGCGGTGCTTGGTTCCAATCTCACCCAATCACCACTGAAATCGCTTTGTCCATAGTAGCGTTGTTTTCCTGACTGGTCGGTTCCCCAGGCCAACTGGGCAGTGGACTTTTCTCCATTTTCCATGAAAAAAGTAAACCTGCAGGTTTTGTAGGATGTCGTCTGAGGAGCCTTGTCCAGATACTCCACCAGGCTCTGTCTCATGAATTTCTTCATCCAGTTGGCATACAGTGTGTCGGTGGAACTCTCGTCGTCCTCGGCAAGCCAGCTACCCCCCTGGGGGCCTGTAGAATCCTTGTGTACAAAGGTTCTTTTCCCCACTCTCTAGGCATCAAAAAACGTCCCGTACCCAATATATAGGTATAATTAAAATTAAAAGTTAAATTTTTGTGTTTTAACC
>JALVPF010000498.1:0-5745 GCA_027031935.1 Myxococcales bacterium | reverse complement strand
ATCCGCAATCCATCTGAATACGGGCTACCTTCTTGGCTTCCTGGCCTATTAGGCGAAGCTCCTTGTAGCGTGGGGGGCGAAAATCCACGACGCTCAACAGACCGGAAGACATGAGGAAGACGGGTCCGTTTGGTTCCTGCTGGATATAGAAGCTGGATCGTCCATAGGTTCGTTTTCCTACCTTGAACTTTATTTCCTGCCCCCTGATGGACAAGGAGAGTCTAGAGTTGGGAGGATTGAGCCCGAATTCTTTCAGTTTCTCCTGTGATACTTTCCCCAGATCCCTTATGGCCTCCAGGGGCATGACACGCTTGAAGGCATCACTGAAATCCTTGCTGGCCCTGTATCTGCTAACTTTCTTCTTCTGCTTGCCAGACGAGGAGGAAGCTACGTTCTGATCGTCAGCCTTGTCCTTTTTGCCCCGGGCCATGTCCAGGTTCTGCTCAATTACAAGCTTGAAGCCACTGTTGTCTTTGAAGGCAACGGCCTTGAGCAACTTTTTGTCTGTCTTGTACTCCAGGCTGTCGACCTGATCTGAAGTTGCATCCACAACGATGATCTTGCCCTCGGATTTCTGATCCACATCAGGGAGAAAAGCGATCCATGTCAAGATTCCCGATGTGGCAAGTATGGCCACGTATATTCCTATGGATGTCCTGGCCTTCATTGGACCATCCTCCGTTTACGACCACGGCCCCAGCCGGTGAAAAAACCAAGGGCCAGGATGAATAGAGGCACGGCAAAGACAGTGGAATAAAACCACCATACATCCTCATCATGGGTGTGCTTAACCTTTACGTCTTCCTCGCTGGACGTGTTGGAAGCGACCCTTCTTTCGTCCAACAGCCACTGGAACACATCCAGCAAGAGATACCCGTTTCCCCGAAACTTTATAAAGTCGTCTGAAAAGATATCCGCATCGGCAAACACGGCTACCCTCATCTCCTCCTTAGTCTCGACAGATTGCTTTTTGTCCTGTTTACCTGTGCTATCCGATTCTTTCCTGTCAGCACCCTTCTTGTCTTTTGCCTTGCTCTCCGACTTGGTGCTTTCTTTCTTACCCTTGGGCTTGGGGCTGCTTATCTTTCTGCTCACCGCAGCAGCCAACTGAAAGACCTTCAGGGCTTCGTCCTTGGAACGTTGTGCATCGCCGTCCTTGTCAGCCCAGGTATTTGGCAAGGAGCGCACCAGGAAGGTGATACGATTCTTATGTGCGGGATGCTCTGCCCGCTCCAGGGAGCCGACAGTGGGCATGGCCACAGGTAGCTCGCGAGAGTATTTAGAGTTATTGTTCGTTGCAGGGTGAGAAGAAAATTTGTTCGTCACCAGGTTGTATCGATCGGCTGCAGTGCGCGAAGCGCCTGATGGCAAGAAGTACTTGTCATGAGCAAGCCTGGTGCCATCGAACTTGAGGCCTATGAACTTCAGAAGGTCATCAGGCTGCGTTTTCTCTTCGGGATCCAGCAGCAACAACATTCGGCCTCCCCTGTCCAGGTATGATTCCAGAGCCTGGAGTTCACCGGGGAACAACGAAGCTGCAGGACCGACCCACAGAAGCATGGCAGCATCATCGGGTACGGCCTGGCTCAGGCCGCCCAAAGCATCCAGGGTCTTTACCGTGAAGTTGGATTGTTCCAAACCACGCTTCAGAATGGTCATCCTTGAACGCTGGTCTCCTGCCACCCGCGAGCTGCCCCTTTCACCATGACCGGAGACCAGGTATATGACCTCTCTCTTGAAGGACAATTTCAACAAGGTGTTCTGAAATTCATGGTCGAGTTTTTTCAGCTTCCTCTTTGCCCCTTCCAGATCGTCGCCCAGGTCGATCTTGCGGTTGGAACCACCTCTCTCCAACACTATGGTACCTTCCCTGGTGACCCTGTACTTTTCAGCGAGGCCTGGCTCCATTGCCCGATCGACCTGTTTGTACGAGAAGTGCTTTGACAATGAGGCCAGCTGCTTAAAATACGGTTCCACCTCGGCAAGGACATCGTTGGCCACAGGAAAAAACAGCAATGCCTGTGTGTCTTCGTCCAGGCCTTCTACCAAGGCGCGACTTGCGCTGGATGGAGTGGTGGTCTTGAAATAGCTGAGGTCTACAAACTTGTCCTTCTCATTGGTCGCAGCGTTTATCAAAAACAGGGAGCACAGTAATATCCCCAATGTTGCACCACCGGTGACAGATGCCCGCACCCTGGCCATTTCCAGGCCCTCGCCCTTTGCCATGGAGCCAAGACTCCACTGCAGAAATAAAAGGGGCAAAACGGAAATCACCAAGAGTACAGGCCAGATTACTCCCAGCACCTGCCTTATAGACGGACCATGGGCGTTGAGCCTGCTCACAGGCGCCGGCCCCATGACCAGGTCCGATCCCATCAGGTACAAGACCAAGGCTACCAGGCCCAAGAGGGAGAGAAAGAAGGCCAGGCGCTCGACCTTTTTCTCCGAAGCGGAAGCCCCAAGATAGGCAAGCAGCAAGGCAGCGCTGGAACCCAGGCAAAGCACCGCACCAACACCAGAGATGATCCACCTTGCCGTACCCTGTCCCCCGATGAGTCTCTCACCAACGAAACACGTAATCAATCCAAGCCCGTACAGGGCAACCGTCAAGGCACCCCGGGTGCTTCCAGTCCTTACCGCCATCGTCGTGACTCCAGCATTCGAGTGGCCGCCACCAGGAAGAAGGTACAGACAGACAGGTAGAATACCACGTCACGCAAGTGGATCTTGCCTTCCATGAACGACCTGAAATGCAGATTGTGCAATGCCATGTATGAGACAACTTTGCCCAAAGGGGGATCGGCATTCCTGCCCAGCAGCCAGAGGAGAATCATGGCCACAAGGATCGTGGCCCCTATGAAGATGGCTACGATCTGGCTTTTTGCCATGGATGAAGCAAAGGTCCCTATGCTCAAGGATGCGCCGCCTAAAAGCAGCAGGCCCAGGTAACCACTGAACACGTGTCCCCAGGATACCTTGCCATGAACCATGATCAACATGGGCATGTACAGGGTAATGATGGTCATCAGTGCAAGAAACAAAAAGGCGCCGACGAACTTGCCAAAGACCACCTGCGCATCCTTGACAGGAGATGTGAGAATCAGGGATATGGTACCTGTCTGCTGCTCTTCCGCGAACAAGCGCATGGAGATGAACAGGCTTGCGACCATGGTGGTGCCGGACAAGACATAGAAATAGTCATACAGAACCTCTGCAGAGTACTTGGCAGTGCTTCCAAGCGCCCAAAGATTGAACAGCAGTCCATCTATGGCCAGAACCGAAGCTACGACGACGAAGCCCAGAGGTGACATGAGGGTAGCACCCAATTCACGCCTGGCGATGAGCCATACCTTACTCACTGTTTTCCTCCGATTTGATGGTAAGCTGCAAGAAAACGGCCTCCAGATCATGCTTGACCTGGGTCAACTCCAGAAGGTCCAGGCCCGAGTCTACAATCGCCTTGGCAACCCGTGCACGGACATCCTTCGCAGATTGAACATTGACGAGCAAGGATCCATCATGCCCCTGCGAAACATCCAGTATGGAGACCCCATCGGCAGATTTGAGCGCGCTCTCGGCCTTGGCCCGGTCCCCCATTATCCTGACGGACAGGCGCTGTGTATTCGCCAGATTTCCCAGGAGTTGTTCCTCTGTGCCCTGAGCTGCAATCTTTCCCTTGTGCATGACGAGGATTCTGTCGCAGGTCTGGCTAATCTCTCCCAGAATATGGCTTGATAAAAGAACAGTGTGTTCTCCGGTCAAGTTACGTATCATCTCCCGCATCTCGACTATCTGTGCAGGATCCAGACCGGCGATGGGTTCATCCAGTACGACTATAGGTGGACGATGCACAATGGCCTGGGCGATGCCAACCCTCTTTCTGTATCCATATGAGAGAGTGTCGATACGCTGTTGAGCCACATCATTGAGCTGGCAGCGATCCAATGCATTTTTCACGTGCTCCGGGACAGAAGAAGAAGCCACTCCACGCAAGCGTGCCACGAAAGAAAGAAACTGTCCTACCAACATCTCTCCGTAAAGGGGTGGCACCTCGGGTAAAAAGCCCATGCGGCTCCTTACTTCCAATGACGAGCCGGCCACATCCAGACCATCCACCATGGCTGTGCCCGAGGTGGGCGCCAGCAGGCAGGTCAACATGCGAAGCAATGTAGTCTTTCCTGCGCCATTGAGGCCCAGGAGACCAACGCATTCACCCTGCTCTATTTTGAAGCTAACATTGTCCACGGCCCTGTAACGGCCGAAATTCTTGGTCAGTTTTTTTGTCTCTATCATGGCTCGATGCTGGATCCTAATGCTCAATTTTCAAGTGTCAAGAACATCCTTCTTGTGCCGATGCCGACCTTACGAACAATTTTACTTCCGGGTATATTCCCCACCAGGGGTATGCTTCGACCCACCTTTTTGACAAAGACAAAGGCCCTGCTGAACAATTTCCCATAAAATATCAAGTAGATACACAAACACGAAAAATCATTCCAAGGCATCATTTTTGCATGTAACAGGAAAAGATTTTTTCTGTTATCGGCCAGGATGGCCTGGAAAGAGTTCAAGGAGGACAAAATGCCCATTCTTATCAAGAGCATGGCAGCAGACCAGAGCAGCCGGTCCATGAACAAGGTTCGCAAAAACATGGCTGCCACCCTGGAAAAACTTGCATCCGGACACCGGATCAACAAGGCAGGAGATGATGCGGCGGGCCTTGCCATTTCAGAAAATCTCAGAGCTGAAATTCGCTCTCTCAATCAGGCACAAAGAAATGCCTATGATGGACTCAGTCTTGTCCAGACCGCAGATGGAGCGCTGGGACAAAGCTCTGACATCCTTGCCCGAATGAGAGAACTTGCCATGGAGGCCGGCAATGGTGCCTTGAGCGACGATCAACGCGCTTCCATTCAAGCTGAGTATGACCAGCTCCAGTCCGAGTTGGACAGGCAAGCCAGTACAGCCGAGTACAATGGACAGCATCTGCTGGATGGAAGCCTTGGTGCAGCAGTTGGAGGTCTGGAGTTTCAGGTGGGCACAGGACCTGATGATCAGGACAGGATCGCAGTAAACATAGAAGCAGCAGACAGCGCATCTTTGGGAGTCGATGGAACATCTGTCGCGACAAGCGAAGATGCTTCTGACGCCATAGACGCCATAGACCAGGCCATAGACCAGGTTTCAGAACAGCGCTCCGATCTGGGAGCAACGAGTAAGAGATTCGACTCGACCGTGACCAGGCTGGCAATTGCCGCAGAAAATGCGGCAGCGGCAAACGCCCGAATCAGAGATACGGACGTAGCCATGGAGGTTGCAAAATTGGCAGGTGAAAAGATCATGCAACAGGCTGCGGCGGCGGTCATGGCCCAGGCCAATGCCCAACCGGCAGTGGTCTTGAACCTGTTAGGGGATTGATGGGTTTACCTATGGGACCACCTGGAAAGTCTCTGCGCCAAAAATGCAGCACGCCCGATTTCGTCACGAGCTTCGTCATCCACAAAATCGTACTTCAGGACCATTGACTTCCAACCCGCATCCAGCTCATCTACCCTGGTAAGCCTGCAGAGACACTCCTGTATGGTGTCCGGCAAATGGGGAAAGACCCATTTTACATGGACCAGAGAACCAGCCGGGTATGGTGCCTTATCCTCCGGCGCAAGTCGAATTTCCATGCCATCTGTGCCCATGCGCAGCCATTGTTTTACCAACTCGGGATCAGACATGGGGCCAAAACGTACAGCG
>JALVPF010000497.1 GCA_027031935.1 Myxococcales bacterium | reverse complement strand
TCACTCACCGGCGCAGGTGGAGTTTCCTCTGCCTTGTTTTGTCCAGGGGTAGGTGGTGGTTGATCGGCTTTTTGCAGGGCAAGGTGGTAATCACCGATTTCGACCAAATCGCCTTCTCTTATGGTTGTCTTTGCGGATATTTTGCCACCGTTGACTTTGACACCGTTGTATGAATCGAGATCCTCTATGAAGACGGATCCATTTGAGCGTATGAGCCGGGCATGGTGGCGGGAGACATTCCGTTCGGTCAGACGGATAATGTTTCCCTCTTTGCGGCCGATAGTGATCTCGTCCTTGACCAAGGGAACGACGGTGGTATGCCCTTCATCATCTTCGATGATTAGCTTGTACACCGTTTCCTCCACTCGTGAATCTATAGAATTCTGGAGCCCAAAGGCTCTTAAATAGATGTATCATGGTGCGTGACTCGGTGCAAGATTATCGTGCAAGAAACCCTTGTTAGGCTTTTTTTCTTTTTTGGGCTCCAGCACTTTCTGAAAATTGAACCCTGTAACCACCCATTTGCGATAGGCCTTATTTCTTTTTATGAAATGTTCAAGTGGTTCATCCACTACCCTGGCAAACACTGCCCTTCCCGCATGGCGAAAATAGGTTTTCCCTGATTTTTGTATGACTAAGCCCTGGTGGGTG
Source organism: Myxococcales bacterium (assembly GCA_027031935.1). Classification (GTDB taxonomy): domain Bacteria; phylum Myxococcota; class B64-G9; order B64-G9; family B64-G9; genus JALVPF01. The sequence goes on along the minus strand of JALVPF010000497.1, from coordinate 8,848 downwards.
ACCCTGGTCGGGTAGGTATGCAGATCCTCACGGATGATATTCATGATGGTTCCATTGGGTATTTTTTTTCTGATGGAGAGGACGTCTTTTATTGGAACCACTGGTATTGAAAATGTCCCACTGGGAATATCCTCGTCTTTCAGCTCGGGCCATTTCTCGGGATGATGTCTCATGTTCCATGTTGTTGCATCGAGATGTTTTTTTACCCAGATGGTTTTTTGGGGAGCGATCTTCAAGGTTATGTCCTTGAGAAAACCGATTTTCTGGTTGTTGGGAATCCATTGGGCTTCGGTGAAATGTTTGCGCCATTTATACCCGATTTTGCCATCGAAATATCTGATACGCCTTAGGACAGTGAGCGCCTGTGTAAAATCTTCAGAAAGCGCAAGAGCCATGACCTCCTCGATGAAGGTCGTGCAGTCAAAGGCATCGAAACGAATCAGGGGGTCTTCATCGGGAGGGTTTCCTGGCCCCTCTCCCAATGGGGATGCCATGTAAGGTTTGCCGAGGAATTGTTCGGAGATGCGATCCAGTCTATCGCTTATTGCCGGGTACTGCTTGTGAAGCGAGGATAAAAACGAACTCATGCGCTCAGGATCAAGGTCTTCGAAGGAGGAATGGGTTGTTTTGGGCCCTTTGGGGGAGTTGGATCGGTTGTAACCATCTGGGTGGTCGGGTTTGACTGCGGCAGAGGATAAACCGATAGCGATGATTGGATTTATGGAGATAGCCAGCAGAAGAAAACACTTTAAAAGTGGTCGACGCATTACAAGATATTATGGTAGCACAATTAGGCAAGGTTTCTATGTCTGATTTCCATATTTCAAGACCATAGGAAGAGGCCATGAACAAAAAGAGAAAAAACTCGCAAGGACTTGTATTTGTAACGGGCGGTACTGGGTTTATCGGGTCGAGACTGTGTTTGGAACTGCTCAGGGGAGGAAGCTCTCTGGCGATCATGTGCCGTAGCCAGTCAATAGACAGATTGAAAAGATGGATAGAGTTACTGCCCCCGTCATTTGAAAAACCGAAAATCATCAAGGGGGATTTGCAGGCCAAGGGCCTGGGGATTTGTCAGGATGATTTGAGTTTCATGGCACATGAGGTGACGGATGTTTTTCACGTTGCAGCCAAATATCACCTGTCCATGAGTGAAGAAGACTCTCGGCATATGAACGTGGAGGGAACTGAAAAAATATTGGATTTGGCTTCAGGCCTGAAATATTTGCAGCGTTTCAACCATGTAAGCTCCATAGCTGTTTCCGGTGATTTCCAAGGTGTCTTTCTCGAGTCGGACCTGGACAAGGGGCAGGATTTCCCCCATCCATATTCCAGGTCCAAGTTCTTGTCGGAGAAGCTGGTTAGAGACAGTTCCCTACCTTACAACATATATCGCCCAGGTGCGGTGGTGGGTGACAGCTCAAGCGGGGAAATCAACAAGGTGGATGGACCATATTACGTTTTCAAGATTCTTCATTCCCTTTCGAAAATTCCCGGGATCCAAAAGATGCCCATGCTGGTCCCCCGTTCCAATGACGAAGCCTTTCATCTGGTTCCAGTGGATTTCATCGTAAAGGCCATGGCTTATTTGTCAGGCCTGGGCAACAATGTGGGAAAGACTTATCACCTGGTGGACCCTGACCCCATGAGTTTCAGAGAGTTTTATCTCGCCACATTGGATGAGATGGGTTTTACGGGGCCCAGGGTTCCAAGGCCTGTGAAGAGATTGCTTCGACTCCTGACAAAACCGAAGGTATGGCCCTTGTCCAAAAAGGTGGGCGATGCTATTGGTATACCTGCAGAACTCATGCCTCATGTTCTGTATTCTGTCACTTACAACGCAACAAACATGCTGAAGGACTTGTCCGAAAGCGAAATAAGTTGCCCACCTCTGAGGGATTACCTCCCAATACTGATAGAGTATTTTAGAGCCAGTTTGGCATGACCCGTCATTTTGGCTATTGGGATCTCTGAGTCAAATCGGAGGCCTAGTTGCAATCTGTGGCGCAAGTGTTCTCTTCCAAAACATCACATATTCCATCGCCGCACCAGCAGTCAGACGCACAAATGTCGTAATATTCCCCCTGTTCGCATAGCCCATCGCCACAATACCCATTTCCACAGTCTTGTTGACAGGAAATAGGGCTTTCGTTTTGTTCGCAAACTTGATTTCCACAAAGGGAAGCCTGTGCGCAGTCTGTGGGGCACGACCATTCGTCTTCACCCTGGTCACATGAACCGTTTCCGCACCTGCAATCATATGCACAAGACGAGGTGCCTTCGCCTGTCGGATTGCAAAGACCATCACCGCAATATCCAGGACCACAGTCTTGATCACAGGTGTGGGGGATTTCGTTTTCTTCGCACACATTGTTGCCGCATTGAGGTGTCTGTGCGCAGTCTGTGGGGCACGACAATTCGTCTTCACCCTGGTCACATGTGCCATTTCCACACCTGCAATCATAAGCACAAGACGAGGTTCCTTCGCTGTTGGGATTGCAAAGACCATCACCGCAATATCCTGAGCCACAGTCCTGATCGCAGGTGAGGGGATTTTCGTTTTCTTCGCACACATTGTTGCCGCATTGAGATGTCAGCGCACAGTCTGTGGGGCATGACCATTGGTCTTCACCCTGGTCACAGGAGCCGTTTCCACACCGACAATCGGATTGGCAGGTCCAGGAGTCTTCTGAACTGATATCGCACAAGCCATCACCACAGAATCCAGGAGTACAATCTTGTTGGCAGTTGCCTGGATTTTCGCCTTGTTCGCATACCATGTTGCCACAAACCGTAAACAGGCTGCAGTCAGTGGGACACGACCACTCATCTTCACCCGGATCGCAGGAGCCGTTTCCGCAATGGCAGTCGGGCTCACATGACAGCGATGACTCTATGTCAGGATTGCACAAGCCATCTCCACAGTAGCTTGAGCCGCAATCCATGGGACAAAGCACGGCATTTTCTCCATCTTCACACACGTTGTTACCACACGATGGCTGCAGCGCACAGTCGCTTGGACACTGCAAGGAGTTTTCGGTTTGTTCGCACAAGCCATCTCCACAGTGGCAGTCAGGCTCACACGATAGTGACGACTCTGTTCCGGGATTGCAGACGCCGTCTCCACAATAGCCAGAACCACAATCAACAGGACAGTTGAACTGGTTTTCTCCCTTTTGTGTATCACAATATCCGTCTGAACAAAATTCTTGAGACGAACAGTCTGCAGGGCATATCCACTGGTCTTCTGATCGATCGCAGATGTGATCCCCACATAAACAATCTGGTTGGCAAGACCAAGAATCTTCGTTGTTGTCCGTAGTACACACGCCGTCTCCGCACCATCCATTTTCACAATCACCAGGGCATGACTGGGCGTCTTCGTCGGAGTCGCAAGTCATGTTTCCACAGTAGCAGTCAGAAGCACAATCGGCGTTCGTCTCCGTATCAGGATCGCACCACCAATCACCACAAGTACCTCCGCAATCCTGGGGGCAGATGCCTTCTTCGTCTAGGCTACAGGTGCCATCGCCGCACCAGCAGTCTGCGGCACAAATGCTGTGATTTTCGTGTTCGGGATCGCATACCGAGTCACCACAATAGCCATAGCCGCAGTCCTGTTGGCAGGTCGCGGAGTTTTCGCCAGGTTCGCATACCCCGTTTGAGCACACGGGGCTCGAACCGCAATCCAGGTTGCAGGTGTTTGCGTCTTCCATGGTGTCGCAGGTGCCATTTCCACACCAACAGTCAACACTACAGTTGCTGTGATCTTCATTCACAGGCTCGCATATGGAGTCACCACAAAATCCTGCGCCGCAATCCTGTTGACAGGTGACATAGTTTTCGCCAGGCTCGCAAACCCCGTTTGGGCAAATGGGCCCGGCGCCACAGTCCAGGTTGCAGTTGTTTGTGTCTTCCATGGAGTCACAGGTCTTGTTCCCGCACCAACAGTCAATACCACAGTTGCTGTGGTCTTCGTGATCCTCGCAATACCCATCTCCACAGAATCCTGAGCCACAGTCCATTTCGCAAGATATGGGATTTTCTAATGGTTCACATCTGCCGTTGCCGCACTCGGGCATCCCTCCACAGTCTTCGGCACATGAGCCTGCGTCTTCTGACCAATCGCATACCCCATCTCCACACCAGCAATCGAGAGGGCATTCGTTGTGGTTTTCATTCGAGGGTTTGCATAAACCGTCTCCACAGTAGCCAGTTCCACAGTCCTGCTCGCAAGAGGCAGTATTTTCTCCCGGCTCGCATATGGAGTTTCCGCAGAAAGCTGGCGCTGTACAATCCCACGGGCAATTGAAGGGATTTTCTTGAGGATTGCAGTATCCATCTCCACAGTAACAGTCCACAGCACAGGTGCCGATATTCTCTCCTGCCTGGTATTCGCAGAGTCCATCGCCACAGTAACCCATGGTGCAGTCTGCAGGGCAAGACAGCGAGTTCTCGTCTGGAGCGCATACAGAATCACCACAAACAGGAACACTTTGACAATCCCACGGACATGACTGTGCTGTTTCATCCAAATCACAAGTGCCATCACCGCAGAAACAGTCTACGGCACAGGAAGAATTGTTTTCCATGGGAGTACAGACTCCATCACCGCAAAATCCGGGGCCACAGTCATTGGGGCAGTTGGCCTGGTTCTCGCCCGATTCACAGGCTCCATTGTTGCATGTGGAGCTTGTGGCACAGTCCCAGGGGCATACCTGAAGAGACTCGGCAGGATCACATTCTCCATCACCACAGTAGCAGTCGGAGGCGCATGTGGCCGAGGTTTCATGGCTTGTATTGCACAATCCGTCGCCACAGTATCCATCTCCGCAGTCTGATGGGCAACTGAGCTGATCCTCTCCAAATTCACACCAGTTGTTTCCGCAGAATGCTTCCGGGCAGTCCTGTGGGCAGTTCGTGTTGTTTTCGCCGTGTTCGCATCTGCCATCGTTGCAAACAGGTGCACAGTCTCCACAGTCGGTGGAACAGAACATGCAATCTTCGTCATTGTTGCAAGTGCCGTCACCACAAAAAGGACACTGGCCACAGTCCTGCGGGCAAGTGTCGCATGTCTCGCTATCGTCACAGGTGTCGTTGCCGCAAAGGTCGCAGGCACCGCAATCCTGCGGGCATGTCTCGCAAGTCTCGCCATGGTCACAGGTGTCGTTGCCGCAAAGGTTGCAGGCACCGCAATCCTGCGGGCATGTCTCGCAAGTCTCGCCATCGTCACAGGTGTTGTCACCACAAAAAGGGCACTGACCACAGTCCTGTGGGCATGTCTCACATGTCTCGCCATAGTCACAAGTGTCGTCACCACAAAATGGGCACTGACCGCAGTCCTGTGGGCATGTCTCACATGTCTCGCCATAGTCACAAGTGTCGTTGCCGCAAAGGTTGCAGGCACCGCAATCCTGTGGGCAAGTGTCGCATGTCTCGCCATCGTCACAGGTGTCGTTGCCGCAAAGGTTGCAGGCACCGCAATCCTGTGGGCATGTCTCGCAGGTCTCGCCATGGTCACAGGTGTCGTTGCCGCAAAGGTCGCAGGCACCGCAGTCCTGCGGGCATGTCTCACAGGTCTCGCCATAGTCACAAGTGTCGTCACCACAAAATGGGCACTGACCGCAGTCCTGTGGGCATTTCTCGCAGGTCTCTTGTCCGTCGCAAACATCATCGCCGCAGTGGTCGCTTATGGATCCATAGGTGCTGCAAGAATTGACGAGAATGGATATTGAAAAAGCCAAAACAGGAATAGATAGGTAACGAAGCATGATTCCCACTCCTTGAACTTGTTGAGCGTAAATTCTAACAAGCATTATTTATGTCGTCCATGATTATAAATTTTGTAATATTTGTCGAAATGCGTTGGTATTGGAGAGAACGACCCCGCACTTGAACATGTTCAATGCTTGATCTTGTTTCTCCTTGCATGGTGTGTAATAATCTCTGACGCGGAACCAATCACGAGGGAGGTACGCTGTCGTTTTCCTGATGATCATATTTTGCCTGGTAATGGGGACTTTGGTCGCCTTTACTGCAAGGCATGAAGTTCTCGAGATTGGCGGGAGTTGGATGGGCTTGCATCTGATGGGAGTCGCAGTCACCGGCCTGACCGTCATGGTTCCCCTGGGGGCTTATCTTTTCATTGTGTATCCAGCGTGGAGCACCTTGTACCTCTTTGATTCGTCTTCCCTTACTTTTTGGCATATCCTTGGCTCCCTGCTTGCATTACCCGTAGCTGGAGCCTTGGGTTACTTCATAGGTGTGTCCTTTTGCAGGTGGTTTGGCCTATTTGCATCCATAGCGGTGGTAATTATTGCCTTGGTTGCTTTGGTCGCATTGATTTTATGGTTTCCCGATGAGCTGTTTCATGTCTCCGATGGGGCTCAATGGAAAGACGCTCCATCTCTTTTTTCCGGAGACCTGCTGGCAGTTTTTGCATTTTCTCTGCCCCTTGTCTTAGGTGGCTGGTTGTTCATTTTTACACTTTTTGAGGTTGAAGGACGAAAACTTGTACGTGCATCGAGGGTTGTGGCTGAATCTGCATCAAATCCTGCTTCATCCTTTTCGCCACCTATCTCCGTCAAGGTTCCGAGCAGCATGGAAAAATCGTTTTTTGTGCCGGATTTGACTGCCGACAATGAAGGTGAAGAAAAATCTCCCGAGAACGATTCACCTTCTAAAGTCTCCGCAGGCGATCCTGATAAACCGCCTCTGTCTTCACCCGGGCCTGAAAAAGCATAGTGTCAGAAATAAACGCCATGATACTCACGCAGGGTTTTTTCTTGACACACTTTGCCGTGCGCTGATAAAAACGTTTGGAAATCAGAGGATTGTGTTCAAGTAGTGTCATTTCGCCTCTCGTTGGGGCCATGGTGAATGAGGTCAAGAAATGAAAAATGCCCTCACTATAGTTTTTTTTCTCATGCTTGGGTCGGCTTTTGTTCTGGAAGCTTGCGGTCCCGTGGAGTCAACTCATACCATAGTCAAGGCAGACACTGCACTGCACAATGCAAAGACTGCTGGGGCACCGGAAAGCAAGAACCCGGAAGCCATCTATCATTATACCGCAGCCAAGGAGTATTTACACAAAGCGCGTGAAGAATGGGGAACCTCGGATTTTGAGTATTCCATTGATTTCGCTAGAAAGGCCCTTCTTCATGCAACTGCTGCTCGCGAAAAAGCCATGAAATCCGGAGATGATGACTGAGGCGGGTTCCTTTGTCGGGCTTGGGAGATCTTAAATGAGATCGAATCGGATACTCCAAATAATTGCCACGTGGTCTGCTGTATTCGTATGGGCGGGCTCGATGACTGCTTGTGTGTCAGGCTCGAAGATACGTGCAGATGTGGAGATAGTGAAACGGGATATTGCAAAAGCCAGAGATGAGCAAAATGCTATCAAATGTGCACCCAGGGACTTGGCCATGGCAGAGACCAACGCCGAGTTTACCGAGACAGAGCTCGATGAGGGAAATTGGCTCAGAGCAAGCGAGCATGTCAAAATCGCCATTGCCGCAGCCAAGAGGGCTTTGGAAAATTCGGTTCAATGCAAACCGAAGAAGGTCCTGATAAAGGCGCCGCCAAAGGTCGCAGTGATCAAAAAAGCGGATCGGGATGGAGATGGCATATTTGACGTAGATGACAAGTGTCCTGATGATGCAGAGGATAAGGACAATTTTGAAGATGAAGATGGCTGTCCTGATTTCGACAACGATCAGGACGGGATTCCGGATTACCCTCAGGCTGAAGACAAGTGTCCCAACCAGCCTGGTCCTCCTGAAACCAAGGGTTGTCCCACTTCCGATCGGGATGGCGATGGAATCCCAGATGATCCTCCAAAGGACAAATGCCCGGATGATCCTGAAGACAAGGACAACTTCCAGGATGAGGACGGTTGCCCAGATTTGGATAATGACAACGATGGTATCCCAGACAAGACCGACAAGTGCCCGAACGTTGCCGAGGACAAGGATAATTTCGAGGATGAGGATGGGTGCCCGGATGCGGATAACGACAAGGACGGTATCCAGGATTATCCCAATCCGGAAGACAAATGTCCGAATGAGGCTGGGCCTCCTGACAGCCCCCAGGGAAAAGGTTGTCCACGCAAGTACAAGTTGGTCAAGATCAATAGGGAGAAGAAGCGGATCGAGATCAAGCAGAAAGTCTACTTCCAGACTGCCAAGTGGAAGATTTTGCCTAGATCATACAGGCTGTTGGCAGATGTGGCTCAGGTGCTCAAGGACTTCCCTGACATGAAGGTCTCCATAGAGGGGCACACTGACAGCAGGGGATCTGACAGGTATAACCAACGCTTGAGCGAACAGAGAGCCAACGCGGTCAAAGAACATTTGATCCAGCGCCATGGAATTTCTCCTGAACGTTTGCAGTCCATTGGCTATGGTGAATCCAAGCCCATTGCCTCGAACCGGACCGCAAGGGGTAGGGAGGCAAACCGACGGGTCGAGTTCCGCATTGTTTCCGAATAGCAGGACAACAATCTCACTTCTTGTAGTTTTACTGTTTTCCATCCTTGTCCATGCCCACGCCGGATTTCACACGAAGATCATGAGGGGATTACTTAAAGGCAGGAGTCTATACATATCTGTTCAGGTGACCTTCCCTAGAGGGGCAGAGTCCTTTCGTCGTCGGATGCGTTGGGACACCAACAGCGACGGAAGACTGGATCCTGGGGAGTTGGACGCCATATTCAATGAAATCCAGGCACAATTCTGTAACATCGATGTGATGCTCAACAAGATTCCCATTTCTGCGAACAGGACGATGACAACTTCAGTGGGACTGAAAGGCCACACTGACTCGCAGGACAAGATAAGCATAAGCC
>JALVPF010000496.1 GCA_027031935.1 Myxococcales bacterium | reverse complement strand
CCATGGATTCCAACTCGGAAACCAGGCTGTTCATTGCATCTGTGCGAACGGAGGCATCCACGCAAAAGCCCGTCTCAACGCTACCTGCAAAACCATCCTGTATAGACAGCAGGCCATTGAATCGTTCTGGTATCTTTTTTTGCAAATTCGGCCTGTTGTGAAGATGGCTGATAAAGGCTTCGAAAAAAATGAACATGCCCAGTGCGCCCGAATCCACTACCCCCGCTGCCTTTAGTGCTTCAAGTTCTTTGGTTGTGTCGCAAACAGTTTGCTCGAGGTGATCCAGGAGAGAATCCACCTGTTTTTCGTCAGCCACTTGAGCTTGAGAAAGCTCAAGCCACTCTGCCAGTGCATCAAACAGCGACAGCATTGTGCCAGGCAGGGGGTTGTTTACCGCACTCCACGCAAGGTCTCTTCCGCTTTTTACCGCCCTTGGAAGATCTTCTTCTGGAGAGTTGGTGAGAAAACCATGGAAAAACTCTACTGCAATGTTTCCAGAGTTTCCCCTGGCTGACATTAGCAAGGACTCGACGAGATTGCCGGTGCTCCGGCTTTTGTCCTTTAGGGGGTGGAGGCTTATCACAAGGTTTCTCCCCGTGTCTCCGTCGGCCACGGGAAAGACGTTGATGCGATCCAGGAGATCTGCCCAGGCTGACAGTCTTTCGCTTCCAGCGGCCAATGCATGACGCAGAGACTTGGCCTGTACAGTGGACATCATGAGGATATCCCCATGAGAGCATTGCGGATTTTGTCGGGGATATTGAAAAGAAGCCTCTGGTCGCTTGCACGGACTGCCAACTGCTCACTGGTGGCGCGCGCGCATACCTGCCCGTCCGACAGCCGCGTGATGGTAAACTCCAGCACGATCATGCGTCTTGACTCTTTGAGTTGAGCACTGACGCTGATCCTGTCTCTGAAGCGCAGGGGTTTTATGTATTTGACCGATGTTTTTACTATGGGAAAGATATATCCTTGCTCCTTGGCAACACGATATAGATCGATACCGCTGTTGTCGAACAGCTTTTGCCGGGCGTGTTCAAAGTATTTCAGGTAGTTGCCATGCCAGACGATCTGCATTGGGTCCAGATCGTGAAATGGTACCTGAAGTTCAACGATGGCCTTGGGTGCTGAGGCCGAGGAGCACATGCTTGTTTCTCCTTTTCATTTCACAGCCACGCCAACAGGAAGATTGACCCGGCCGGAGCCGAAATAATTCACTCTTTTACAGTGGGTTGTCAAGGACAGTGACAGCACCGTGATTTCCCACCTCGCTTGCGATCTCTGTGTCGATGCTGCGGAATCTTTTTCGGTAAGGTGAGGCCTCGACGTGGTGAATCCACGACTGCGGACGATTCCTTGCATCTCCGTGACCTCACAAGCGATCTGGGAAATCTGATTCAATAGTGTGGGAGATTTGAGCAGCACCCTGATTTCCCACCTCGCAAGCGAGGAAATCAGAGCTTGCACAACAACGTTGACACTTATGGGTGTGGGTGGTTTCCTTATAAAACATATGGTGTTTGGGGGGCTTGCAAGGAGGGATTTCATGCGATTTTTTTGTCCGGCCTGTGGAACGGTTCATACCCTTGATGACAGCAGGATTCCAGCAGAGGGTTCTACCGTACAGTGCTCCAAGTGTGGTTTTGCCATTAAGGTCAAGCCACCCAAAAAAAACAACGAATCTCGGTCGGTCGCTTCAACCATTCCTCAGATGTCAAAAGCCGGAGATTTGCAGGATGCACCTCGCACAGAGCAGATGCCCGCTGCAGGGGATGAATCATTTGATGACGACAGCTGGATAGATGAGAGCACTGATCCTGGCGCTGATGATGCGCTTGACAGCGGTGAGCAAGCCGGTGTTGACGAGGACCAATATGAAGAGTCCTTCGATGACGAGCCGTCCGAGCAAGAGGCAGTGCCAAAGAAAAAGCCCAAGAGCAAGAAGCCCAAGGCTGCGTCCGGGCACAAGGTCTCAAATCCTTTAGGCGATATGAAGCTGGGTGTCCCATATGCAGGCTGTGGTCGAAGTGGAGAGAAATTCCGTTTCCGTGATCTGTTCTACGCCCTGCAAGCTCCTTTGGACCTGAGAAAGACCATCTGGTCTGCAGCGGGAGTTTTTGTGGGCGGCATCTTGCTCATGGGTGTCATGTGGTTGTCATTGAAGCTCAACTCCAGGATTGCTGCCATCGCAGGACTAATAGTGGGAGCGGTCATGTACTTTGCCTGCATGTTCGTCGGCTTGGCTGTTGCCATCAGGCAGTCGGATCGTGAGATGATTCATGGTGGCAGGCTGGCGTTGGATGAGTCGACCGGGTTTGTAAAGCAGCGGCTTTTCGATGTAGTGGCCTTTCCTTTTGCTTTTGTGGTGGGCATTTTGGTGCTGGGTGTGGGCATTGGAATTTTTCACCTGATCGCACGAATTCCTTATGCCGGACCGCTGGTTTATGGAGTGAGCTTTGGTGTAGTGATTTTGCTGGCCATGCTGGCGGTCGCCGTTGGGGTTGTGATGATCTTGTCCACTTTTTCATATATCCCGGCATTGGAAGGTCGTGGGGTGATTGGAGCTGCAAAGCACCTGTGGCAACTGATAAAGAAAAAGCCAGGGAAGTACTTTTTGAATCTTTTGGCGTCGGCTCTGGTAGCGGTAGTCCTGATGTGGCTGTTTTCATATCTTGTCCATGCTGCGTTTGGGTTTATAGGCTTCGTGGATTCTTTGGCGGGGGGTGGGCAGTATTCTCAGATATTGCTTTCCACTCCAGGTAATCTCTTCCCATTGTGGGCTCTGTTGTTTGATACCGGACTGGGGGCAGGTAAGGGATTCGGATGGCAATTTACCATCGCCGGTTGGTTGGTCTTTGTATATATGCTGATGCTGCTGTCTTTGGTTCAGGGTTTTGTGTTGACGTATTTTCACTCGGCAGGTGCGGTAAGTTATCACTTGTTGACCCAGGATGATGAAGAATCAGAAGCCAAGTAGTTCGTGAAGGCTTGCAAGTTTTCTCAAAACTCACCCAGGCGGCCACCCCAACTGGCGTCCACCCAGGAGATGGAAATGGATATGGAAGACCTCTTGCCCAGCGTCGGCGTTGCAATTTGCGACGAGCCTGTAGCCACTTTTGTCCACTCCGAGCGTGCTTGCGATCTTGGGAACAGCGGCAAAGACTGCACCCATGATGGCCTTGTTGTCCCCATCGATGTCGTTGAGAGTAGGGATGTGCTCTGTGGGGATGATGAGCACATGCTGAGGCGAGGCGGGGTGGATGTCTCTGAAAGCAACGCAGAAATCGTCTTCGTAGACTTGCTCAGCAGGGATCTCGCCCGCCACGATCTTGCAGAAAAGACATTCGGTCATGAATATCACCTCCGGTCATGTGGCGTATCACGACATTTACTCGTCCGTCAACTCGTGCTGGCCGCAGTGCTCGTACCGGTTTTTTTGCTGTCTGCTTGCGCAAGCGTCACTCGGCCAAAGGACAATGATCTTGCTGCGGTGGTCAAGAGGTTTCATCACAACCTCAGGTGGAAATACAACAAGGACGCGGCTGTTCGCGTGGCCCCTGATTTTAGCGCTGATTTCAGGGATCGACTCGAGGATTTGAAAAAGGACCTGAGCATCACCTCGTGGGAGACAAGGAAGGTCAAGCTGGACAGCACCGGTAAAAAGGCTGAGGTGAAGGTCTTTCTCAAGTATTTCCTGATGCCTTCCACTGTTGTCAAAGAAATAAAGCTGGACGAATTGTGGGAGCTTGTAAATGGTGGGTGGTTTATCGTGCAGTTGAAAGGTGGCCCATTCGCTTTTCCAGCTCAAGAAGAAAAAGGAAAAGACCATAAGAAAGACGACAGGGAAGAAAAATCCAGCACCCATCCTGCAAGCAGTGGTGTCAAGGAACTTTCCGATGATGACCCGGACGGTTGATCCGCCCGATTTCCCGTCGGTTTTGTATAGAGCCAAGGGCTTGATGGGACTGGCAAAACCGGCTGGGATGCACGTGTTTGGTGAAAAATCCCTGGCCGCATGGCTTGTACAACAGCATCCTTGCCTGGCAAGCGTTGGCCCAAAAGAGTGTCCAGCCATTGTTCACAGACTGGACCAAGGCACCTCCGGAATAATGCTGGCAGCCGAAAACCAGGACAAGTACGATTACCTTAGAGGGCTTTTCAGTTCCGGCCAGGTGAAAAAATGGTACCTGGCGATAGTTGAAGGTGAGATGGAAAAACCCCTTACTGTGGACAAGCCCCTGGGGGGAAGATACAGACGCTCTGCGAGGGTGTGGGTGGACGATGGAAGCAGAAAGCTCAGGGGTGTCAGGCAAGCTGTGACCCATATTGAGCCCATCAGCACTACGGAGAGTTTTTCACTGTGCAGGATAAAAATCCCTACCGGAACGAGACATCAGATCCGGGCTCACCTGTCATACATGGGTCATCCGGTTTTTGGCGACCGTTTGTATGGGGCGGTAAATAGTATTAAAAAACCGGGAGATCGGTTCTTTTTGCACGCTTTCGCCCTGGAGTTCATGGATCCGGAGTCCAAAGAGCCTGTTTTGTGGAGATGCCCGTTGGATAAAGGTTTTATGGATTTGCTGGATTCGGGGAATCTGTATGGAGATTTTCGGTTTGATTTACAGAAGCTCTTGACCTGAGTCTCGTCCTTTGTATACAGTTTGTGATCATGACATTGGGGGGAGGACAGAATGCCAGAAAAAAGTTTCATGAGTGCAATTGCAAAAGTAAATGTTCAGCTGAAAGATGGAAGCGACCTTTCCAGACGTTACCTCTCCGAGAGCCCTTATGGAGGTTTGATCATCGACACGGACGGTCTTGTTTCCGAAGAGGATCTGGTTGAGCTTGACGTAGGGTTCAGGCAAAGCCAGGAGCATTATCTCATCAAGGCCGTTGTATTGTGGAGAAGACATACGGAGCAAGGCTTGAGTGTGGGTGTTGGTTTTTTGCCTTCAGAAATCGAAAAAAGAGAAAGGCTTTTGGCTGCCAGGCGGGAAAAGCTGTTTCAGCATAATGATAACAAGGCCGCCAGAGCATCTGATCGGTACGAGGCCGTGTTGAAGGTTACATATAAGTCCTCCGAGGATTTCGTCTTTCACTTTACGCGTAACCTCTCTTTTGGCGGAATGTTCGTGGCATCGGATTCTCCCCCTGATGTTGACAGGGAAATCCTGTTTCAGCTCTATCCCCCTGGAGAAGACGACGCCATCGAGCTTCCGGGACGAGTCATGTGGTCACAGCCAGGCTATGGGTTCGGCGTAAACTTCACTTCTGCCAAAGATGAAGCCAGGGTCCGATTGGAAAATCTGGTCAGGCATGTATCCATTGGCGCAAATTCGAATATCAGCGAGCCTGTTTTCGAACCGGTAAACAGACGCTGAACCATTACCTTTTTTATAGAATCTTTGCTGGTCTAATGGACGGCAGCGGGTTGATGAGTCATGAGTGCCAATTGCCTGGCCAGCTCTGTTGCCAGGGCGAGGGGAGCACGTCGTTGGTCGGCATTCATGGCCACCAGCAGGTATCCTTCCGGGGTGAGTTTGAACTGCCCGGCCTGTTCCGAGACCAGCTTGACGATCATGTCCATATTGGCAGACCTGCTTTTTGTATCGATGGCAAACCTTAGATTTCCCTGTTTCATATCCAGCCTGGTTACATTTGCATGCCGAAGATGTGTTTTGATAATGCTGAGTTCAAGCAGGTTTTTGACCTGTGGAGGAAGGGCGCCAAAACGATCTTTCAACTCCTTTTCCAAGTCGAAGACTTCCTCCGGCTGTATGGCCCTGCTAAGGCGGGAATACATATCCAGGCGTTGATCCAGATCCGGGAGATATTCTTCAGGTAGATAGCCGGGAACAGGCAAGCTGATTTCCGGATCGGGACTGTCGCTGGTCGCCTGACCCTTTACCTCCATGACAGCTCGTTCCAAGAGCCTGCTGTACAGGCCAAAGCCTACGGCTTTTATGTGACCAGATTGAGCCTTTCCCAGAAGATTGCCGGCCCCGCGTATTTCCAGGTCTCTGCTGGCTATCTCATAGCCGGAGCCAAGGTCCGTATTCTCAGCCAGTGCTTCCAGTCTCTGTCTGGCATCAGCGGTGATGCTGTCTATTCCCGGGATGAGAAAATATGCGTAAGCGCCTATGGACGCTCGTCCTACCCGTCCTCTGATCTGGTAGAGTTGTGCGAGTCCGAACCTGTCCGCCCTGTTGACTATCACCGTGTTTGCCGAAGGAATATCCAGACCGGATTCTATGATGGAAGTGCTCAATAGGACATCGATGTCTCTGTTGACGAAGTCGGCCATTACTTTTTCAAGCTTTCGTTCACCCATTTGGCCGTGGGCGATGGCTATGCTCACTTCTGGTACGGTCTGTTCTATGAAGAGCTTCATGGCAGGCAGGGATTTGACGAAGTTGTGAACGAAAAACACCTGTCCACCTCTTTGTTTTTCCCTCCTTATGGCCTCTGCGATGGTTCTCCTGGAAAACTTGCTGATATGGGTTTTTACAGAACGCCTCCCGGGGGGTGGGGTTCTTATGATGCTGATATCTCTTATACCGGAAAGTGCCATCTGCAGAGTTCGAGGCAATGGGGTCGCTGTCATTGTCAGCACGTCTACGTTTGAGCGAAGTCTTTTGATCTTCTCCTTGTGCTTGACACCGAACCTGTGTTCTTCGTCTATGATCAACAAACCTAGCTTGGCAGGTTGAACCTTTGGGGACAATAGCATGTGGGTGCCTATCAACACGTCCAGTTCACCAGTGGAAAATTTTTCAAATATTTGTTTCTGTTCTGCAGTGGAGGCTATTCGCGAAAGCATGGCGACGTTTGCACCCAGGGGGTCGAGCCTTGCTTTGAAAGTCGCAAGATGTTGAAGAGCCAGAACCGTGGTGGGAACCAGGATCATAGTCTGTCTTCCTGCGAGGGTTGCCAGGTATGCAGCACGAATTGCCACCTCGGTCTTTCCAAAACCAACGTCACCACACACCAGGCGGTCTGTGGCTTTTGGCTTTGTGAGGTCTTCTATCACCTCGTCTATGGCCTTGCGTTGATCTACGGTAGGTTCGAAAAGAAAGGATTTTTCCAGGTTGTGATAAGCCTTGCCGGGAGGATCCATCGCCATGCCAGGCTTGGCCCGTCTGGCTGCTTCCAGCCTGACCAGTTCGTCGGCCATTTCAAACAGTGCCTGATGGATTTTTTGCTTGGTCTTCTCCCAGGATTTTGATCCGAGTTTGGAAAGAGGCGGAAGAGCGCCCTCAGGGGCGTTGTAACGCTCTATACGGCTCATTCCGGTCACGGGCAGGTAAAGCTTGTCGCCGTCCTTGTATGTCAACAGCAGGAAATCTGCTTCTGTATCACCTGCCTGTAGCTTTACCAGGCCCTGGAATTGTCCAATGCCAAAATCCACATGAACAACCAGTTCACCTGGCTTGAGCGACAGCACCTGTCTCCGTGTGGATTGACGTCTGCTTCGCCTGGGTGCTTTTCCAAAAATATCACCATCGGATATTATGCTGATACCCAAGGTTTTGCATGTGAAGCCGGATTCTATTTCCCCCGGGACTATGCGAGCGAACAGGTTGGGATTGTGCATGTCCAGCCATTCAAGATGGAAAGGCTCGTCTTCGGTCCTCACGGCAAGACCCCTATAGCGGAGCATCTGTGCAAGTTGCTCGGACCTCCCGTGACTGGAGGCGCTTATCATGCAGGTGACTCCCTCACGTCTCAGGTGTTTCAATGTGTCCACCAGGGGGGATAGGGGGTCAGTGTCTTTCTCCGGTTCAGCCAATTTTGCACGGAGTGAGCTTGTCTCCTGGCTTCCAAGATCGACTTCCTTCATGGATTGGTGGATGAGACCCGTCCATAAGCCCTTGGCCTTGTGCAGTTGGTGGCGCAATTGCTCCGGGGAGACGAACATGGTCTCTGGCTCAAAGGCGAGTTCTCCTGAAGCTTCAAGCTCTTTGTATATGGTGTTTGCTTTTTCCCATACTTCAGAGAGGTTCTGGATGATCCGGCCGGCATCGTCGATGAGAAAAGGTGATGTCTCTGGCAGGTAATCAAACAGGGAGTCAAGGTGTTGATGGAATGCTGGCAGAAGTGACTCCATGCCAAAATACCTGATGCCATCCTTTAGCCTTCTCAGGTGTGGTAAAACCTTGTGGGAGACCATGTCGAGTTCCGCAGCACGGCGCTCTACAGCTTCGATGGCCATGCGATTGCTTTCGGTGTCCTGGAGAATCTCCCTGACCGGCCCAAGGTACAACTCGTCCAAGTGCTCTATTGTTCTTTGGGTCTCAGGGTCGAAGGTGCGAATGGAATCAACTTCGTCCCCAAACCATTCCAGTCTCACCGGAGCAGACAGGAGGGGAGAGAATATATCCATGATGAAACCGCGCGAAGCAAATCTGGCAGTCTCTTCCACCATGGGAACATTCAGGTATCCGGCCTTGATGAGCCACTCCTTGAGTTCTCTTTGATCCACCTCCTCGCCCTTGAGGATTAATCGACTCTCGGAATCAATCGTGGTCCTGGGCATGGTCAATCTGGCAATTGCCTGTGCTGAAGTGACGATGAGCTTTGGTGCATCTCCGTGGACAAGGCGAAACAGCAAGGCCAGGCGCTCGGCCATGATATCGGGATCTGGCGAGAGATCTTCATAAGGATACATTTGATGCAGGCCAAATCGGCACACTGGTTGTGTGAGACAATCCCAGAGGGAGCCGTCATGCATGCCGAGATAGAACTGAGCTGCGCTGTATGCCTGTTCGGCGGCTTTTTCGTCAGCAAGGATCCAAACCAGGGGCACTGAGCGCTCCTGCTTGACTACAGTCGCCAATGAGGCAGCCAACCATGGTTTTGCGCCGGCGGACACAGAAGCCAGATGGATCTTTCCAAGCTTGGAAACCTGGTGGGCGAGCTTTGTCAACCATGGTAGACAGGACATGACATTTCCAATTAAAAAACTCCCGCCTTTGGTGGCGGGAGTTTGTTTTTCTTGTTTCTCAGGTGCTAGCTGTCGTGGCGTCTCAAAGCCACGAGTCCGAGCAGCAATCCGAGAAGGAACAATCCGCCACCCTGGGTCTTGCCGGTGGAGCAGTTGCAGCCCTCGATGCCGGTGTCGCAGGTGTCGCCCTCATCTGCGTTTCCATCGCAGTTGTTGTCCAATCCATCGCATTTTTCCTTCACGCCAGGATTGATGGCGGGGTTGTTGTCGTCACAGTCATCGCCGCCGCAATTGGCGTCCTGGTAGCCGTCCTTGTCTGCATCGATGCAACCGCACTCTGCATCTCCACCCTTGCAGTCGTTGTCCACACCGTCCTGGCAGATTTCGGTAGCGCCAGGGTGAACGTTGGGATCAGTGTCATCGCAGTCTGCGTTTGCACCACAGCTTTTGTACCCGTCGCCGTCAGCGTCAAAGCCTTCGTCCACCACACCGTCACAGTCATCGTCTATATCGTTGCAGGCTTCATCCGCTGCGGGATTGATGGCAGCGTTGGTATCATCACAGT
>JALVPF010000495.1 GCA_027031935.1 Myxococcales bacterium | reverse complement strand
TCTGGTGCCCAAGCTTGCCGATTCGCTGGCTGTCTACCGATGTCTTGAGCGAGGTGAACAGCTCCGGCACCCGCTGCACCTCGTCAAGCACCGCCTGTTCCGGCAGATCGGCCACATAGCCCACCGGGTCGGCCTGGGCCGCCGCCCGCTGCACATCGTCGTCGAAGGTAAAATAGGCAAACCCGGCGTCATCTCCCGCCAGTCGGGCCAGCGTGGTCTTGCCGCACTGTCGTGGCCCGTGGATCAGCACCACAGGGGAATCCAGCAGCGCCTCCTCAATCCGTGGACGCAGGAATCGGGGAAATAATCCTTTCTCTTTCATGTCTGTTGAGCGTAATATTTTTTTCGTCTAATTGCAAGTTGCGATGCGTCCAATTGTCGGTTTTTTATCGTCCAATCGTCGAGTTTGGCAAAGGAGCCCCAATTGGTGAGATAGAGATAACGTGTCGAAGTACTTCGCCATCCATGCGTCCTCAACTTCCTCCAAACCCGGCAAAGCTTTCCGGCCTTCTATGATGAGGAACCTCCCTTCTCATACCAACTTCCCCTGCCTTGACCACGCCTCGTCAAATGTCCTGCTTTGACGAGCTGCTTGAGGTGTTGCTTTATGGTGCTTCGCTTGGCCTGCGTAATGGCCCTTGCCTCTCTCACTGTAACCCGACCGTGCTCGCGCACAATACCCATTATCTTCTCTGAAAGCGGGGGCAGTGGAGCCATGAGTTTTTCTTGTTTTACTTTTCGGTCGAGAACTTCCTTTTGTCGATGCAAGGTGCGAACGAAAAAAGTGAGCCAATCTATAAGCCGAGATTCGTCTCTGTCCAGGGTGGACTGGGCTCTGCGTAGTGCTTTGTAATATTCGTCCTTGTTGTCCTCGACGATTCTTTCCAGGGAGCTATACGGCACGTACTTGTAACCGGCTCGAAGCAGCAGAAGCGTAGTCAGTGCCCTGGACAGGCGACCGTTGCCATCCTGAAATGGATGAATCGCCAAAAATCGCACCACAAAAACTGCAATCATCAGTAGTGGGTGATGTTCTTTTTTCTCAGTGGCTTCGTTGGTCCAGCTGACCAAGGCCTCCATCAACCGTGGGGTATCAAAGGGCGTAGCCGTTTCGAATACCACGCCAAGGCTGCGGCCTTCTGCGTCAAAGGCTTCCACACTGTTGGACAGCGTTTTGTAGTTGCCCCTGTGGCGTTCATCCTTGTGCGAATACTTGAGCAGAACCCCGTGAAGTTGACGGATGGTGTTTTCAGTTAATGGGATGTCGGCGTAGGATTCAAAGACCATCTCCATCAGATCAGCGTAACCTGCAACTTCTTCTGCGTCGCGAGATCTAAATGAACTTACATCCAGTCCTGAGAGAAGCCGCTCAATTTCGTCATCGGTAAGTTTGACGCCTTCAATTCTCGTCGATGATCCCACCGATTCAATCGTTGCAATGCGTTTCAGCGCAGACAGACGTTCCGGGGCCAGATTACTTAGCGCTTCCCAACGCCCCTTAAACTCATCGATCTCGCCAATGATCTTGAGTAGCTCGGGCGTAATCTGTGTTTTTGACAATGAATCCATTGGATCTCCATTAGATTGTCCATATTTATCCATTTAGTGGGTTCTTGTCAAGCTAATTGGATAAAAATGGATAAATCAATGGACAAACTTTGTTCGGGCAGGATGCCGGACTTGTTTACCTCAGGTCTGGCAGAGCAGAGATTGAAGGTCGGATCGCTTGTGAGGTCACGGAGATGCAAAGAATCGTCCGCAGTCGTGGCTTGCTCACGTCGAGGCCGGACCTTACCGAAAAAGATTCTGCAGCATGGATAAAGAGATCACAGGTGAGTTGGAAAATCAGAGAAGTGATGCTTGTCTTTACGTGCATGCCCAGCATTGTTATCATATGGTGTAGGGGCTTGTTGCAGGAAAGGTGTCATGCAGGAGCAAAAGAGGGAAAACAGGTACAAACCCATCATCATCGCTGCCGTGGTGGCGATTTTGATACACCTGCAGCTTTTGCTCACCGGCATCCTGCCTGCCATGTACCGCTTCTGGAATGACCTCTTTCCCAAACCTCCATCACAGGAGGCTACAGAGGTCACTCTGATCGCCATGAACCCGGACCAGTTTCAGAACAACAGAAAAATGGCTCCCAAGGTGAAAGTTCACGAAGAACCGCAAACAGAAGAGGAGCCCAAGGCCCCTGAGCCCAAGAAACCCGACAAGTTGAAAGGGCAGGTGGTGGATGTGGCTCCAACGCCCGATGACTCTCCACCAAAGGATGCCAGGTTCTTGAGCGAGCACAATACGAATGTGAAAAAGGAATCCATAAGCAGGTTCCGTCGCTATAACTATCAGGTGGCGCAGCCAAAACCCACCATGGCAGATGACAAGAGGCTTCGTCCGTCCAAACCGGTCCAACAGGAGGGTGCGGACAAGATAGCGCTAATCACGAAAAAGCGTGGGGAGAAAAATTCCACCAAGGGCGAGAAGGCAAGGGCCTTCGAAATTCCTGACCTGCACAGAAGGGATGCCTTGAGCCTCAAGCTTGACCTGGAGCTGGGCAAACTGGCCTCTTACAGTGCAACGGACGAACTAAAGGGTAATTCCAAGCGCTTGAATATTCATCCTGGAAGTCCTTCAGATGGAAAACAATCCTCGTCAGGTGACGAGGGACAGCAGGATTCCACCGTTGCCATGTACAAACAGCCTTCGCTGGACAAGTTGGACATGGTTTCCGGCGCTCCTGCAAACGATCATGTGGAGGATGTACCTGAAGGTGAAGAGACTCTGCTGAACAGCAGAGAGTTCAAGTACGCAACCTTTTTCAACAGGGTCAAGAGAGGTGTCAGTCAGTACTGGAGCCCGAGGGTGGGAGAGGAGTACATGCGAAGGGATCCTTATGGAAACATCTACGGGGTCAAGGATCGCAAGACACTCCTGGAGATCGCCCTGGATCCAAAAGGAAAACTGCTTGACGTGGATGTCGTGCGTTCCAGTGGCGTCAAGTTTTTCGATGATGTGGCGGTTCAGTCCTTCAAGGACGCCTCTCCTTTTCCCAATCCTCCAAGGGGCCTGGTGGAAGATGATGGAAAGATACACTTTCAGTTCGGTTTCTACTTCATGATAGGAACTCGCCCCACCATCAGGGCCTTTCGATTCAACAACTCTCCCTATTGATCGCCCTTGCCTGTATCTTTCTCTTGCCGGTAGGTCAGCACTGGTTTTCTTGCTGCCTGGACTTCGTCGAGCCTGCCGATATGGGTAAGCTGAGGAGCTGCGTGGAGTTCTTCGGGGTTAGTCCTGGCTTCCTGGTCTATGGTCTTCATGGCCCGTATGAACTCGTCCAGGGTTTCTCTGGATTCCGTCTCGGTGGGTTCGATCATGATGGAGCCATGTACTACCAATGGAAAATAAACCGTTGGCGGGTGGAAGCCGTGATCTATAAGTCGCTTGGCCACGTCCAGGGTCGTCACGCCAAATTCCTCTAGGTGTTTGTCTGAAAACACAACCTCATGCAGGGACCTGGCCTTGTATGGAAGATCGTATGTGTCTTCAAGCCCTGCCCTGACATAGTTTGCGTTGAGAACCGCCATCTCGGTGGCGCGCTTGAGACCTGCGGCTCCCAACTCCCGGATGTAGGTATAGGCCCTGACCATTATTGCGAAGTTTCCATAGAAGGCCTTTACCTTACCTATGGACTTGGGGCGATCGTAATCGAGCCTATACTTGTCACCATCCGCCACCACTACCGGGCTTGGAAGAAATGGTTTCAACTGCTCTGCAACTCCTACCGGTCCTGAGCCGGGACCGCCACCACCGTGAGGAGTGGAGAAGGTCTTGTGGAGGTTGAACTGCATCACGTCGATGCCCATGTCCCCCGGTCTGGCAATGCCCATTAGCGAATTGAGATTGGCCCCGTCGCAATAAAGCAATGCACCCTTGGCGTGCAAGATGTCTGCGATTTTTGCGATGTTTTGTTCAAACAGGCCCAGCGTGTTCGGATTGGTGACCATGAGGGCTGCCACCTGGTCATCCACGGCCTCTTCCACCGCTTCAGGCTCCAGGATGCCGTCCGGGCCCGAAGGTATCTCTATGACCTTGTAGCCACTGAGATGGGAGGACGCTGGATTGGTCCCATGGGCTGTGTCCGGTACCAGGACCTTTTTACGGGCATCTCCCTTGTCCTTGTGAAATGCCCTGATCATCTTGATACCGGTCAGTTCTCCCTGTGCCCCGGCTGCAGGCTGTAACGTTACGCCGGCGAAGCCTGAGATCTCCGCAAGATAATCAGCCAGCTCGGCCATGAGGCGTAAGGCGCCCTGACTCAATTCTTCAGGGACATAGGGATGCAAAGCAGCAAAGCCCTCCAGCCTGGCGGTGCGTTCATTTATCCTGGGGTTGTATTTCATGGTACATGATCCCAGGGGATACATGCCGCTGTCCACACCGTGGTTCCAGGTCGAAAGCCGTGTGAAATGCCTGATAACCGTTGGTTCATCCAGTTCGGGAAGCTGCGCGCTTTCAATGCGCAGCAGGTGCCCGGGTATGGATTTGCTCACTTCGTGGATTTCACCAAAGGCCTTGGGAAGGCTGTATGCCTGACGACCCGGGCGTGAGTGTTCCCACAGGAGTGGTTCCGTTCGGATCAGTCCACTGAGTCCGGCACTTGTTTTCTTACCTTGTTCACTCATGACGAAATGACCTCCACCAGCCTTTTTGCCTTATGGGCACTGACCATTTCGTTCACATATATCAGCAAGCCCTTGTCCAACTCGGGGTAGAATCTTCGCAAGGGCAGTCCTCCGATGATTCCTTCCTTTGCGAGACTCTTGAGCTTGGCGTCCATGTCGCCTTCAACCTGTACGCAGAACTCGTTGAAGAAGGGAGTGTCGAACAGGGCTTTCACACCGGCTTCGGAAAACCAGGATTTTACCTGTTGGGCATTTGCCGCGTTGGTCTCGGCTATCTCCGTAAAGCCACGTTTGCCGAGTAGCGACAGGTGAATTGCCGCAGCTAAAACACACAGACCTTCGTTTGTGCAGATGTTGGACGTGGCCCGTGCTCTCCTGATGTGTTGTTCCCTGCTTGACATGGTCAGCACGAATCCCCTGTTGCCATCCTTGTCCTGTGTCTCTCCCACCAGGCGGCCGGGCATTTGCCAGACGTTTTTCTTGCAAGTACCGAAAAGACCCAGGCCGGGCCCACCGAAATTGAGCCCGGAGCCCAGACCCATTCCTTCCCCGGTGACTATGTCTGCACCCAAAGCGCCCGGAGCCTTGAGCAGGCCAAGGGAGATGGGTTCCATCACCACGACTATGAGCAAGGCCTGTGCGTCATGCACCAGGCTGGATATTTCATCCAGGGGCTCCAGACATCCAAGGGCGTTGGGTTGCTGAACTACAAGCGCGGCGGTTTTTTCATCCAGGCGTTCCTTCAGAATTTTCAGATCCGTGGTTCCTTCATTCCCGAAGGGTATTTCCTCCATCGCCGGCTCGTGTTCACTCAGATAGGTTTCACAAACCAGGCGGACCTCCGGGTGCAGTGCCCTCGATGCCAGCAGTCCAGGCTTTTTTCTTTTTATCCTGAGAGCCATGAGCATGGCCTCTGCCGTGGCCGAAGCGCCGTCGTACATGGAGGCGTTGACCACATCCACTCCCAGGAGTTCGGCCATCATGGATTGATATTCAAATATTGCCTGGAGAGTTCCTTGGCTGACTTCGGCCTGGTAGGGGGTGTAGGCGGTGAAAAACTCGCCCCTCAAGAGTAGCTGATCCACTGCTGAAGGAATGTGGTGGGCATGGGCCCCGGCACCGATGAACATGCCGGATGGGTCTGTCGCCCCCTTGTTTGAATCAGCAATTGATTGCAGCAGCTTCTGAAGTCCGAATTCGTCAAGTGGTTCCGGCAGGTTCAGAGGACGGCCCAGGCGCAGGAATTTTGGTATCGTGTTGAAGAGATCGTCAACACTATCAATGCCTACAGACTGGAGCATCCCCTGCACATCCTTTTTGGAGTGGGGGATGTAGCGCATGGTATTTGCCCTTCGTAAAGGTTACTTGGATTCTTCTTCAATGTACTTCTGGTATGCAGCAGCGTCCATCAGTTGATCCAATTCTGATGAATCGGTCATCTCCAGCTTTATCATCCAGCCTTCATCGTATGGGTCCTCGTTGAGGATTTCAGGCGTGTCAAAGAGCGGTTCGTTTATCTCGAGGACCTTGCCACCTACGGGGCAGAAAACTTCGCTGGAGGCTTTTACCGATTCTACCGCACCGAATGCCTCCTCCATGGCAAAGGTGTCATCCTCGTCAGGCAGTTCCACGTTCACGATGTCACCTAGTTCCTCCTGGGCGAAGTCCGTTATGCCAACCACGGCGACATTTCCTTCCACACGGACCCATTCGTGCTCTTTGGAGTAACGCAGTTCGGCTGGTATGTTCATTTTATTCTTCCTCCTGGTGGTGACGCGCCAAATACAATCATGTCGCATTTGCAGGCACTTGGGCCAAGGTAATTTGCGATATGGTATTCCAAGTCTTGAGGCGATGGTCAAGAAAAAAAGGCACATGGATTTGGTCTTGATATTGAACCCTACAATAACTATTGTCTTGGCTTGTGTCATCTGACGAGTTATTGTGACTCGTTTTGTAACCCAGGGGGGTGGAGGCTGCGGTAAGTGTCAGAGATAATCCGTAGACTCGCCGCCATCAACGACTCGGCCCGGGCAATGAACTCGGAGTTGGATCCCGCTCAACTCCTGGATACCATTCTCACCAGTGTGCAGGATATTTTCAACCTGGACAACTGTGCAATATTGCTTTTCGACACGGGCACGGGTGCGCTCAGGATCGAGGCTGCCAGAGGGTATAGACCTGACATGGTCGAACGTTTTCAGGCCCGGCCTGGTGAGGGCATAACAGGCCATGTGTTTGAAAACGGTGAGCCATTGCTGGTCAACGATGTGCGCAAATGGGCAGGCTACGTGGAGGGGGTTCAGGGGGCATCCAGCGAGATGGCAGCACCACTGAGGCTGGAAGATCGGGTGATAGGTGTTCTGGATGCCGAGAGCAAGACAGAGGATGCTTTCGAGGAGGCGGATCTGGACCTTTTCCGCATATTTGCAAACCAGGCGGCAACGGCAATCAGGAACGCCAGGCTGGTTCAGAAACTCTCCAGGCGCAGCCAGGAGTTGGAAAAGAGCCTGAGCGAGCTTGCTCTCCTGGCCAGGCTGGGCCGACAGATGGGGGGTAACCTGTCTTTAGACTCCCTGCTCGAAGAGGTGTTGTCATTGGCCCAAAAGGCGCTCGATTTTGATCATTGCGCCATACTGCTACGGGAAGATCCTCCGGGCGATTCTCCTGCACTCGTGGTCAAAGCGGCACTGGGCTATAGACAAGAAGTTGAATCCGGCCTTCGTATTCAGGTGGGAGAAGGCATAACAGGGCGTGTGCTGGCTACCGGTCAACCGGTGCTTGTGCCTGATGTAAGGATAAACGGAGGTTATATCGAAGGCGTTGCCGGGGGCCGGTGTGAGATGGCTACACCTTTGATAGTCCGTGGCGATGTCATTGGTGTGTTCGATGCCGAATCAAAGACACCAGGCGCTTTTTCCGAACAAGACCTGAGACTGTTTTCGACATTTGCCTCCTGGGCTGCCCAGGCTCTTTACAACGCGGAGATGCATTCCAGGCTGGAGAGAAAGAGACAGCAGCTTGACAAGAACGTGCAGGAGATCGCACGCATGAATGTGGAGCTTCGGGACTATGCCAATCGCATAGAGCAGGCCAACCTTGATCTCAAGCAGCGGGTCAAGGAACTCGAGACCCTGCAGGAAGCATCCAGGACCATCACCTCCAGCCTGGACCTGGACCAGACTTTGAACTCCATCATCGACATGACATGTGAGATTCTCAACTCGTCATCATGTGCCATCAGACTGCTGGATGACGAAAAAAACGAAGAGCGATGGCTCGGCGAATCGCACTTGAACCATGAACTCAAAAGCGACGCTGGCTCGAAGGGAACTTCATCCATAGCCGTGCCAATGGTAAGCGGAAGCAAGATAATAGGATACTTCGAACTGGCATCGGTGGACGATGACGCTTTTTCTCCAGAAGACCAGCGGGTCTTGCAGGTTTTGGCCAGTCAGGCTGCCATAGCAATCGAAAATGCCAGATTGTTCGAACACACCCAGCAGACTTATTACGAAACCATCAGGAGCCTGGCCCAGGCGCTGGAGGCAAGGGATTCTTATACGAAGGGTCACTCCGAGAGGGTCACACGCTATGCCCTGGTGGTGGCGGAGAAGCTTGGCCTGAAGGGACGCGATCGCAAGATCCTGCACTATGCCGGGCTCTTGCATGACATTGGAAAGATAGGAATATCTGACACCATCCTGCACAAGAGCATGGAGTTGTCCAGGGATGAATGGACAGCCATTCGCAATCATCCCCTGTTTGGAGATACTATCCTGGGCCCCATAAAGTTTCTGTCCGAGGCTCAGGAGATCGTTCTTCACCACCACGAGAGGTACGACGGGAGTGGATATCCGGATGGGCTCAGGGGAGAGCAGATTCCATTGCAGGCACGTATAATCGCAGTGGCAGATGCTTTTGATGCCATGACCTCGGACCGTCCATACCGAAAAGCCATGTCAAGGTCCGTGGCCATGGAGGAGATCAAAAACGGTGCAGGCAGGCAGTTCGATCCTGATGTTGTCCATGCATTTCTGGATGTCATGGAAACACTTCCCGATGTACATCAATAAGTAATCGTGTACGTGCGGGCTCCCTGAGGAAAGTAGTCAGGGGATCATGCTGGTTGAAGAATTATGCCTCCCAGGGGAGGCAGGGTGAGGTCAAGACTCCATGGATGGCCGTGGTGCGGCTCATCCTTTGAGAAAATGGACCCATTGTTTCCCACGTTGGAACCTCCGTAGATGTGCGAGTCGGTGTTGATGATTTCCTTCCATAAGCCCGGTCTCGGGACTCCAATGCGATAACCGGGCCGAATTACCGGAGTGAAATGCAAAACCACGAGCATTTCCTGACCCTCTCCCCATCGCTGAAAAGAGATTACTCCGCTGTCAGAATCGTTGCAGTCGATCCAGTGAAATCCCTCGGGGGAAAGTTCACGTGCATACAGAGCCTTGGAGCGCTGGTAAAGGCCGAAGAGATCCTTTACAAATCTCTGCAGTCCGGCTCGTTCCGGTTCACAAGCCTCGTGCCAATCCAAAGACGAATCGAAGTTCCACTCGCGGCCCTGTCCGAACTCGGCTCCCATGAACAGGAGATTTTTCCCCGGGTGAGTAAGCATCCAGGTATACAGCAATCTCAGGTTTGCCAGCCTTTGCCAGTGGTCACCCGGCATCTTGTCATACAGTGAGCCTTTTCCCTGCGCCACTTCGTCATGGGACAGGGGAAGGATGAAGTTTTCCGTGTGTGCGTAGAGCATGCCAAAGGTCAAGTCGTTGTGATGATACTTGCGATGTATGGGCTCCTTGCGCATGTACCTCAGGGTGTCA
>JALVPF010000494.1 GCA_027031935.1 Myxococcales bacterium | reverse complement strand
GTTGTGAACAGCAGGGAACACGAAAGCTTTTCAAAAAAGAACACCCAGGTAAACTTTGTCACACCGGATGACATCCAAGTGATTTTTGAAACATGACGAGCTGAAGGACTAAAGATTTAGCCGCGTTACCCGGCGGTGCTCGCATACGCTGCGCGCAGGCTTGGGGCCCCCGACCGTCTGCGCGGACCTACATACGTAACTGTTAGCTTTATTCGCATTACTAGGAGCATGTCGTTCGAGGTAAGTCGCGAAACTAAAAAAAACGGGCAGCTACGCCTGCCGCGGGCCTACGAAAGGGGCTTCTTGCTTGGGTTTTCCATGCTTCGACGCAGAGATCGCACGCGAGGTGGAAATTAATAAATGATTTTTCAGATCGCTTGCGAGGTCAAGGAGAGACGAGGAAACAACCGGAGTCGTATGTTCTATACGTCGAGGATTGTTTCCGAAGTCTCGACGCAGAGATCGCACGCGAGGTGGAAAATCAAGAGTAAGGGTACATCCCCTTCTTGACCTTATTCAGGGTATCGAGCAGCTCATCATGCTTCCTCTCGTCTTCTTTCAAATAGTTGAGAAGATATTCCTGAATGAGCATCTTTTTCCCCTTCAAGGCTGATAAAAGCTCCTCCGTATATCCAACCATGCGTTTCTCAATCTCTATGTGTTTTTCCACGTTGTCCCAAACCTTCGACATCTCATCCGGGTTTAGGGAGATGGATTTTTCCAGAGAATCTGCGATGAATCCCTGCACACGGTGATGCATGCGCGAGTCATGCTGGATGATCTCCATTACAAGCCTGAGCAGAGGGCTGGTGGTCTCGTTGATAATCTTTGCCGTAGATGCCACTGAGGCGTCTTCGATCTTCTGCCATTTTCTCATGTTATCAAGCATTTTTTCCTGTAGTTCTTTCGTGGACATGGTTCTCTCCCTTCGTCTTTACGATGTATGTAAAGACGTCATTTCAGTTGGAATCTTGATTCAATAAATTAAAAGGAATCAGTTTTCGGTCAGGATCTCTTCGTCGTATTGTATTTCAAAACGCAGCTTGTGCTTTGCCTC
The DNA here is from genome assembly GCA_027031935.1 of Myxococcales bacterium. Taxonomy (GTDB): domain Bacteria; phylum Myxococcota; class B64-G9; order B64-G9; family B64-G9; genus JALVPF01. The sequence continues at coordinate 8,472 of JALVPF010000494.1, read as the reverse complement.
TTCCTGTGCCAGACCCAAAAGAACTTCTCTGAGACCCGCATCATTGGTTGCAGCAGCCAAATCCGTATACATTCTGAATGCTGCCTTTTCCTTTTTCATGGCGATGACAAGGGCGTCCTGGAAATCCATATCGGGACTTACCTCTCCCTCCACGAGATAATCACCGATCTTCAAATCCATGGGCTTGGCACCACCAGAGAAGGTCTTTTCACCTGATTTTATATTCTCCAGCTTTGCCTTGTGTCCGAGTTCTTCCTTGGCAAAACCCTCGAAAACCTTCTTCATGGCATCGTTGTTCATCTTGGCTGCTAAGCCATTGTAGAAATCGGCAGCCCCCTGCTCTTCTGAGATTGCAAAGTCCAAAAGTTTTTCCACATCTGCGTCGTGGCTCATGTTTAGTTCCTTTCTCCTCAATCTGCTTGGTGGATATTCACCGTTCTAAATCAGATTGCAACACTATAAAGCAACACCTATGCCAAAAAAAGCTATTTGATTTACCCTTTATACTCAAGAGAATACAAGATCCAAGAAAAAATAATGTCTCAAGAAGTTGTCTCAATACAAGGATCGATCTCAAGCTTTATGTATCAAGTGTCCTCGTGACCTATGTCCGCTCCACGACCATGGCGCATCCCTGACCGCCACCGATGCACAAGGTCGCCAAACCCATGCCGGATTCTCTCTTTTTCATTTCAAAAAGCAAGGTCGTAAGAATTCGTGCGCCAGAAGCTCCGATGGGGTGACCCAAGGCTATGGCTCCTCCATTTACATTTGTCTTGTCCAGGGGAAGCTCCAGCTCACGAGCCACAGCAAGGGCCTGAGAGGCAAAAGCCTCGTTTGCTTCAATTAGATCCAAATCACCCACAGTGATCCCTGCTTTTTCCATGGCCTTCCTGCTGGATGGAATAGGGCCCAGCCCCATGTATGCGGGATCCACTCCGGCTGCAGCATAGGAACGGATCTTGGCCAGTGGCTGCGCTCCGAGTTTAGACGCTGCATCTGATGATGCAACCACCATGGCGGCTGCACCATCGTTGATGCCAGATGCATTGCCGGCTGTTACGGTACCATCCTTTTTGAAAGCCGGCTTTAGAGCAGCCATTTTTTCCAAGGTTGTTTGCCTCGGATGTTCATCCGTATCGAATACCAATGCATCACCTTTCCTCTGGGGAATGACCACGGGGACAATCTCTTCTTTAAACCTTCCTGCTTCTATTGCCGCCTGAGCACGCTTTTGGCTTTCGAAACCGAACTCGTCCTGCTGCTGCCTGGTAATGCCGTACTTTTCTGCAATATTCTCTGCAGTCAATCCCATGTGATAGTCATTGAAAATCTCCCAGAGCCCATCCCGAATCATTATATCCACAAAGCCCGAGTCCCCCATTCTCGCCCCCCACCTGGCCTTGGGAACTGCAAAGGGAGCCATGCTCATACTCTCTGCGCCGCCAGCCACAACGATAGCCGCATCCCCAGCCTTGATGATCTGGGCAGCGAGCATGACGGCTCGAAGGCCTGAACCACAGACCTTGTTGATGGTCATGGAAGGAATCTCCTTGGGAACTCCAGCATGCATGGCCATCTGCCGCGCCACATTTTGTCCCAAACCTGCCTGAAGCACACAGCCCATGACCACTTCATCAACCTGTTCAGGTTCGATGTTAGCTCGCCTCATGGACTCGCGCACCACTAGCTCTCCCAACCTGACGGCCGAAACATTTTTCAGTGTTCCACCAAAAGTCCCCACAGCTGTGCGGGCTGCACTCAATATCACAACGTCTTTGGGCATTTCATCATTCTCCGTGAAAAAGATTATTGTAGTTCCACAATCAAACTCACCGCTTCACCACCACCCAGGCAAAGACTTGCCATTCCACGTCTAAGGCCCCTGTCTTTCAGAGCATATAGCAAAGTTACCAGCACTCTTGCACCAGATGCACCAATAGGATGACCGAGAGCCACAGCACCACCATGGACGTTGAGGAGTTCTTCCGGAATACCCATCTCTCTCATGACCGCAACAGTGGACACGGCAAAAGCCTCGTTTACCTCGTGCAGGTCTATATCGGAGATAGTCAGGCCGGCTTTTTTCAAGACCTTGGGAATGGAAAGGTTTGGAGTGACAAGCACGTCCATGGGATCCTGGGCGGCAGCGCCCTGAGCACCAATCACCGCCATGATCTTCAATCCCATAGACTCTGCCCTTTTTCTGGACATGACCACGAGAGCTGCGGCGCCATCTGAAATTTTTGAAGAGTTTCCCGCCGTCACCATACCCCCCTTCTTGAAGGCTGCACGAATACCAGCAAGGACATCCATCGTGGTCTCTCTGGGAATCTCGTCTTTATCGAAAACCACGGGATCACCTTTTCTCTGTGGAATGGTGACAGGAACGATTTCATCATTGAACTTGCCCCCTGCTTGGGCAGCGAGAGCCTTTTCATAGGATCTCATGGCAAAGCGGTCCATCTCCTCCCGTGAAATATTGAACTTCTCGGCTATGTGCTCGGCGGTCACTCCCATGTGCATGTCATTGTTCACATCCCACAAGCCATCGTGTACCATGGCATCTACAAAGGGAGCATCACCCATTCGATAACCGGTTCTTGCACGGGGAGACATGTAAGGAGCCTGGTTCATGTTTTCCATGCCACCTGCCACCACTATCTCGGCATCGCCACATTGTATGGCCTGTGCTGCCAGCATGACTGCCTTGAGGCCTGACCCACAGACCTTGTTGACGGTCAGGCTCTCTATGTGCAAGGGCAAACCTGCGGTCAATACAGCCTGGCGAGCTGGATTTTGCCCCATACCATGGGGCAGGACGCAACCCATTATCACTTCCTGCACCATCTCGGCATCGATACCGGCTCTCTTGATGGCCTCGGTAATGACTATGGCACCGAGTTTCTTGGTTGGAACCTTTTTCAGGCTGCCATTGAAATCTCCAATGGCAGTTCGACAAGCACTTACGATTACAGCTTCTTCCATGATCTATCTCCTGTTTGCTTTCGTCCGTATCGGCTTCTATGAATACCACCACACGGGGCGTCTGACAAAGGCTAAACGAACTTGATTCTTCAATATCCTTGTGTAAGGATGCTTATGTAAAAAGAAGGTTTATAAAATTCAAAACTGGCAATACCTGACAAAAAAGGGGAAAAAAATGAAAATTCTCTGGGTAAGCTTGTTATTCTCTTTGGCGCTGTCTTTTTCTGCTTGTGGTGGAAGTTCGGACGGGGGGAACAATACTACAGACGATGTCTGCACTGGCAACACCTGCACATGCGAAAACGATTGCAATCTGACCTGCGATGCTTCCGGGTGTATGAACTATTGCCAATCCGGTGCAAGCTGTCAATATGACTGTAGTCAATTTGCCTGCCAGAATAACTGCGAAGAGGGATCAACCTGTAACATCACTTGCGACAAGGGCTGCCAGAATTCATGTTCAGGCACCCGATGCGATACCACCTGCTCCGGCGGAGACTGTGCCACAAATTGCTATGCAGGTACATGCAACATTGATTGTGCCGGAGGCAGCTGCACCTCACAATGTGCTGGTGCCACTTGTAACATGGAATGCGCGGGTGGAGATTGCACCATGATTTGCGATTCTACCAAACCCTGCAAGATGACCTGCCCAGATGGCAACTGCTCGACCACATGTGGATATGACCAGGCAACTGACTGTGGAAGCGGCATCTATGTATGCAACCAGGAATGTCCCTGAATAAAAACTATCAGACACAGATTCCCGAGCAATTCCTGAACCTTCCCGCATGATGACAGGTTCCGGACAGCGACTAATCCTTCACGTTGACATGGACGCCTTTTTTGCATCCATAGAGCAAATGGATAATCCCGAGCTTAGGGCTAAACCCGTGATCGTGGGGGGCTTGAAAAACAGGGGAGTGGTATCCACCGCTTCCTACGAAGCGCGCAGATTTGGTGTACATTCTGCTGTCGCCATGTCCAAAGCCAGGAGGCTTTGTCCTCACGGCATATTTCTTCCTGTCCGCATGGCACGCTACCAGCAAATCAGCAGGACCATAATGGACCTTCTGTCCGAGTTCAGTCCCATGGTGGAACCCATCAGCATTGACGAAGCCTTCGTTGACATGACCGGCTCCGAATATCTTTTTGGCCCGCCCATGGCCATGGCTGAATCCATCAAGGAAAAGATAAAAAGCAAAACCGGGCTTAGCTGTTCAGTGGGTGTAGCGTGCAATAAATTTTTGGCAAAACTTGCCTCTGACCTGGAAAAGCCGGATGCCATTACCATTGTGCCATCGGCACATGAAAGAGAATTTATCGCGCCACTTCCGGTGAAAAAGCTCTGGGGAGTGGGCCCGAAGGCAGAGGCAAAGCTCATGGCCCTTGGCTTGTCGACCATAGGAGATATTGCACAGACTGATCCGGCCTTGCTTCAAAGACACATGGGCTCGCTAGGCTTGCATATACACGATCTGTCCATGGCCAGGGATGACAGAGTCGTTGCCAAGGCACGGGACAGGCAGTCCATAGGCCACGAGAGGACCCTTGAGCAGGACATCTCCGGATTCGAGGCTGTAGAGGATATGGTGCGCGATGCATGTCGCCACATAGCCAAGGACCTGCGAAAAAAGGACACCATGGCCCGGGCGGTCCGCATCAAGATACGCTACTCCGACACATTTCAACTTGCGACAAGGGATACGAGACTAGCCCTGCCATGCCAGGACTCGACAACCCTGTTCAATCATGCCAGGCAACTCCTTGATCGACTCGACCTGAGTCGCCCCATACGCCTGGTAGGTGCGACTGCTTTCGAGCTTCAAGGCCCTGATGGACCTGCGCAAGGAGATCTTTTCCTGTCCCGGGATTCAGAAAAAAACACAAAGCTGGAACGCACCATGGATGCCATCAGGGACAAATTCGGCGACAAGATTAAAAGGGGAACAGAGCGTTAGAATACACAGCAGTCAGACAGGCCCTATTTTCATACCGCCTGTGCCAAATCGGCTGCCGCAGGCCCATTGGCACGTGGAATGCACGGTTCAATCTTTGTGGGCTTCGATGTGCTCCTGAAGCTCATCCAGGCTGTTTTCAACTCTTCCCAGTTTTTTCTTCAGGCTGGAAAACTCTTCCTTGGTAGCCAGGTTGAGACTGTCGGCCAATGACTTCAGGCCTCCTTCCACCTTGTTTCGCACCTGGCCATGAATTTCAAACCCCTTGGCGATGGCGTTCATCACGCGAGGGTCCGACATCAGCTTGGTGAATTTGGGATTGGACATCAATTTCATGGCCTGCTGCATGGCCATTTGCTTTAGCTGGTTTATCATTTTCAACTCCTGTGCCTGTTGCTCCTGAGACTTGAAACATCATCTGGATGGCAATTGAATTTTAGGATCATCTTCTGAACGACGGTAAAGAATGACAGTATGGCCAACCAGTCCCACCAACTCGGCCCCGGTCCTTTGAGCCAGGTCCCTGGCCGAAGATTTTTTGTCTTCGGGCCGTTGCAATCTGACTTTTATAAGCTCATGGTCATGTAGAGCCAACTCCACTGCTTTCAAAAGAGCCTCTGTAATGCCCGACTGGCCAACCTGTACAAGCGCCTTTAGAGGATGGGCAAGGCCCCTCAAGTACTTGCGCTGATAACCTGCAAGTGATGATTGCGCGTCCTTGTCATCATGTTCCATCTATTCCTCCAACTCGGACTGGAGCATCTCCCACTCGGCAATATTGTCCTCGTGGACCTTCTCCAATTCCTTTTTTTCTGATGACAAGCGGTCCAGTCCCTCCCAGTCCAGGGCCATGGAGGGGTCAGCCATCTTAGCCATTAGTTGTTCGATCTGTTCTTCCTGTTCAGAGATAATTTTTTCGAGTTCCTTGATCCGCTTGGCCCTGCTCTCAGCATCCCGTTTCGCCCTTTGCCTCTTTGCAAAAGCGTCACGGCGAGCCTGCTTTCGCGTGAGGTCCTCGACGCGTGGTTTTGCCGGGACGTCGTGCATTATTCTGCCAGCTTTTCGAAGTTCTGAAAACCTGCCTTCCTCATCTGCTAAGTCCCTGCCTTCAAAAGACAATATCCTGTGAGCCACATTGTCCAGAAACACCCTGTCATGACTTACGGTGACAAGGGTTCCAGGAAATGAATTGAGTGATGACTCCAAGACTTCCCTTGATTGAAGGTCCAGATGATTGGTCGGTTCGTCCAACAGCAAAACGTTGTAGTTGCCCAAAACCAGCAAGGCCAGAGCAAGGCGACTCTGCTCTCCACCGGAAAACGATTCAACCGGTCTGAAGACATCATCCCCGCTGAAGAGAAATCTGCCCGCCATGTCTCTCAAGGCCTGCTCTGGAAGATCTGGTCTATGTGCAGCCAGCTCTTCCAGAATCGTCCTTCCTGTGGTCAAGGTGGACAGGTCCTGATCAAAATATCCAATGAGAGCATTGTAACCCTGGTATAGCTTTCCTTTTTCCGGTTCGATCTTTCCAGCGAGAGTTTTCAGCAGGGTAGTTTTTCCACAGCCATTGGGTCCTATGATGCCTACTCTTTCCCCACGAGCTATTTGAAAGGAAGCATCCTCTATAAGGGCCTGACCACCGGGTCGCAAGGTAAGGTGTTTTACTGAAAACACTACTTTGCCGCTGTGTTCCACGTCCTGAAAACGCAGGCCCATCGTGCCTTGTTCCGGCACTGGGGCCTGGACCTTCTCCATTCGATCCAACTGCTTTTGCTTGCTCTTGGCTTGTTTGTGTTTTTGACCGGCCTGGTTTCGCCTTATGAACTCCTCGTCCTTTGCAAGCCTGACCTTTTGCTTATCCAACTCACGGCCCTGTGCGAGCATTCTTTCGTCTCGAATCTTGCAATATTTTTCATAGGAACCAGGATAACTTTTTACAAAACCACCGGGCTCAACAGCCAGGAGCCTTGTTGCAAAGCCATCGAAAAAAGCCCTGTCATGGGAGACCACTACTGCAGCACCACTAAAGCCGTCAAGGTACCTTTCAAGAAATTCGATGGCCCTTATGTCCAAGTGATTGGTGGGCTCATCGAGAAGCAGAAGGTCTGCATCCATTACAAGTATCCTGGCCAGGGCAAGGCGACTACGCTCGCCGCCTGAAAGCAGGCCCACGGATTGATCGAACTGTGATGAATCGAAACCAACGTTCTCCAGGGCAATGCTCGCCCGGCGTTCCAGATCATCACCTCCCAGTCGCTCGTAGCGGTCCTGTTCCTCTCCAAAAGCTGCAACCAGTCTGGAATCTCCGCTTTCTGCCTCCTCTTGCAGACGTGCGAGCCTGGCTCGCATATCCATCAGGTCGGATCGGCTGGACAAGACTGACTCCAACACTGTGGAGCTATCATCCAGTTCCGAAATCTGTCGCATGTAACCGACCCTGAGACTCTTGTCCCTGGATACAGAACCGCCATCCGGCTGCAGACTCCCGTGAATGATATCCAGCAAGGAGGTCTTTCCAGCTCCGTTTCTTCCTATTACTACCAGGCGATCGCCGCGATTTATCTGAAAATCCACATCCTTCAGAATGGTATCGCCAGCAAAAGACAACTGAACTTTATTGATTGTTACGAGGTGCATTGTCGGAAAATGTCTTTTTCTGAAATACCAAGGGTCCTCAGTGGGACTTTTTCTTGCCCTTGGGCTTGGTGGAGGTTTTTGGAGTATCTTTTGTGCCTTTGACGTCTTTTGCATCCTTTGTTGCGGCTTCATCTGGTTTTGGTTGTGCAACAGGCGCTTTCATGGGCTCCATGGTCGTACCCTGAGTGGCCTTGGGCTTCATCTTCGGTGGTTCCTTCTTGATAAATCCATAATTGATCAAGAGAAAAATTCCGGTACCCACTATTACAGCACCAATGATGAACAGAATTATTCGCTTTATCTTGGAGCCTGTAGACACACCAGCCGCTGCCATGAAGAACTGCGTCTGACCAGGAGCATTGGGATCGGGCTCAGAGCGCACCTTCGAAGGCTTGGGCACGGGAGGAGAAGCCAAGGCACTTTTCGCTGTCATCTGTGCCTGCGCAGGGCGCTGTGCTTGAGGAGCTGGCTGTGGAACAGGTTGAGGCTGCGCCTGTGGCTGTGGGGCCGGTTGTGAAACAGGCCGCGGCTGCGCCTGTGCAGCAGCAGGAGCCTGCGGTTGGGTAGCAGCAGAATCAGGCACCACCAGTGCCTGACCACACTTAGCACAAAACTTTGCGACATCAGGATTTTCAGCACCGCATGAAGGACAAAAGGCCATGGCCCACTCCTTGTTTTCTATTTTCAAACGAAAATGGCAACAAGCTACAATATCCGGAAAGCAAACTACATTTTTGGCTTCCGGTCAAGATCAGAGTCCCAATAACAGCTCTTGAAAATATGGCGGCGCCTGGCCATCTGCTGCAGCCTTTGTCTGATTTTCAGTCTCCAGGTATTTCACCAATGCCCTGTATCGTTTACTGAACTTGGCGGCCGGATTGATCTTCAG
>JALVPF010000493.1:4006-9537 GCA_027031935.1 Myxococcales bacterium | reverse complement strand
TATGAGGGTATCTGTTTTTCCAGTCTCAAAATTCATGAGGAGAATATCCTGAGCCATACCTCCCCTGTATTTCTTCCAGGTTCGAAACTCTCTGAAAGTCGGGCAAAAGGCGACTTTTTTTCCATCTGGAGAGAGGCTCAAAAGACCAGAATAAGCAAGCCCCAATGGAGATGCAGGTCCGCCCTCGGGCGATACCACCAAGGGCTTTCCCATGAAAACGTTCCACTGATCCCTGCGTGAGCGGAAGATAATCTTTCCGTCCTTTGTCCAGCCCAGCACTGCGTTGTCCGGACCGAACCTGCCAGGGACGCCACCCGAAATATCAGGACTCCACGTCAGCCTGCGCGGCTCTCCCCCCGTGACGGCTATCACATAGACATCGGTGTTGCCATCATAGTCACCGGTAAATGCGATCCATTTTCCATCAGGAGAAAATTTCGGGAACCACTCCTGCCCGGGATGGGCGGTCAGCCTCGTGGCCCGGCCTCCGCTTTTGGGCCCCAGCCAGATGTCGTTCGCATATACGAATGCCACTGAATCAGAACTCATGCTGGGAAATCTAAGCAGCTTTGTATCCTGTGCACCCGCCTGCGAACACAGGAGCAAGCTTAGCAACAAACTCGAAAATGGAACCTTCATTGAAATCTCCTTTGTTAGTCGAGGTACAAACAAGGCTATAACCCTTGATCAAGAATTTCCAGCATGCTTTTGTATTTTCATGGACTCTGCAAACTCTTCCATGGGCCCAGCCCTGAAACAAGCCCTAAAGGAAACCAGCAGGTCTTTCTGGTTGAGCCTTAGGTTTTTGCCCCCGGCAACACGTGACCCCATCAGCCTGGCCTATAGCCTGGCCAGGCTTGCCGATACCATCGCGGACACGGACTGCGTGGATTTGCAAGAGAGAATCGTGCTACTACGAGCTTTCCAGGCTCGCCTGGTCGATGCCGATGCCAAGGATGTCTTCAAACTGGGCGAACTGTTGCACGACGAAAACCTGAGTCATGGAGAAAAGAAACTTTTGGGTCTTGCACACACCGCCTTTGCAGCGCTGGACAGACTGAAAGAAGTTGACGCAGAGCCCACACGCGATGTTCTAAAGACCCTCACGGACGGCATGCTGCATGATGCAAGAATTTTCACGACCGAGGGTCACGTGGTCAAAGCCCTTAGAACCGAACAACAACTGGATCAATACTGCTACATGGTCGCCGGTTGTGTAGGCAAGTACTGGACAGATATTCATGAGGCGCATCTTCCCGCCATGAAGGGGGTGGGTGCAGCCTTGAGACCCCTTGGGATCCGCCTTGGCAAGGGTCTGCAGCTTATCAACATACTCAGGGATCTGCCAGAGGATCTGGAAAATGGCAGGTGTTATCTTCCTGAACAAGACCTCGCTCAACTGGGACTAGAGCCCTCAGACCTTCTGCATCCCGGCTATGAAAAGAAGGTAATGCCCTTGCTGCACTATCTCATGGATACCTGTTTCGAACATTTGCAAGCTGGCCGTGAATACCTTCGCAGACTTCCATATGGAGAATTTCGCCTGAGACTTTGTACAACCTGGCCCCTGGAAATAGCCATGCGTACCCTGGATGCCATGAAGCAAAACCCCCACCCTCTGAGTAAAGAATATAGGATCAAGATCCCACGCAGGGCGGTGTACCAACTAATGCTAAGGTCCCTGTTGCGCGCTCCTTTTCCCGTGAAATAAAGTCTACCACTGGTGCTAAAGCTTGGTTTGACTGGACGGAAATCATGAAATAGACTTGGTGCGTCAACTTGAACAGGAGTTCTATTGATGAAATGCCCCAAGTGCGGCAAAGAAAATGACGAAGGTGTCTCCATCTGCCAGCATTGCGATTTTATCCTTGATCCCTCTTTTTTAGGGGAGGATTACGAAGGAGATCAACAAGCTGATTCCGGGGAGTTCGCTGAACTGAATTCAGAAGAATTCTCCGAGGTGACCCCTTCCTCTGAGCAAGATGAATACAAAGAAACAAGAGAAGAAGAGGAAGAAGAGGAAGAAAAGGAAGAAGATGAAGAAGATGAGGAAATTGAAAGACAGCTTAGGGAGCTGAGGGAAAAAAGGGGCAAGCACTCGGTCCCTCATAGCGCGGCAGATCTCAAGAGGGACGATGGCACGCAAAAGGACATTAAAAATCCTGTACAGGATGACTTGAAAAAAATCTTCCATGGCATCGCCACCTTTTTCATGAACCTGCAAAAGGCAGACAGAATCGCCATGCTAAGCGCTGTGGGCATGTTCCTGTTTACGATTTTTCCGTGGGTCAGCATCTCCAATCAGGGCTCCTTGTCCGGACTGGAAGTCGGTGGATGGTTTCTGCTGCTCCTGGGAGCCAGCCTTGGCGCATTGGTTTATCTGCGCCAGGATTCCCACTGGCAGAGCCGGGAGAAATACATTATCTTCGTCCAGGCTGCAGTCACCGGCATTGCGTTGATATTCATGCTCATAAGAGTTGTAAGCATAAGCTCTCTCAAACCCGTGACTTCGGATGGTACTGCCTTGAACAGCAGTTTCTATTCGGTTCAAGTAGGATTTGGCTATCTTTTTGCACTCGCATCAACTGTGGGCTCGGCCATAGCAACCTGGATGTTGCTCAAGGAAAAAGTTCTCAACAAGTGACACCATAGAGGGCACAGCCCTATGATCTCTGTGGCTATGCTGCAGAATCTTTTTCGGTAAGATGATGCCTCGACGTGGTGGATCCACGACTGGGTACGATCATGAATAGGCCTCAGCAATTTCGGTAGCGAGTCTTTTTCCCTCCTCGCCTGCTTCGTAGATCTCTTCCAGGTTGTGGTCCTCTAAAGCGGGAAGTTTTTCCAAGACCTGGCCGAGAATCTCTGTTATTGAGGCAAAGGAGATCTCTCTATCCAGAAAAGCCTTTACCAGCACCTCGTCTGCAACAGCCAGGGCCGCGGGTGTGCCTCCTCCTATCTTGATGGCCTGTCGACATATGTCCAAAGCAGGCCATCTGGCCTTGTCTGCATTCTGGAAGGTAAACATGCCCCCCTCACCCAGGAGAAGGCCGGAGAAGGAATCCAGCCTGTTTTTCAAATCCATGCGGGATGGATATCCCAAAGCCCAGGCGATAGGCAGCCTCATGTCTGGGGCCGCGAGATGAGCTATCATGCTTCCATCTGTCAGTTCCACAAGAGCATGGATCAAGCTCTCCGGGTGAATCAAGACACCTATGTCCTCGGGATCCATGTCGAAAAGCCAGCAAGCCTCTATTACCTCAAAGCCCTTGTTCATCATGGTGGCCGAATCTATGGTGACCTTGGCTCCCATGTTCCAGTTCGGATGAGCCAGAGCGTGCTCTGGCAGAATATCCTTGAGTTCCTCCAAGGAGCGCTGTCTAAACGGTCCACCGGACGCCGTGAGTATCACTCTTTGCAGGGTCTCTCTGTCCAGGGATTCCATCAGCTGCGCCAAGGAGGCGTGCTCGGAGTCTACGGGGATGATGCTGGCCCCGCATCGTTGGGCCTCGGACATAACAAGGCCCCCTGCCATGACCAATGACTCCTTGTTCGCAAGGGCGACCCTTTTTCCAGCACGAACTGCCGCAAGAACTCCATCCAGTCCCGCCTGCCCCACCACCGCAGCCAAAACCACATCAGCTTCCTGCATGCTGGCCAAAGCCCGGACACCGTCAATGCCCGCTTCAACCTTAAGCGACTGATCCTTGATTGCGGACTTCAGATTATTGTACTCGTCTTCATCCGCAATAGCGACCATGGAAGGAGCCAGATCGTTTACCTGTGCTGCCAGGGCTTCAACCCTGTGTCCCGCACACAGGCCTACCACCTCGAACTTTTCAGGATATGCTTTCATTACATCTATTGCCTGACTTCCAACCGAACCGGTGGAGCCCAGTATTGCCACCTTGACAGGTTCAATGTCCATCAATGCCACTCCAATATATATGTGGCGTAAAACAGCAATATGGGTGCGGCAAAGATCAGGGCGTCGATGCGATCCAGCAGGCCACCATGGCCGGGCAAAAGCTTGCCCGAATCCTTTACACCAACGCTTCTCTTGATCATGGATTCCACCAAGTCTCCCATCTGACCCACTGCACCACCCAATAGAGAAATGATCAACATATGAATGATGGATATTTCAGGGAAAAAGGTTAACCAGGCCATGTACGAAAAAAGCACTGACCCCAAAAGTCCGCCTGCAGCCCCTTCCCATGTTTTTCCAGGGCTGATCAATGGGTATAGTTTTCGCTTTCCAAAAGCCCTACCGGAAAAATAAGCGGCCGTATCACTTCCCCAGGTTATGATCATGGCGAGCAGCACCCAAGCCCAACCATCCCTGAGCATCCTGAGGTGGATCAAGCAGGCGGGAAGAGCTGCCGCATAAAAAACCGCCAACATGGACAGGGCGGCTCTCTCGGCAGCCCCTCTGACTACGCTCCCCGGAAAAAACAGATAGACGAGGAGAATGATCATCACCCCCAAAACCAGTACCATCCAAGCGTGATGTGAAAACCATGTGGTAGTTGAGCCCCAGGCCAAGGCTATGCCCAGAATCCAGACTGTGGCAATACAGACAGGGGAGGATTTTTCCACCATTGCTAAAAACTCATAAAGGGAAATGCCCACAGCCACAAGGATGAGAAGGGTAAAAGGCAGGCCACCAATCCAGGTAAGCCACACCACCACGGGGGCTGCCACTGCAGCCGTAAGCACGCGAGCCAGCAGATTGCTCATCCTTTTTCCTTTGTCTTCAGCCATTGGTAAGGGTCCTGCAGTTATAAACGATCCTGTATTTGTTCGTCCGTAAGACCAAATCTTCTCTTCCTGCTCTGGTAATCCACGATGGCGAGTCTCAGATGCTCCGTTGTGAAATCCGGCCACAGCACTTTGCTGAAATACAGTTCTGCATATGCAGACTGCCACAACAGGAAATTAGAAAGCCTCATTTCTCCCCCGGTCCTGATGATCAAATCAGGATCAGGCAAACGGGAGGTATACAAGGCCTTGTCAATGGTGGAAAGGTCCAGGTCTCTTGGGAGCAACTTACCCTCTGAGACTCTCCTGGCCAGATTTCTGCTTGCGCGCAGCAACTCCTCACGCGAACCGTAGCTCAAAGCGAGGGCAAGGGTCATATCCCTGTTTTTCCTGGATGCCTTCTCCAGAGACAGCAAACGTTTTCTGACCTCCACCGGCACTTTTCTGAGTTCGCCCAGATGCACCACACGAATCCCCCGCTCCATGATCTCTTCCCACTCACGGGCTATGAATTCAGCCAGGAGATCCATCAGAGCCTTGACCTCGAAATCCGGTCTCCCCCAGTTCTGAGCAGAAAATGCATAAAGGGTAAGGACCTCTACTCCCCATCGCCGACATGCTTTTACAACCTTGCGTACTGCCTTGGAACCGGCCTTGTGACCACGGGTACGTTCCCATCCTCGCTGGTTCGCCCACCGACCGTTACCATCCATGATAATGCCGATATGGCGCGGTAGCGCCCGGCGATCGATTCTTTGTGGAGCCATGGG
>JALVPF010000493.1:0-3996 GCA_027031935.1 Myxococcales bacterium | reverse complement strand
CTGCTGGCTCAAACTTCCATGATTTCTTTTTCTTTTTCCGAGAGAATGGATTCTATACGAGAGATGGTCTCATCGGTTGCTTTCTGAACCTGTTCGAGACCCTTCTTCTTGTCGTCCTCGGAGATCTCTGAGTTCTTCTCCAACTCCTTCAAAAAATCATTGGCGTCTCTTCTGTGGTTACGCATTCGCACCTTAGCGTCTTCGGCCATCCGGCGAACCTGCTTGACCAGTTCCTTGCGCCTCTCCTCGGTCAGGGAGGGAATAGGCAAGCGAACCAACTCTCCATCATTTTGAGGAGTCAAGCCGATCTCCGCTACGTTGATGGCCTTCTCTATCTCTGGGATTAGGGCTTTTTCCCAAGGCTTGATGACAATGAGACGGGCATCGGCAATCGATACACTGGCAACCTGATTCAGTGGAACCTTTGACCCATAGTAATTGACCTTGACTGGTTCCAACACCGCCAGAGAAGCGCGACCAGTCCTTACCCTCGCCAACTCACGATTGAATGCATCGATTGTCTTTTCACCATTTTGCTTCAGTTCTCCGAGTACATCATCGATCATGGCCTGTACCTCCTCAAAAGCATAGCTTCTTGCAAGCTTCTAATTGGCAGGCAACTGCCCAACCAGTGTGCCTATATCTTCTCCCGAGACTGCCTTGAGCATGCTTCCCGCCTCTGTCATCTTGAACACCAGCAAGGGAAGCTTGTTATCCATGCACAAAGACACGGCGGTAGCATCCATAACCTTCAGATCCCTTTTCAGAACATCCATGTAGGTCAGACGCTTGAATCTTCTGGCATTGGGATCCTTCAGGGGGTCAGCGTCATAGACGCCATCGACCCTGGTGGCCTTCATGACCACCTCGCACTTGAGTTCTATGGCCCGCAAGGCAGCTGCCGTGTCGGTTGTGAAATAGGGATTGCCTGTACCTGCGGCCAGCAACACGACCCTACCTTTTTCCAGATGCCTGATTCCCTTGCGACGAATATATGGTTCAGCCACTTCATCCACCCGCAAGGCGCTCATGACACGTGACTCCACACCTTGTCGCTGGAGGCATTCCTGCAAGGCCATGCAATTTATCAAGGTAGCCAGCATGCCCATGTAGTCACCGGTTGTTCTATCTATACCTGCTTTGCTGGCGGCGAGTCCGCGGATGAGGTTACCACCGCCCACGACGAGACCGATCTGAACCCCCTGGGAATGGATCTCCTTGATCTCTCCGGCGATGGTGTCGAGAATGTCAACATCTATGGTAGAGTCCGAATCGCCATCTTCACCCTTCAAGGCTTCTCCGGACAGCTTCAATAAAACACGATTGTATTTGGCCCCCATGGCAAAGGCCTCCTGAGTAATCAGCTGCCTTTTGCGGCATCTATTTGCTTTTGTACCTCAGCGGCCAGATCCTCTTTCTTTTTCTCTATGCCTTCGCCCAACTGGTATCGAACAAAGTTCTTGACCTCTATGGATGCTCCTATTTTGGACTCCGTATCTTTCACCAGCTTGGTGATGGTCATCTTCTGTTCCCTGACCCAGGGTTGCTCCATCAGGCAAAACTCGCCAAACCATTTCCGCAAGCGACCTTCAACCATCTTTTCCGCGATATTTTCAGGTTTTCCCTGGTCCATGGCCTGCTTCTTGTAGATATCCTTTTCAGAGGCAATGACATCTTCCGGTACATCTTCCTTTACCCGGTACTGGGGGTTCGCTGCAGCAACGTGCATGGCCAACTCTCTACATAGCTCTATAAAACCATCGCTGCCTGCCGCGTCTGCACTATCACAATGGACCTGAACCATGACCCCGATCTTGCCGCCCATGTGCTGGTAGGCTTCCACCTTGCCATTTGCTCCATCTTCGAGCGCAAAACGTTCCATGCGCCTGACCACGACGTTCTCTCCGGTCTTGGCCACCAGTTGTTTTCGGATGTCTTCGAAATCCTCGGGATTGCTGGACCCACCAGTGACGACCTTGTTTACCAAATCGGCGCAAAATGACTGAAAATCGTCTCCCCTGGCCACAAAATCCGTCTCGCAGTTCACCTCGGCGATGGCACCCACACGACCATCTTCCGTGACCTTCATCTCGACTTTCCCTTCTGCGGCAACCCTGGTGGATTTCTTGCCAGCCGAGGCCATGCCCTTCTCCCTGAGGTGGACAATAGCCTTGTCTATATCGCCACCTGTTTCCTCCAGGGCTCGTTTGCAATCCATTATTCCAGCTCCGGTCTTCTGCCGAAGTTCATTTACCATTTTCGCGCTAATAGCCATTTTCTTGCCTTTCAATAAACATGAGGAGATCCATCACCACATGTCTGCGTCTAGGAACATCTAGGATATTGCCAGCCTCGAACAGAGTTTACTCCTTGGACTCTTCGGGCTCCTTCGCTTCCTCTTTCTCGCCTGCCAATGCAGCCTCTGGCATATGCCTGCGACCAACCACTTCAACCTTCGGGCCACCATCGGAACCATCGGATGTCTTGGGCGCTGCAGGCTTCTCCCTCTTCTTTTCCACCTTGTCCCTGGATGTAATGTTATCCTGGAACATCTGCTCGCCTTCGATACAGGCATCAGCAACCTTGGACGCAAAAAGCTTGATGGCCCTGATAGCGTCATCATTTCCAGGAATAAGCAAATCCACCACATCGGGATCGCAATTGGTATCGGTGATGGCCATGACAGGGATCTTCAATCTTCGGGCTTCGGCAACAGCGATCCGCTCTTTTCGGGGATCCACCACGAACATCAACCCGGGGGTACGAGTCATCTCTTTCAAACCGGGAAGATTGCGTTCGAGTTTTGCTGCTTCGCGCCGAAGGTGAAGAGCTTCCTTTTTGGTCATGCGCTCAAAGGCGCCTTCTTCCTCCATTTTTTCCAGGGCCTTGAGCCTGTCGATGCTCTGACGTATGGTTCGGAAGTTCGTAAGGGTTCCGCCCAACCATCTGTTCTGCACATAGAACATATTGCACCGCTTGGCCTCGTCAACTATGACGTTCTGGGCCTGTTTCTTGGTTCCCACGAACAGAACCTTCTCACCCCTCGCCACTGTGTCGCGCACTACCTTGTATGCCTTGTCAAACAGCTTCGAGGTCTTCTGAAGATCGATTACGTGGATACCGTTGCGGGCTCCAAAGATATACGGCTTCATCTTTGGATTCCAACGACTGGTTTGGTGGCCGAAGTGAACTCCGGCTTCTAGCAATGATTTCATGGAAATGACGCCCATCTCTACCTCCTCGGGTTGGGCCTCCGCCGCGTTGGACGTCTTGGCCCGGCCTAACCCTTTTCCTCACAAGAGGGGGCACCCGACGGGCCGCCACACGCGACGTGCGTGATAGTAACACCTCGAAAAATCAACGAGTTCGGCTGGTTCGAGGCAATTCCTGCCAAACGGAAGGCTATTGCTAGCACAGCCTCTGACCGATGGCAAGCATAATATTTGAAGCCATACCGCGCTGTCAGCAAGACCGCATAGTATATGATCTAGCGAGAGGAACATAGAGGACGATACCCCATAAAATTAGGTGTACAGGAGCGTCGAAAGGCACTTTTGGGGTTTATTCAGGAAAAAATACCTCAAGATTGGATTCTGGAGGCCGACTTGGGTTTTCACCTGATATACGGGGAGCCTATGTTACCTCCCCTCACTGTGGGCACTGTGGGGGAGGTGTTTCTGCGATCTCTCCAGCGATCACTGAAACCCCCTACATCGCGGATTGCTTATTGGGATGCATCCGCGCTGATGGCTGCCCACTCTTGGGCACCAGGGTGGCCCAGGGTTGCCCGGTTGTTGCGGTCCGTTTGCCGATTTGCCGGGTTGTCCACGATGTGTATTGGCGGACACTGTGCAATTCGTCATCATTGCTGATGACGTGTTCGTAATAATTGCGTTGCCATAATTTTCGCCCCGGCGTGTTGCGGATTTGGTTTATCCGTTTGGTGACGGAATTGAACCCGGCCATCAACGAACTCACTGATCGTGGTTTGGGCCC
>JALVPF010000492.1 GCA_027031935.1 Myxococcales bacterium | reverse complement strand
AATCATCAGGGGAATACTCCTGATGCGTAACGAGGTCAAGCTGAGACAATGGGCAAGCCGCACTAAAGCGCCCTTGCGCCAACTTTTCTCTCTGACCTACGACAGTGACAGCGAGGTCATATACCTCGCCCTGGAGGCCATTGGAAAAATCTCGGTTGACATAGCCGAAAAAGATCAAGAGCGCATACGCAATTTCCTGCGAAGCCTCTTGTGGTTGATGTCGGAAGAGTCCGGGGGCATAGGCTGGCATGCACCCGAAGCAATCGCCGAGATCTGTCTACGGATCCCCGGCTTGTCTGAAGAATACGCCAGACTTTTACCACAATTTGTCAAGGAAGAGTCCTTCAGGCAAAGCACCCTCGCGGCCCTTCACAGATTGGCCACCATGTTGCCCAATCTCATCGAGGAATGTGCCGGACAGGTGCTGTCCATAACAGGTGACAACTATGAGTTCTTTGTTTATGATTTCCATAAAGGCCACCGGTCGAAATCAGGGGTCAAGCAACTATTCCAACACCTGGAAAATCCTGCCAGGGGGGATTGACCAAAAGGGTTGGGATTTCATCAAAGTAACGAGATACCTTTCTCCAAAGGAGTAAAAAATGGACTATATTCCATCTATTGAACTGGCCATGAAGAACGAAAAATCGGAAATGGAATACTACCTTGGTGAGTCTGAACGCTCTCGCAATCCACTGGCCAAGGAGTTGTTCAAGACCTTGGCTGATGATGAAAGGGAGCACATGAGCCGTTTGCAGATTTTACACGAAAAGCTAACCAAGGACGGCGCGTGGCCTGAAAAAATGCCTCTGGAGGTCAAGGGGACCAATATCGAATCTGTCCTTGAAAAGATCAGGCGCGATAAGAATTCTACAGAAGAACACGACATGGATGATATCGATGCGATGAAGAAGGGCATAGAGTTTGAAGCCAAGGGCTCCAGGTTTTACGGTGACCTGGCCGCAGATTGCACCAACCCGCAGGAAAAGGAATTCTTCAAGGTGCTTTCCAGGATAGAACGCCAGCACATGTTGTCCATACAGGATTCCCTCGCCTATCTGCAAGATTCTGAATCCTGGTTTGCACACAAGGAACGCTCAGGCCTGGACGGGGCCTGACTGATTCTGCAGCTTAGCCACAGATATGGCAAGCAAGGTGGGAAATCCCACGCGGCAGGCTAGCCGTTGACAGGGCCGTACCTGTGGATCGCAGGCGAGGTGGGAAATCAGGGTCAGGGGAATTGACTTGTTGTGTCGTGACGACTACTCTTAGGGCAAGCAGGGCGGAATCAGCTGGAGGATCGTCATGACTTTTCGAAGCGCTATGTCTGCGGCTGTACTTTTGGCCACCTTTTTTTTTATGGGTAGTAGCATATGTGCATGCAGCACCAGCGACCCCAAGGTTACCCTTGGAAAAAAATTTCACTTCGAACGCCTGGCAGCAATTCAGGAAGGCCGCACAACAAAAAGACAGGTAGAGGACCTTCTCGGCGAGCCATACAAAAAGCAACAGCTGGCTCCGAGACGCGAAAAGTGGCGTTATTTCTACCGAGAAGAGATCTCCAAGACCTTTGCCCTGGTGCTCAACATGGAGACATTTGTAACGGAAAAAGAAGTCATCATATTGTTTGATGGGGCATTTGTCGACTCCTTGGAAAAAAATTTCAACCAGTTTACCGAATAGCCTCTTAGCCAGATCCAATCGCTCATTCGATTTGAATGTCTGTACCTTATGTCCGTGGAGAAAAAGATGAGAAGTCGGCTGATGACAGTATTGTTTTTTTCATTGGCTCTGCCCGCAATGGCAATGGCTGCACCGGTGGATTTGCTGGAGGCGGACACCCAGGCTTTCGTGCAGGACAATGGTGCCATGGACGTCATCTATTCTCTGAGATTCAAGGAGAATCAGGGCAGAGAATTCATCAGAAAGATAGGGCCGTTTTATCAGCCCATACATTTCACAAGAGCATGGATCTTCAGTGGAGACCTGAAGAAAAAAGCAGAGGTCCAGGACGTGGGAGGCGGTTATTACCGGGTCCAATTCGATGGCGTCAGAACCAAGGCAGGTCATGAATACACCGTGCAACTTCACTACAGGTGCAATCACAGATTTGCTGATCCCACGCAGCGCGATGGCAAAAAGCTCCTTGCAGTATGGTTCAATCCTGTCAGGTGGGTCCTTCCAGTGCAAAAATCGGTCATAAAGCTGGTGCTGCCCCTTGCCCTGGACAAAGACAAGGTCAAAAAACATGAGGACATCACACCGCAGATGGTAAACTCCCTTGGAGTGCTCACAAACGAGGCCAACAAGGCCGAGCAGGATCACTGGGCTTTCGTATACACGGACTACAAGAACCAGAGAAGGCTTACGGTTTACGCTGAAAAGAAAAACATCCCTGCACAGGGGGTTCACCTTGTAAAACTATACATTCCGGCAAAGGTCCTGCCAAAAATATCCCAAGGGAAGAATGTCGAAGCAGCACATGCCGCTCAAAAAGAAAGGCTGAAGGCGGAGGGAGTCGCAAAACTCCTGTCTGAGGACTACGAAATTTCCTTTTCCTCTACCTACGACATGAAGTTGACCACCAGGCTATTGTTCGAGGAGACCGGATCGCGAAATTTTTTTCCTGTCCCTAAGATTTCCATAGAAAACCTAACAAGGAAATTCCGTTCTGAGAATTGCATGTTCATAGTCGATGGCAACACCCAGTCCTGCAAGATCATTACAGACGAGGCACTCAGGATGGAAGATTTCACAAAGGCGGGACAAAGAGTGGAACTGACCTACTCACAGGTCATGTCCACTCCTCGCCGTTCTCCGGTGGAAGTGATTGATGGATTTGCATATGTACCCCTTGGTTTCAAGGGAGTGGATACCGGTTTTGCTCCTCGCGATGAAGTGACCAGGTCCACCGTGACCGTGTTTACCGGCCTTCCCGTGGTTGGCACTGACAAACCCGCCACATCCATCCCCAAGGGAGCAAAAGTTCTGGCATTGTTCGGTAAAAACCCCAAGGAGAAAAAGTATCCCATCTCTCTTTCCAGTCGGAAAATAAACTGGAACTCGGCTTACGGGGATTTCAATCTGAGGATGTGTATAAAAGGATTCTCCAGTACTTCGCCCGAGCTGGTGGCGAGGTTGGTTCGCACAGATGATCTGTCCAAGCCAATGGAATTTCATTTTCATATGCCAGCCGATCTGCTTGGTGTCAAGAAGGGAACCATAAACAATGTTTATCTGTTCTTCAGACACCTGTTCACAGGAGATCTTACGGACATGGATGTGGCGGATGTCATAGACTCCCTCGGCGACATGGCAGAATATGCATTCTATCTGTTCATGCTCAACTCCATCCTGTTGCTCGCGTGGTTTTTGTTGTTGGGATGGGTGCTTTATATAATAGACTCCATAGCAGATACCACGATGACCAAAGACACCTTCCTTCCTGCGGGGAAATTCAAGGTCATCCACCCCACCAAGGGAACCCTCTTTGGCTGGACGGGGCTTTTGGTACCATTGAGGATTCTGTGGTTGTTGCTATCTGCTGTATTTGCATTGTTCATCGCTATACTGCGCCTTCATCCTGCACTGGCTTTGATGATCAAGAAGAAGGCCCCTTCGGATTACGTAGAACCGGAGATCGAGGTAGCCACGTTCCAAAAGCAAGGTTATGCCGCAGACCTCACCCCAGAACAGGCCGCCATGGTCATGGACAGGCCCATAAAGGCCATCAACCTGATCATTCTCAAGCTCCAGAAAGAAGGCGCCATAAAGATCCTCAGCCGGAATCCCTTGCAGCTCAAGGTACTCGACCCATCCCTTGCGGTGACCAAATCGGAGAGGGCTCTTTTGAAAAACCTGACCGACAGGGGCCTTCTTCCCCGCGAAGGAATAACATCAGTCCTCAATGCACTGAACGAGGAAGTCCAGGAGAAAATGTGGCGCGCTGACACCCAAGCCACACAGGAGAAACAACGCCAGCTAATCAACAGCACCTGGCAATCCGTATCGAGCATTCC
Organism: Myxococcales bacterium; assembly: GCA_027031935.1. GTDB lineage: Bacteria > Myxococcota > B64-G9 > B64-G9 > B64-G9 > JALVPF01. The sequence goes on along the minus strand of JALVPF010000492.1, from coordinate 5,520 downwards.
AAGCTCTCGGCGGCAAAGCTGGTTCAATGACAATTACGCGTGGCTCTACCTGCACGACCAGTTTTTCCAAAACCTGACCAGGACCTTCGGCTCTCTCCCTGAAAGCAGCTCCGTGGATAGCCCTTTTGAGACATTGGCAGCATACAGACAGATAAAGACCATAGATGGACCGGCACAGATGGTCTCCGATTTCGCCGAGGGAGTGGTGGATGGCATAGAAAACACCGCTTCCGCCACAGTCGAAAAACTGGAAAGCCTCTTCAATTTCGACAACCAGGCCTTAGCTGTGCAAGCTGAAAAGGCATCAGCCCTTGGAGATCCGGGTGTAGACGCCGCCTCCATCGCAAGTTCGGTTTGGGCGGGTTATGATGCATGCCATTCGGCATGTCACTCGGCGTGTCATTCAGCATGCCACTCGGCATGTCACTCGGCGTGCCATTCGGCCTGTGCCTGTCACTCGGCGTGTCACTCGGCATGTGTATCATCCTGCGCGGGTGGATTTTAGATTCCGGGGGTTGAAGTGACTGTTGACGTGACGGCAAAAGGACACGAAGGCCTCAGCGCCGAGGACAGAACAAGGATTGCTCAATCGGCCATGGAGAGTTTCATAAACTCCACAAGAGACGCCTTGTTCGTCAGACGTGCCGACAGCCTGCTCATGATACGTCCAGACAAGACCATGGGCCTGAACTCCAGCGCTCTGGAGATTCTTGACTGTCTATACTCGAGACATCCAAAGCCCATTGCTCAAGCACTGACTGATCTTGCAAAAAAGCTTGGGGTAGAGCGAAGCAAGCTGCTGCAAGACGCACAGCACCTGCTCGAGGCTGTGGGCGCGATCCTGAATGAAGATTTTTCAAAAAGGCAGTCGCTGAAATTTACGAGTTTTGATCGCTCCAGGGTCGCATTCCCCACCCTGTCTGAAATTGCTCTGACTTACGGTTGCCAAAACCGATGCCAGTTCTGTTATGCGTCGAGTCCTGACCGAAGCTCAGAGCACAAGCCCATGACCACCGACGAGGTCAAGGTGGTCATGGACAAGATATTTCACCAGGCCCATGTACCATCCCTGAGCTTTACCGGTGGTGAGTCTACCCTGAGACCCGATCTTGCCGAGCTGATCCGATATGGCGCTGATTTGGGCTTACGCATGAATCTCATCACCAATGGACTGAAGCTGGCAGACGAAAAATACGCAAAGCTGCTTGCGGAATCCCGTCTCGCCTCTGCTCAGGTGTCTCTGGAGGCAGCAGAAGCAAAAATTCATGATGAGATCGTCAGGCACCCGGGAGCATTCGAAAAAACCAGAAAGGGCATAGTCAATCTCAGGAAACTTGGTATCCATGTTCACACAAACACCACCCTGTGTGCCGCAAACCTGCACAAGGCCTCTGAAATCATCAACTTCGTCGCAATGGATCTCGGTCTCAAGACCATGTCCATGAACATGGTGATTCGCACGGGTTTGGCCCTGGACGGCACTCCCATCGGACTTACATACACACAGGTGGCAAAGGTCCTCCCCGGGCTCATTTCCCAAGCGGAACAACAAGGGGTGAAGCTGGTCTGGTACTCACCTATTCCCTACTGTATCTTCAATCCGGTGCTACACGGCATGGGCGCAAAATCCTGTGCCTGTATCGACGGAATTCTATCCGTGGATCCGGCCGGCGAAGTTCTGCCATGTTCGTCTTTCGCCACCGGAATCGGATCGCTTCTCAAGAAGGACTTCGACAAGATTTTCCGCAGCCCTGCGGCCAGGTACTGGAGAGAAAAACGCTTCGCTCCCCCGGTGTGTAAAAACTGTCCTGACCTGGACGTCTGTGGCGGTGCCTGTCCGCTTTACTGGGACGCTGCCGGGTCCTTTGCAGAGCTTCCAGTCAAGGGTTCCGATGACCTCAAGCTCTACAAACAGTGGGCCAAGAGCCGATCCAAGGGGCTAAGCTTTGGAGTCCAACCTCCTGCCGTCTGCGACCTGGAAACCGATGGGAGAAAAGCCATATGAGTTCTGGAACACTAGAGACTTTTCATCGTTTCGTCACAAATAACTACCTTATTATTATTAATACAAAGGATGTCCTGAGCAAACAGCAGCAAAAATTCGAGACTTACTTCAACGAGGTCAAAAAAGCCAGAGAGCACGAACTGAAACAGATCACCGAACACATACTTGCAGATCGCACGAAGCTGGGCAAAGAGATGAACCACAAGCTCGACTCGACGTTAAAGGCGGAACGCAGCTTGTTCGATGAAGAACTCTCCAAGCTGGAAAAGAAAAGAAAAAAACTCGTGGATGAGGCAGAAGAACTTCGCGCAGCAAGCTTGGAAGAAGAAAAAAAGCTCAAGGCCAAAAACGTCGATCTGGACAGGAAAGAAGAAGCCCTGAAGGCAAAAAACGAAAAACTCCTCAAGAGGATTGCCGAATACAACCGCAGAATCAAGGAGATGAGCAGAGGATTTGGATTCTTCAGGAATGTATTTCGCATGAAGCAAGTTCAAAATGAACGAAAGGTTCTGGATGAAGAGCAGACCAACCTGGTGCTCAGGATCGACGCTTTGAGAAAAAAGTGGGAGGAGATTGACGAAACTTTCACCAAGGAAGAAAAGGAACGCAAGGACAAGTGGTTACAGCTGACAACGGATGCTTCAGCAATAAAGGCAAAAATCGATCATCTCAACGCAAACCGGGAGCAAATCATACAAAGGAGTGCCTTTGAAAAGATCCTCTTTGCCCGCAGCGTAAAAATCACTGAGCCCACCAAGAACGATCCGAAATGCCCCAGGTGTTCCATGCCAAACTCCCAGTCAGCCCATTTTTGCAGAATCTGTGCACAGCGTCTCAAAAAGGACCGCCCCGACATGTCAGGCAGCCTGATAGAGATAGCTGAACTCAACCAGCACTTTGAAAACTTCAGTGCCGGGATGAAATCATCTCAGGAGATAATCGGACTGTTGGGCGGCCTGGCAAGCGGTCTGGAAAAATTTACCGCGAGTATTTCCGACATGCTCAATTCGCAACGAAAATACAATCTGAAAGTCCTGAGCCTGGACGTTCCGAAGCAGGCCAGAGACTATGCAAAAAACTTCGCTGCGCTAAAGGAGAAGGTGGACAAGATGAACAAATCTCTCCATCCTTCGAACTTCTCTTCTCAGATAGATTCGTTCATAACTAAGGTATTCACAGAGGAAAAGATAAAGGCCTTTTTCGAGAGCATGGGCGATGAACTTTCAAGAGCCGCCGATATCCAATGGTGAAATAATGAAAAGAATCTTTTCGGTAATTCTAGTGCTCATGGGGCTTGGGCTTGTTGTCCTTGGGCTCCTTTTTCTGATTGGCTCTGCGGCAAAAACATACAGGCTTGCCATCGGGGCCGTGTCCCTTGCCCTTGGTGCTGTCTGCTTGGGCTACGGCGTGCGTCTTTTCAGACAGGCAAACAAGCTTCTGCCCGACTATATAAGCGCAGAAATCCTGAAGCTGGCGAAAAGAAAAAAAGGCGAGATATCCGAAGCGGATCTCATGGCCATGTTGGGCAGCAGGTGGACACATGCCCGAGAACCCTTGCAACAGATGCTGTCTTCCGGAACATGCAAAAAACGTCGAAAGAATGATGCGGTCTACTATATATTCGAGGCCATGTTACCCAGAATCGCCATTCGAAGATGCGAGTTTTGCGGCGCCGAGCTACCCCTTGACGAAAATCTGACTTCTTGTCCCAACTGCGGCGGAACCATAAAGACCAAGGTTGAAAGCCTGAGCCTGGAGCAGGCTGATGTCTTCAGTATGGACGAATGACTTGCCTGGTCAAGCTCTCTTTGAAATGGAAGAAGATCAAACATATCATGATTGGAACGGAGGAGATTGATGGCAAAGCTGGCTGTGCTTGGCGGCAAAAAAGTTTTCGATGACTCGTGGCCGCTATGGCCTGTTTATACAAAAGAGGACGAAGAGGCCCTGCTGGAGGTACTGCATTCAAGAAACTGGGGGGGATATCCATCTCCCAACGAACGTGCATCTGCCTTCGCAAAGTCCTTTGCAAAGACTCACGATGCAGATTACGGCATCTGTGCTTCGAACGGTACGGTAACCCTGGAAGTAGCTCTTCGGGCTGCCGGCATTGAATTCGGTGATGAAGTGATCGTCACACCATACACCTGGATCGCAACAGCCGGCGCACCGGTCATGGTCAACGCAGTCCCGGTGTTTGCCGATATAACCCCTGACACCTATTGCCTGGACCCAAAACAGGCTGAAGCGATGATAACGGAGCGGACAAGGGCGATAATCCCGGTCCATCTGGCTTGCTCCATGGCAGACCTGGACGCGTTCGTAGACCTGGCCGCCAAATACGATCTTGTCTTGATCGAAGATTGTGCACACATGCACGGCGGCAAATGGAAGAACAAGGGTGTGGGTTCCTACGGCCATCTAGGCTCTTTCTCTTTTCAAAGTTCCAAGCTCATGACCGCGGGAGAGGGAGGAATCATTCTTACATCGGACGATGAACTTCATCAACGCTGCCAATCCCTGGTCAACTGCGGAAGAAAAGAACCCGGCTATGATGGATTTGATGGCAAGCTGTTCTCAGGCAACTACAGAATCACAGAGTGGCAGGCAGCCATCCTGCAGGTCCGATTGAAATACCTGGAGTCAGAGAGACAACTGCGTGAAAAAAATGCAGGACATCTCACCACCTTGCTCGAGGACATTGAAGGAATACGACCACTGGTGCGCGACCATAGGGTCACCCATCTAGGCTGTTATCAATATGTTTTTCGTTATGACGAAAAATCATTCTCCGGACTGAGCAGAGACAGGTTCGTCCAAGCCCTTGAAGCTGAAGGTATTCCATGTGAAGGAGATTTTTACGAGCCTGTCTACAAAAGCTCTCTCTTCCCTGTCAGCGCAAAGTCCTTTCCGGCCATCGAGGAGCGATATGGACAGGTCATCAGCCCGGAGTCCGTCCAATGCCCTGTGGCTGAAAAGGCAGCATACCACGAAGCGGTCTGGCTTCATCATCCTCTGCTCATGGCAGGCAGCGACAAGGTGGAGAAAATCGCCGAGGCAATAGTCAAAGTCAAAGACAATGTACACGAGCTGCTTTAATCAGGCGGTGGGAGCGTGACATGAAGGATATCCGAGTTGGAATTGCCGGTTCAGGTTTTATCGCAGGTGTTCATGCAGACGCCATTTCAACCATCCCCCATGCACAGGTCTCTGCCCACTGTGGCTTTGGCTCAGACAGGGGCAAGGCTTTTGCAAAACAGCACAACATAAAGAATTCATACGATGAGTATAAGCAGTTATTGGACGATCCCGAGGTAGACGTGGTGATTTTATGCGTGCCAAATCATATGCACGCACCCATGACCATAGAGGCAGCAAAATCGCACAAACATGTCATAGTGGAAAAACCGCTGTGTCTGACCCTTGCCGAAGGCCAGGCCATGATCCAACAGTGCAAAAAATCGGGAGTAATCCTCGGCTATGCCGAGGAACTGTGTTTTGCTCCCAAATACGTG
>JALVPF010000491.1 GCA_027031935.1 Myxococcales bacterium | reverse complement strand
TTGTTACCGGACGGAATTGAAGGTATCAATAGTGATGGTGGTAGGACTGTGAGGGCCAACAGGGTGGCACCTTTTTGGGGCAGCACCTTTCTGGGGCTCCCGGGCCAACAGCCGGGCCAACAGCCGGGCCAACAGGGTGGCACCTTTCTGCTGGGCACCTTTCTGCTGGCACCTTTCTGCTGGGGCCTTTCTGCTGGGGGGTGTGACCAATGAGACCTGGTCCAGGGAGTTCAGCGGCGGTTTTGAAATTCAATCATCAGGCGTGATGACCTCGGAGATGGACCAGGAACCGATAGTGTCCTCTCGCTCCAAGACTACAGCACAGCATGGGGAGAAATCCGGTAGTTGCTGTTTGTGCAAGGATACCAACACTGCGGTCAGGTATCTGACAAAGGGCAGGTGAGAGACTATCATCAACGATTCGTCTCTATCCAGGATCTCTCTTGTTATGGGCTCTACAGGATCATTGGGCCCGAGATCGTCACGTTGTTTGACTTCAGGTGCTTGGCCGAGTTTTGAGGCCATTATCTCGGCGGTCTCTTTTGCTCTTTGCTTGGCCGAATGCCATAGCTCATCCACCTCCATGCCCAGCTGTCTGAGCCTGGCACCCACCTGCCTTGCCTGTCTGATGCCATTGGGACTCAGGGGTCTTTGTCTTACTTCACAGGTGCGAAGGGCCTCTGCGTGCCTCACTATCACAAGTCTCATCATTAAAGCTCCAGTCAGTGGCCATCATAGTAGCATAGTTTGAGTTTTGTTTGTGCTCCTGCAAGGTGTCGGGTTAGATTCCCATAGTCCAACATGAAAAATCCCGGAGGTTAAATTTGTCAAATACAACAAAGACCAAGGACCGCAGCAAGTTTCCGCCCCTGTATTGGCTAGTGGTAATGTTCGAGTTTTTCGAGAGAGGCTCATATTACGGCATGATGAGCGTGCTCTCTGTATACCTGGTGGACGAGCTACAGTTTGCCAAACAGGACGTGGGCTTAATAAAGGGTACGATTCAACCGCTCTTGTATTTTTTACCCATACTCTCCGGTGCACTTGCTGACAGGTTTGGTTACAGGCGCATGTTGATGATCGCCTTTTCTCTGCTGGGTGGCGGATATTTTCTCACAAGCCAGGCAACGGGATATGCGCCGGTGTTTTTATCGCTGGTGGTCATGGGCCTTGGAGCAGGAACCTTCAAGCCCATAGTCTCTGGCACAATAGCAAGATGCACGGACGAGTCCAATTCGACCCTGGGTTTTGGCATTTTCTATTGGTCCATCAACTTGGGGGCTTTTTTATTTCCGCTAATCCTGGTTCCTCTGTTGAGGGATAACATTGGTTATGAATGGGTTATAATCGCATCTGCCATAGGAACAGGGGCCATGCTCCTGCCCACCATTTTTGCATTTCGCGAGCCACCAAAGGCGAAGGACGAAGAACAGCAGCTAAAGCAGGAATCTGAAAAACCAGGTTTATTCCAGACCATCGCAAACGCTTTCGAGATCATATACAGCCCGGTGGTACTGCTGGCACTGTGGATGACAAGATCTGGCATGGGAAAAGTCGTAACCTTGGTTACTGCCCTTGTAATCTGTGCATATGGTGCCTGGAGCTTTTCTTCGCCTGCGGGTTTTACGAAGGTATATTCAGCAAGGCTCTACCAGACAGGCGACAAGCTCCTGGAGATACGGGTAGAGCGCAACATGTGTTCTGCTGATTCATTCAAAGTCAACACGGACAAACTCTCTGGTAGAACCATGCTTACTGTTGTCCGACCGGACGAAATCGGCAAACACATTAAAGAAGTGAAAAACAGGCTTGAATCCTCTGGACACCTGTCTATTGAATCATCCAGCGAGCTTATAGGCTGGATTGAACAAGCCGGGAATAGAGTCATCCTGGACGTGGTCATGGCAGGTGGGGAAAATCATGGAGCTGTGTTGAGAGAAAATGGTTCCAGGTTGTCCCTGATCGTTGGCAATCAGGGACAAGAGGGTTCACTGTCAAAGGGGGTTTTCACAACCTTGGCTGCAGATGCCAGGACCGCTGTACTAAACAAAAACCAGGTCGTGGATTTGCTGGATAGAGCAGGCAAGAGACCGTTCCTAATACTCTTCATCGGCTTGCTGTTTTTAGCGGCTCTCATAGTGCAGAGGCTCAGCGGCTTGTTCAAAAAGTCCTCTCAAGGTATGAAGTTTGCTTTGATCTCCTTGGTGCTGACAGGATTGTATCTGCCCATTTGGGTTTTACCTGATCTTTCCCTCTTTGCCAGGATACTTACCAGCGTACTGAGTCTGACGGTTATCTCGCTGTTTGCCATCAGTTATGAGGCAACAGAAAGATTCACGGATCATCTGAAGTTTTTAGTGATGATAGCAATATATTCCGGCTTCTGGATTATGTATTTCCAGATGTTCGACTCGGTGTTGTGGTATGTGCAGGCATACGTGGATCCCGCAGGCCTGAACCATGCCATAAACACCGCCTTGGCAGCGGTGGGCATAGAATCGAACTGGAGATTCGACGTTGAAGGCGTGACCTACATCAACGCAGGAACCATCATTGCCTTGCAACTCATGATCTCGGCCATAGTGAAGAAAACCAAGGCCTTGCCAACCATGATCGTTGGGATCATGTTTGCCACCATTGGCATGGCCATACTCTCCATATCCACAGGCATCTGGGTGTTCATGGCGGGCATAATCATTTTCTCTGTTGGAGAGATGACCGCCCATCCCAAGTTTATTTCTTACGTTGGGCAGACCGCGCCCAAGGCCAGGGTGGCCATGTACATGGGCTACCTGTTTTTATATGGTGTGTTTGGCTCAAGCGTCGGTGGGGTACTAGGTGCCAATCTGTACGTGAAGTTCGTCGACGAGATGAATCAGCCACGCACTCTGTGGTTGATCTTCGCAGGCATAGGCGTGATGACTGTAGTGGGGCTGCTCGTGTACAATGCCTTGGTCACACGAAAGGACTTGCGTACCCCATGATTTCCCATCTCGCTTGCGATCTCTGTGTCGATGCTTCAGAATCTGTCCTCGACGTGGTGAATCCACGACTGCGGACGATTCTTTGCATCTTCGTGACCTCACAAGCGATCTGGGAAATCTGATTCAATAGTGTGGGAGATTTGAGTGCCGTTGATTGATTTTTATGCCGATTAATATTACACAAAAACAAACCCAACGAAAGGCAGGGC
>JALVPF010000490.1 GCA_027031935.1 Myxococcales bacterium | reverse complement strand
ATGAGATGGAGGGCAGGGTAAGCCAACAGCACTTGCTGGCCCTGGGCCTTTTGGGCGCCATGGGGGGGCATGCCATGTTGCTGGATCTCGATGGCACCCTTTTGGCGCCGACAAGAACAAAGGCGGATAGTGCACCCGAATCCGTTGTCTCCTGGCTAGGGCAACACGGATTGGAGACCCTCAGGGCCTTGCGGAAGGAAAGCAGTGACATTTCCTTTGCTGTGCGAATAGACCCCTATGTGTGTCGATTGCTTGTGGCACAGCGACAGCATCCCGTGGGATGGCTGGTGACCAGGGAAGACAACACGCAAGACGAATCATAGAAACATCTATTTTTTTACACGGTCGGCCAACTTGCGCGCCAGTAACTGCAGGCCCTCTAGAATTTCCTTTTGGGCGCAGCCCGAGTTTACCGTCGCAGCGGCTGAAGAAGTTTCACTCTGAATATCGTACATCGTCCCTGCCAGGGCACACGAGTCGCCTCCTCCCACCAACTGCAAGGTAAGGAGCTTTTGGGCGGCCATGGCCTTGCCAAGTTGAATCTGGAATTCGTCACCATACACTGGCGAGTAGCTGTCTTTTTGTCGTTGTTGTATGGAGGAGCGTAGCTTGTCTCTTGGCACGATTCTGAATTCGCCGGTGTCTGCCAGTTGGGTTGCAAAGTAATCCGTCAAGTTCGACAAGCTTTCTTTTGAAAACAGTCCTGGTGGAGCCTGCATGTCGAATACTGCAACAACAGGTGCGCTTACGATGGCTTCCGGACCGGGTCTCAGACTTGCCAGCGACTCTTTGAGTTGTTGTCCCAACTGGTTGAGTTCCACCTGGTGCTGTTCTATTAGACCAGACATGGGCCGACAGTTGCCCACAAGCCTATTGTCTGAAGATATGGTGGTGCCTGTCTCACAGGCTTTGACCTCGGCGCGAACGGTGAGCATGGTGTCTGCAGGCCTTCGGTGCATAACGATTATGTAACGTCTGAACAGGCTCGCCACGTGATCTTCCACCTGTCCGTACAGGAAAGACAAGTCCTCCCATCGCGTCTTGAGTACGCCGGTGGCATCATTCATCTCGGCGGTCTGCAAACCCAGGGATTCCAGCTCCCTTTCGAGTACCTCCATGGCCAACGCAGCAGGTGCCTTGAAGCGAACAGGTCGCTGCGCATGCATGCATCCTGACAGGAGTAAAAGCCACAAGCTGAGACTCAAGGCGAGTATCTTTTGCGTCATTCTTTGCCCCTTTTTCAAAGCTGGATATACCAGGTTCTCATGTCAGACCTCACAAAGGCTCGGAATATTCAGAAGAGAAATCTACATGATATGGCTGGAAAATGGTACCTCGATATAGTGTCTTCTTGGCGGGATATGTGTTGATGGATCAACTGGTAGCGGTTTTCAGATTTCGGGGCATGCTTTCAACTGGTGTCAGGAGCCATCCAGGACCTGCAGTCCATCGATGGTTGATCAAGCCGAATGCCAGGCCCCATGCCAGGTGTGCTACTACCACGGTAATAGGCATGGATGGCATCTCGCTACCCATGAAGCCTATCCCCATGGAATCCACCACCGGACTTATGAGCAGACCCAACCCAATGAACTGCCCCCAGAGAAGAGACGCCCAGATGGGTTTTTTTCCGAAGGTAACACTGAAGATGACTCCAAAGGCTGCGCCGTTTATGAAATGGTAAGCGTAACCCATGAAATCCGACAAGGCGGAGGGGCCTAACATGAACCTGTCGGTGATGAGGACCCCTATTAGTCTGGGCATGTCTCCAGGCATCCAGCCTTGGGCAAAACTTATCTGGCGTATCAACTCCAACGCCAAGGTAGCCAGCGCCCCTGCTATGGCTCCTGTTACTATCCTGTTTAGCAGTTGCCTGTGGTGCCGAAATTTTACCGCCAGGACGACGCCACCCATGGTAACCAAAGCAGGAAGCAGGACCCATAGGGCAAGTTCGGAAAATTTGGCCAAGCCAGCTTGTCCAGCCGGGAACGCCAGGGGAATCAGGCCTGCCAGTCCAAGAGTAATAAGAGCGAGTATTTTTTCTTCACTCAGGTATTTTGACAGATAGCGTCGCATGATTTGGTCCTCCTTTTACAACGGGGCGGGAATTTTGTGCTTGCCCGCCCCGCTGTGTTTTGATGCATTTGCACAGTCAGCGTGCCAGCATCTTCGTGAGTTTCTCGAGCTTGGAATCGAGCATGGCAGCGATCTTGTTGACCTTGGGGTTGTTGAATGCCTTGAGCTGATCGCTAAGTGGCACATAGCTTATTACGGTCTGACCTTTTTTGTTCTTGTAAAGATTCAGCCTGACAGGTACAGCCAGCCCGGCTCCTGCCACCAGGGAAAACAGCTTCTTGCCCACATTGGGATTGCCGATGAACACTGACTCGGAATCAACCTTGATCCCGGTCATCTCCAGTACCTTGCCTTGATGCAACTCTCCCATCACCATCATGCCATTGCTGGCTACACCTTTTTTCAGTTTGTCGAGAGCATCGTTTACCGATCCTTTTACCACCACTTGAACGCCGGGTCCTTTGGGTTGTGCAGCCTTTGCCGAGTTTGAGTAGGAAATGCCGTATGCCAGTGCGGCTGTCAGCAAAAGAGTAAAAAAAGTTCTGATTGAGTTTGCCATTTCAGGCTCCTTTTTTTAGGGTGTTCCCTTGTCTCTGATATGGTCAGACCTTCATGTCTGCACATATTCATTCAACTGGAGCAACACCGTTGTTGTTACACGAGGTAGTCGGTGCTGGTGGGATTTTCTTACAGGTCCGGAAAGTTTTTTTTATGGAGGTGGATGTAATTTTAGTGCCATGCCAGGCAATAACCGGCAGTGTCATCTGGAATATAGCCAAGCCATCGGCCCAACCAATATGCCACCAGGTAGTCCACCCCAGGGAAGGTCAGTTGAGCCACCTCTGTATCGAACAACTGCCATGGGTTGCGCTGCCAGATGAAATCGGACACCACCCTTTCGGCCACATCCACTGCCGAGGAGTGGTCCACCTGGTTGGTGCAGTTGGGTTCATGGGGCTGGTAGCGAGGATCGTTGCGAAAATCGCGTGCTACCCTGACACGGGGTGGGGGAGGGAAGCCGGCCAACTGTTCGTAGGCTATGTCATCTGCCTGGGCATAAGCCTGGGGGTCGGCGGCGGCATACATGAACAGGAAAAAGCTGTTTTTTGTATGACCATGC
>JALVPF010000489.1 GCA_027031935.1 Myxococcales bacterium | reverse complement strand
TTATGATCACCTCGTCATATTTGACCGGCCTCTGGTGGATGACGGGCAATAAAAATTTTACCATGTCGGAAGAGACGAGAACGTGAACATTGTCGCCAGGAAGTATCCTGTCGTTGCCTCCTGGGACGAGGATTTCGTCACCCCTGGTGATAGACAGGAACAGGAATGCGTCAAGATCGCCGACTTCCTTGAGTTCCATCAGAGAATGCCCGGCAGCAGGTGAGTCCTCGTGAATATCGAATCCCAGCATCAGAACTTCACCATCGGCCAAGACGCTGAAATCCGTGGTCCCCGGGATGTCTATCATGCCTTGGAGAGCCTGGACGATAGCCGGTTCTGGATTGATGACGTGTTCAATCCCCAGCTCGCCAAGAGCCAGCAAACTATCTTCATGTACATATTCACGATTTCTTATGCGGACAATACGATGGCGCACACCCAGGCGTGAACTCAGCATTCCTACCACCAGGTTGACCTCATCCACATCGGTCACGGCTATTACCATCTCTGCAGTTTTGATCCCCGCACGGCTCAAAGCATCTATGGAACCGGCCTCACCACAGACGCCAAGAACATCCAGCTTGTCGTTTATCTCATCAATCTTTTGCTGGTCCTTGTCCACTACCCCAACTGCATGACCCTCTTGCGAGAGTTGCTCAGCCAGTGCTACTCCCACCACACCTGCGCCAACGATTACGGTGTTCAATGTCTGCATCTCCCAGAGGTACAAATGTTTTCATGCCGTGCTTTAGCGTAAGTACAAACGATACGTTATGATAAACGAATTGCAAAGATAAAAGAAAGAGAAGAGTTCTACCCAAATGCCTCGAAAATTTATGAAGTTGCAGCATCTTCGTAGGCCCGCGGCAGGCGTAGACAGGGCCGTACCGCACGCTCCAGGGTGATTTTCATCATCTGCGGGTAACGCCAAGGGCGCGTCATGATGACTCCCACACTATTGAATCAGATTTCCCAGATCGCTTGTGAGGTCACGAAGATGTAAAGAATTGTCCGCAGTCGTGGATTGCCCACCTCGATGCCTCAGCATACCGAGAAAGATTCTGCAGCATGGCCACAGAGATCGCAAGCGAGGTGGAAAACCAGGGTTCTAGTTGAGAGCCTTTAGCACCTTGATGAGGTCGGACGGACTAATACCCTCTATCCTGTAGCCTCTCGGCGTGACCAGGGTCAGACCTTTTGACTGGTGTGTCTTGGGTGCTTTTTTAGGCCTGCCGGTCCGGGGTGTCACGGCCTTCTTCAGGATTTTCTTCTTATTGGGATTCTGTGTTTTCTTTTTCGCTGTTTTTTTTCTTGAAGAACTTTTTACTGTCTGCCTCGCGGTCTTCTTGACGGATTTCTTCTTTTTTCCTTTGGTCTCCCAAATGTGCAAGGTTATGTAAGGCACGCCGACTTTACCTGAGGCATCTTTTACATTGTCTCCCGCCTTGCGATATGCGTTGTATCTGGCCAGGAGATTCTTTTTTTCCTCGGTGGTATAACGTTTGGCCTTCTTTTGCTCCATGGCAGCCTTCTTTTTACTCTTTGATTTTACTGCCTGTTCCGTTTCTTCACTCATGTCGCTTCTCCTCTTCGGCGGTTAATTATAATTAGTAAAATTATAATTAGTATACTTATGGTATACTTACTTTAAAACTATATGCCGTGTAAAGATATATTCAATAAGATTATAAAAAGGTATAGAATCTCCCACACTCCGGAATCAGGGAAGGCGCACAAGCTTAACTTCAGACGTACCTGAAGTTTCAGGGAGATAGTAGTGCTGCAGTGGGTATGTTCAGGACTCAGAGTTTTATACATGCCGGAACGTAACTTACAAATCCGGGTCGAATGTCTACCCGTACGTTCTGGCAATCCCAAATATTGGTGTCGCCACAATCTGCAGCGGTCTGACATGCTTCGGAACAGTAGGCTTGCTGCCCTCCATTGACAAGAATGCACAAGCCTGTCCGGCAGGCGTTTGCACCTCCGGACTGGCAATCATCACCTGTCTCTCCTGGACCGATCTCTGGTTTGCAATAATATAAGGCTATGGTTGCGGTCTTGTTGTAGTCCAGTTCGCATGCCTCGCCATTCCGACATTCATCGTCGAGGGAACATGAACGATGGGTCGGTCTGCACATGTTTACCGTGTCATAGATGTCATTGCCGAAATCGTCCAGTCCAAGCCAGAACACCCTGGTTGCACATTCGAAATCTCTGTTGCACTGCGAATCGTTGCAGAGTTCCTGCAAGGTGCACTGAGAATCGAGGTTGCAGCTAGTAGGATCATCAGGACTATACTCGTATGTGGGACAGTCGTCATCGGTTACACAAAAACCGTTGCAATAGTGCTCAGCGGTGTCACACCAGACGGAGAAACATTCGCCATCGTTGCCACAGGGTTCACCCGTGTTATCATAGTTGTCCCCGGCACCATATCCACACGAGGTTTCGATATGCATTCCATCATCCGAAATAGTTGAGCGGCATGCGTTTCCTGCAGGACAATCCGAATTTCTGGCACATGAGTTAGGGTCGGGGATGCAGGCGTTAACCACGTGGACAGTGCCACTGGTGTCGGGAATATAGATGGAACTGCACATGTTGGATTGAACGCAATCATCATCGCTTGCGCATATGGCAGAACAGACGCCGGTGGTACTGCCATCGCATAACTGATCACCGCACACGCAAATGTTCGTATTGCAGTCGGCGTTTGTGGTGCAGGATTCTCCTGGTGCAGAACCGCTGGCATTGGGTGGTTTGCAGACAGTGATAACGCTGTCATCCAGTGGTCTGTAAGAGCAAACCCTCACAGCGGAGCAATCAGCCGTTCTGCTGCAATCTGTCTCACCCGCGTTTATGGGCACGCATGTCTGAATGGGCCCAACGGTTCCCTGGCCGTCATTGTATGTCACTGTCTCACATGACATTCCGTCGAAAGATGCACAATGTGAGTTGTCAGAACAAATGGCTCCACAGTAGTTTTCGAGACAAAGGGAGTTCAGGCAATAGATGTTCTCGTCAGCATTGCAGTAATAACCAGGTTGCCGCCCACTGGGGATAGTGTCCACACATTGGGTGGTAGGGATAGAATTGTCACCCACAACTCCGCATATTTTTCCATTGGAAGTGCACTCCGGGTCAGCATGGAATGCACAAGATGTTCCCGTGTCTGCCGGGATAAAATCGAATGTGCATTGCTCGGAACAAATCACCTGGAACGTCGATGTGAGGCTGGCTTTTGCCTGGCACGGAAAACCCAGGCCCGCACATTGGATGTAGAGGTTCATGGCATTGTCGATGGTGCCTGTGCAGTTGATGGCGTCCAGATTAAATGTAAGGTTGCAATCTTCCTGGTTCAGATGTACGCCGTCAGCGCTTGAAATCTGCATGCAGTATGCCTTGATGTTGTAGATGCCTCCTATGTCAGGACATTGGGCGGGGGTGTCACCGCCGGTTCCCCCGTCAGTTCCTCCACACAGATCGGGAGGATCTCCCTGCCCGTCACAGTCGTTGTCCTTTCCATCGCACTTCTCTTCTGCCCCTGGATGAATACTGGAATCGTGATCGTCACAGTCATCTCCGCCTACAAGCACTGAGAGATGATCATCTCCATCCACGTCACCATCAGAAGTGGCCGGATCGCAATCATCGTCTTTGCTGTTGTAAATCACTTCTGTTGCTCCAGGATGTACCTTGGGGTCATAGTCGTCGCAATCGCAGCATTCGCCCCATGAGTCACCGTCCCTGTCTCTGCCTTGGCCCTGTAACCCGGCTTCGGCACAGACGACTTCAATATCAATACCAGCGCAGGCAGGATTGTCCGGTTTGGTGGGACCATCGTCACCGTTTGTCCCGCCATCTATCTTTTTGGGAACACACAAATTGGTATCAGGATCGCAGTATTCAAGGATTGGATCGCAATCCAGGTCACCGTTGCAACGTTTGTCCTTCAATTTGTCATAATCGCTGTTGAGTTCACAGCGATGGGTCTGTGGATTGCAAGTGTAACCCAACTGAGGACAGTCGGTGTCGTAGGTGCATTCACCCTGCGAGCCGGAGCACCCAAGGAAAAAAATGGCCATGAACACTCCAGAAAATCCCATAAACCACATTTTTTTCATCTCGTCCTCCTTTGGGAAATTTACCTCGCCTCCCATGGTAGGATCCAATTCCATTGACCTGTTTATTATACTCCACTGTCTCTGAAAATGTCCACAAGAGTTTGGAAATCAGGGGCTTGTTGACATCATTGATAATTCAAACTTATACTGCCTACAAATAGTCTTTGAGAACATTTTGGTCTTGTCCGCTTGAGGAGGGAGAATCATAGCATGGCATCACCAGAACCGGTCATAGGCATTGATTTGGGAACATCATATTCCTGCGTTGCCGTGGTGGAGGATGGCGTCCCTACTGTAATTCCGAACGAGTGGGGTGAACGAACTCAGGCATCGGTGGTGTCTTTTTTGGAAGATGGACGGGTACAGGTTGGAAACGACGCAAAGAGGCGTCTGCTTACCCACCCAAAGCACACCATATATTCAGCAAAACGCCTGATCGGTCGTTATGTCTTCTCGCCAGAGGTCAAGAAGGCAAAGGCTATCATGCCGTACGAAATCGTCGAGGGCCCCAATCATTCCGTAAGGGTCAACGTGTTGGGAAAAGAATACAGTCTTCCCCAGATCTCGGCTTTTGTGCTAAAGGAGATGAAGGAGATCGCAGAGGGATATCTTGGTCAGGATGTTCAAAAAGCAGTCATTACCGTACCGGCTTACTTCAACGATAATCAACGACAGGCGACCCAGGATGCAGGAAGGATAGCCGGCCTGGAGGTCTTGAGGATTATTAACGAGCCGACCTCCGCCGCTTTGGCCTATGGCTTTGGCAAACACCTGAACGAGCGGGTTGCCATTTACGACCTTGGCGGCGGAACTTTCGATATATCCATTTTGGAAATAGGCAATGACACCTTCGAGGTTTTGGCTACGGCAGGCGACACCTACTTGGGTGGTGATGACATAGACATGAGATTGATGGACTACTTTGCAGATCTCTTCATGCAACAGACGGGAGTGAACCTGAGAAAGGACGCGGGTGCTTTGCAGAGGCTTCGCGAAGTTTCCGAGGAGACCAAGAAGGCATTCAGCCTCAAGAAAAAAGTCAGGGTACACATACCTGAGGCCTACACGGACGAATCAGGAAAGGTATACGATTTTCAGACCGTGATCGATAATGATACTTTCGTCCAACTTACCCTGGACCTTGTGCAGAGGTCATTCAAGGTCTGCGATGAGGCTTTGCAGTCGGCTGGGATGACGGTGGGCGATCTGGATGGTATTATACTCGTTGGTGGCCCAACCAGACTACCCCTTATCAGGGATTCGGTGCAGCACTACTTTGGAAGGGAACCTACACTGGGCATCGATCCTGATGAAGTGGTGGCCATGGGTGCTGCCATTCAGGCCGAAGCCTTGATGGATGCAGACTCCACAGCGTTTCTGCTGGATGTGACGCCTCTGACTCTCAGGCTGGGGACAGTGGGAGGTTACACCGAACAGATTATTGCTAAAAACACACCCGTGCCCATCGACAGAACCAGAACCTTTACCACTTCGCGAGACATGCAGGAGAGGGTGAAGATAAGGATACTCCAGGGAGAGTCCAATAGGCAGGAGGAGAACGAACTGTTGGGTGAATTCGAGTTTTCAGGATTCAGGGTGGCGCTCAGAGGTGAGGTGCAGATCGAGGTTACCTTCGAGATCGACTCCAACGGAATCTTGAATGTCTCTGCGTTGGATCCAGAATCTGGCCAGAGTGCATCCACGACCGTCAGCCTGTCGAGCGGATTGAGCGAAGACGAGATTCTCAGCGCCATGGATGATGTGCAGAGCGCAGAGCTTTTGTGAACACGCTGATCAGACAAGGGCCAGCAATCCCCTG
This sequence comes from Myxococcales bacterium, assembly GCA_027031935.1. Classification (GTDB taxonomy): domain Bacteria; phylum Myxococcota; class B64-G9; order B64-G9; family B64-G9; genus JALVPF01. Next base: position 3,630 of record JALVPF010000489.1, on the reverse strand, counting down.
AGATTTGGGGATATCTTGTCTATGAATAAAGAATGTTCGAATAGTTGATTGAGAATAAAAGATAGACAAATCGGGTTTTGGAGGATGCAACAGTGGGTGTCGACAAGCAATTCGTGACCAAAGTCATCGCAGTCGCGAACATCATCGACGAACTGGACTATTACAAGATCCTTTCAGTCCCCAAAAATGCAACCTTGGGACAAATCCGCAAGGCTTATCACAAGCAGTCGAGAATCTTTCACCCCGATCGCTATTTTCATGTCACGGACGAGATCTTCAAGAAAAGTGTGTACATCATCTCCAAGAGGGTTACGGAGGCTTATGTGACCTTGAGGGATTCGGGGAGACGAAGTTTTTACGACAAGCAACTGGAACAGAGCGATGGAAAAAAACTTCGATATGATGAGCAATCTGACCTGAAGAAAAAGCAGGAGAAGAAGCAGGAAATAGGCAAGACGGAAAACGGTAGAAAGATGTACCAGCAAGGTATGAAAGAATTCAAGGCCAAAAAGTTTGCTGATGCAGAGCGCTCCTTCAAAATGGCTCTGGCATATGAGCCAGACAACGAACTTTTCAAGAAAATGGCTGATGAAGCCGGTCGAAATATCAAGGTTGACTATCGTATAAAGTAGATTCGAACCCGGTTTGTTACCGTACTCTTTGGAAGGGGTATAAAATGTCTGAAGCTCCCGTCCTTACCGCTCTTGTCCTGGATGTTTCCGACAACAGTCGTGAACTCAGGGAGTATGCCTTTGGTCAGCAGAGCATGGGGCCTGTGGATTTTGCATACTCCATGGCGCAAGAAGGTGATTTCCTTTGCATGGGATCCGGGGTCTTGGCCGGGAGTATTCTTCCCGGTTCAAATCGATTGGTGGTCAGTGGTAATTCTCCGGTCTGGGATGGCTTCTATGTGTCCACCATGGGCGGTGGTGCCCTGATCTGGGATGGAACAGGGCTGAACTTTCTTGCTTTGACAGCAAAAGCAGACAAGCCAAGCATACTGGTTCTGAACGGGGCTAAAGGCAAGTATCCAAAAACCAGGATTGTCCCTGTTGACCTGGAGACAATCTGGGCAGACAAGGAGAACAGTCCTGGTGGACTTTATGCTTTGCAGGAATATGCATTCAACAAACTCTGGGACCAAAGCGGGACTCCAAGGGTTCTTGCAGTGGGGCCAGCCGCACGATTTACCAATTTTGGTGCCATAGGTTCTGCCAAGACGAGAAAGGGAAAACTCACCGCCATAGATTGTTGGGCAGGTAGAGGCGGTTTCGGCTCAAAGCTGCTTCAGGACCACAATATTTGTGCCATAATCTATGGGGGAGACTTCGAGGACGAAGACCTTGTGGATAGAGCAGAAGCCGATGGTTATTTCAAGGGCAAGTTTTCCAAGAAGATGAAACTGGTGGATTTGGAGGTGACAACCAAATACCGTTACGACCCCAAATGGAGTTCAGGGGGAACATTCGGAGTCAATTACAGCAAGTTGACCGACCTCATGCTTTCGTTCAATTACCGTTCTGTGGGCTGGCCAAGGGACGACAGGCATGCGCTCTGGGAAAAACTCGTAAGGGACCACTATCTCAAGCAATTCAACGAAGAGACCATTGCCAACAAGAAATTTTCCAATTGTGGAGAGCCTTGTCCTGCAGTCTGTAAAAAATATTGGGGTGAGTACAAGAAGGACTATGAACCATATCAGACCATGGGTCCTCTGCTCGGAGTTTTTGACCAGCGCGTTGCAGAAAAGCTCAACCACCAGGCGGACGCATACGGCTTTGATGGTATTCAGATAGGTGGACATCTGGCATGGGCCATGGAGTGTATAGATGCTGGTCTGTTGAATACCGACGAACTCGGTCTTCCAAAATCTTCACCTAAAAAACCCATCTTCTCACCAGAAAACTTCAACCCGGTTGATGACTCTGAGCACAATGGAAAACTGGCCATGGCACTTCTGGACAAATGTGTCGAAAAGAACCATCTCATGTCTTTGGGCTTGCGTGAAGCAGCTAAAAAGACTGGCAAGGCTGCCGTAGACAGGGCGGTATATCTGGCCAACGGAGAAAAAGGTTGGATGGTGCCGAATCAGTACTGGGTTCCTGGGATGTTTGCTCCCCAGTCCATTATGGGTAAGTACTATGTTTACTACAAGTTCGACTACCATCCACCCAAAGAACTGGGGCGCATGTGTGCAGAGCGCATGATTGCCGAGGTGGGCACTGACAATGCCGGCATGTGCAGGTTCCATCGCGGTTGGTCTGAGAAAATCTGGGCGGACATTCTCGAGGGACATTTCCAGCTAGATGTGGATTATGGTGCATTCCATTCGGCGCTTGCATCCCGCATCCATTCTCAAGGCAAACCTGTCTACTGGGAGAGTGAGAGAATCGAGCAGATCATGCATGAGTACCTCAGGGCTGTTCGTGAAGATTCCCACGATGACTCCAATCTTGGAGAGTGGCTTTGGAAATTCGGTCAGGACAGGCATAAAGCGGCCAGGGAGTATTGGGACGAGATCCTGGCTGGCATCAACGAACTCATGATGGAAAAATCCAGCTGATCCCATGACCCTGGACTTGATTCTCGTCGCCGTTGTCATGGCTTTTGGCCTGCTGGGCTGGCTTTCGGGGTTCTGGATGCAAGTCATGCGCCTGGGGGTTTTGGTGGTTTCCTATCTGCTTGCCGGGCTGATAGGTTCCTTTATGGGCATGTCCATTGCCAGGAGCTTGGGTATTCCCATCTTGTTGGGAGACGTGGCAGGGTCTTTCCTTGCATTCATAGGCCTGTATATGATCCTGTCTACCATTGGGTGGAGATTGATGAGGGGGATAAGGCGAAAGACAGCAAATACCGCTGGCTTGAGATTTCTCAACTCTGCCGCTGGCGCAGGTTTCGGGATGCTCAAGGCCGGATTCATACTCTTTATGCTCTTGAATGCTGCTGTGTTGTTGGAGGGTCATTTCGGCCAAAAGATGAAAAACAGCGAATTGGGTTATGACAAGTCCGTCCTTGTGAGGGTAGCCCGCAAACACAACATCATAGAGTCCATGCATCTGCCAATGGTCGGCAATGTGGAGGCTTTGGGCAGGCTTGGTTCCGATCCGGCTTTTAGGCGAAAGGTTGCCAATGATCCCAACATACGGGCCTTGTTGGCTCACCCAAAGATCAAGAGGCTCTTGGGAGACAGGGCCTTGGTGTCCGCCTCGAGGTCCAGGGATTTTTCTGCATTGATGTCCAACCCACGCCTCAACGAAGCGCTGGAAGATCCTGAAGTCCAGAAGCTGGTGGACAAGATAGACTTGAGTAAACTGAAATAAACTCAGTCATACTCCTCATGGGAATTTTTACGCTTTCCTTTTTCACGGGCGAGTTTCTGGGCGCGGAACTTGTCCGACTTGACGTCATCGACGGATTTCTCTTCTTTCTCGCCACCGATGTCACTCTCCCTTGTGGGGCCTTCGTGGACAGCCACTATGGCCAACAGCCTTCGGACAAGTTTCGCCGGATCATCGTCGTAGATGATGCGCTCTGCCGAAGCGGTTCTGTGTGCAAAGTCCATTATTTCCGGAATGTGGTCAGCGATTCCGCCGGTACCGGTGAGTATTCCCACAGGCTTTTGCTCTTCGT
>JALVPF010000488.1 GCA_027031935.1 Myxococcales bacterium | reverse complement strand
GACCCTACGGGCTGTTCTAGTTTTTTTTTTCAGACTCTGCAGGAGGCGCTTCTTCTTTGTTTTCTGAGTCGGCTTCAGCGGAACCCTTTTCTGCCTGTTCCTTGGCGATGGTCTCGCGAACTTCATTCATGTCCAGCTCCTTGACCTTTGAGATGACATCTTCGAGGGCAGCAGGAGGAAGGGCTCCAGGTTGCAGAAACAGAAGAATACCTTCCCTGAAAATGGCCAGGGTCGGTATGGATTGTACACCAAATGCAGCTGCCACCTCAGGCTGTACTTCTGTGTTACACTTGGCAAAAACCATGTCTGTGTGCTGTTCCGATGATTTTTCGAAGGTCGGACCGAACATCTTGCAAGGACCACACCACTCAGCCCAGAAATCGATGAGCAGGTATTCGCTCTCATCTATGGTTTTCTGTACATTGTCTTTTGTAATCTCGATTGTTCCCATGTGCTTCTCCTAAAAGTTAATAGACCAAACGGAATATATGAACGATTTGTCTTATAAGCAAGCCCCCCGCAAGACCTTTCTTGTCGTAATACAGGAAAAAGGGAAAAATCGTGTAATTACAGGCAAACAGGGAGCATCACCATGTGAGAGGTGCTCTGACAGCTTTTTCCTTGAGGACAAGGATGTTCAGGATCGCAATATGCCCTGCAGTAGTACTCATATGGATCAGAGCCAGGTTCCAGTACGCAGTCCAGTCCAGGAGCACAGAACTGGCTCATGTCACTGCAATCATCTCCCTCCTGCAATGACCCTGGTATCCAGCATTCCGTGGTTCCTGCCTCTGGATCCGAGTAGTAACAGGCAGACTCTTCATTGCTGTAACAACCTGTTTGCAGGATTGGATCGCAACCAGGTCTACATACCCCCCAAGAAGTACCCAACTCAGGCCAGGCCCATACACAGTGCTGGTCCTGAGAGGCACAATCCGATGCATTTTCGCAGTAACTGAAGCAGGTTCCATCGAGACAGATCAATCCTGCCTGACAGTCTGCAGATGAGCAATCGCCACCTTCGGCAACATCACCAGCAGGCAGGCAGAAGAAAACCCCAAAGTTTGACATGGTGCATCGTTCACCCTGTTCGCATCCCTCAGACGGTGGTTCGCATGTGGTGCAGTGTGCGGTGCCATCCTGGGGATCCTGGCAAAACTCGTTCGACTCTGTGCAGTCCTGTGAGTCACGCCAATACTTGCAGCCATCCTGGCCAAGCTCGCAGTGCTGAACAGTGAAAATGTTGCACCTGAGTGCATCTACGGTGTCGCATTCGTCTGTGCAGCCATCCTGGCAAACGGGACTTTCGCCGGAATCATCGCAGTGCTTGTTATCGGCGGCACAATCGGTGGTGTCCTCCCAGTCCAGACACCCGTCATTGTCTGCCGTGCAGGTCTGTATGATTTCGCCGGAGCATCTCAGATCTCCTGCGCTGTCGCACTTGTTTGAACACTCGTCGCTGCACACAGGTGTGTTGCCGGAATCATCGCAGTGCTTGTTGTCAGCAGCACAGTCGGTGGTGTCCACCCAGTCCAGACATCCGTCTTGGTCTGCTGTGCACGTCTGTATCTTGTCGCCCTGACACTGTCCCTGACCTTGTGTGTCACATGAGTTTGTACAAACACATTTTCCGGATGAGCATGTCTGTTTTTGATCACATGAGTCCGTTTGGGTCCAGACCAGACACCCATCCGAATTCATGGAGCAGGTCTGTACATACTTGAGATCAGAGGAACACTTGGTTGCGTCTATGTCCTGACAGGCCTCCTGAACGCCCAGGCACTTATTGGAATCATCATTGGATCCTCCACAGGAAGTTCCAAGGAGCGCGAACCCCAACATGAGGAGAGAAGAATATTTCATCATTTACCTCCGGGTCAGTGTTTGAGCACACATTATTCATGATGATCATCAAAGATCAATCACAAATGGAAATTATCGTGACCACATGATTCTCGATTTGAGCGCACGATGCCATGAAATGCCTGTCCCTGACAACTACTTCGCATGTGTCTTTTTTGACCGACAAAACCTGTACCTGTCTGAATGCCTGTGCCAGATTCATATCCAGAGCTTTTGCCGCAGCCTCTTTTACCGTCCAGATTCGAATGAGCGTTTCGGTTGTGCCCAAGGGGCTTTTTGAAACGAGCAGTTGTTCGTTATCGCCCAGGAACATCCCCGCACCGCGCGTGACTTTTTCTGATAACATCTCCACATCTACTCCAATGGGACAACGGGATGCTACCGCCACGGTAAAGCGGGGATCATGGGATGCTGAGCAATAACGAGCTGTGGGCAGGTCTGCGGGGATCTTCGGATGAATCCCGTCCTCTGCAAGAGTCTCTAGTTCTGAACAGGGGCTGTGCTTGTCCTTCAAAATCTGTCGTGTGAGAAGTTTCAGGGCAATTCTCGAGCTTCCGAAGTCCCTTGCCCTTTTGGTCCCCATTTCAGACCAACGCTTTTTCTCGCGTGGAGTCAAAATGTTCTGGTAGTACGAAGACATGGAGTCCAGCTCCAGGATGCTCAGTCCGGTACAGACCTTTCGCAGAGATTCTAATTGATCCTTGTGAGCATCTTGCTGTATCCAGGCAGGCGGTGTCAGTCTTCCAAAAGAGACATCATTGAACACAGCACCGAGGCAGGCTTCTGAAATATTTCCTGTCTTGTCGAAGATGAAGATGTCGAAAAGAAGGTTTTGATCCTGCTTTCCTGCAGGCATTATTCGGCACCAGTATTCTTCGCCTGTTTTACAAGGAGAAAATATTTTTCGCTCGTTGTATCCAACGGGAAAAGTCAGCAATCCCTCATACCTCTGTCCCCATGCGCACGCCAGATGAAAGGCCCCGTCCAGGACAAAGCCATTACCAAGAGGTCCTCGGGGTGAAGGGTGTTTTGCAGCTACCACGGTTCCCACTGCACCTGAATCAGATAGAAAAACAGAACCGGTAACATTCTGAAAACACGGGCCAAAAGGCACAAGATCCCGGTACAGATCTCGAGATGAAAACCTGATACCTACACCCTCCAGCGCAACCCCTCTTTCCATGAGCGGCTCTTTGTCCATTGACCATGACTCCGCCCTGGTGCCGAAGTTTACCTCCACGTGCTTGACGGTGCGCACAATGCCGGATCGTCCGGCCTGTTTTTTTGTAAGCAAATGGGCTGAGAGAAGCTTTTCTCCAACAGGTTTGAGTTCTACCCTTGCCTTGAGCAGTGGAGTGCTTGGTGGAAGTTCGATGAACCGGCTGAACTTGGCGTCGTATGAACACAGAACGTCGGGAGGAGGGTCCAGTTCGGAAGCGCATCTTGCCAAATATTGAAGGGACTCGACAGCAGGGAGAATGGACCTTCCCTCTGTCCTGTGATCCTTCAGGTAGTCCTGGTTTGAGATCTTGAGTTCAATTTTTCGGCTTGTCATTGGCCAGGAATTTTTCAGGTATATTCACAGAATTTGGAAAGGTTTCCCAGGTCTTGACCGTGATGGGATCCACTGCGGTCGGTTTGCCTTTTTTATTCAACGCGCAATGAAGCGTGTGCCCTGTGCATACCAGCTGCTTCGTCTCGGCGTGGATGATTACATATTCGAACTTCACGCGAACCCTCTCGAGTTCAGCAGGCCTGGTATGGATGAGCATAGGGCTATCGTACTTCAACGGTAAATAATATTTCAGACCCAGGTCCACGATTGGGTAAATATAACCAGAGTCCTCGACCTGGGAGTATGGGAATCCCACGTCCCTCATCAGGGAAGCTCGTCCCAACTCGAAGTACCTCAAATAATTTGCGTGGTAGACTATTCCCGATCGATCCGTGTCGGCATATAGCACCCGGTTGAACACCTGATGGAAAATCTCCCCGGAAGTCTCGTCTTTTACGAACCGTCTGTCACCATTATATGTGACAGGAACAAAAGGAGGAGGCCGCATTTTCATGTACCCCTGAAAACCACACAGCAGTTCGTGCCGCCAAAGCCAAAGGAATTGGACAAGGAAATTTCCACATTTGCCTTGCGGGCTTCGTTGGGCACCACGTCTATATCCGAAAGCGCTGGATCCTGCAGGTGATTGACCGTAGGAAGTATGACGCCTCTCTGCATTCCTTCTATGGTCAGCGCCGCCTCTATGGCTGCAGACGCTCCAAGGGTGTGTCCCAGCATGGATTTATTGGATGACACGGGAGTGTTTTCCAGATTTGGCCCAAAAACCTCCCTGAGACAGTTGGCCTCGGTAGAGTCGCCCCTTGGGGTGGAGGTTCCGTGGGCATTTACATAATCCACATCAGTGGCTGAGATATCTGCATCTGCCAGCGCATCTCTCATGGCCTTTATAATCGTCGGCGGATTGGGCTTTGTAAAGTGATAAGCATCTGAAGTCCAGCCAATGCCCAGCACTTCGGCCCTGGGAACGAGACCGTGGGTTTTTACTGCGTCCTCTGAGGCCAGGACCACCACACCAGCCCCTTCGCTCAGTACAAAACCCTTTCTGTCTGCGGAAAAGGGTCTGGATGCCCTGGAGAGATCACCCTGTGCGCGATCACCCTCCTTGATTTTTATGGTTGCACCCATATTGGCAAATCCATGGATTATCTCGGGTAGAATGGGGGTATCCACTCCTCCGGCCAACACAAAATCCTGATCTCCGTCCCTGATGAGCCTGGCTCCCACCCCGATAGCGTGGTTTCCGGATGCACAGGCACCCTGGGGAGAGAAGTTCAGTCCCTGGAATCCCAGGAGCATGCCAGCCTTTCCCGCAGGGAGGTTGCCGCAAAGATTTGGCAGAAGATATGGGCTGACCCGGTTGGGGCCCAGGGTATCGAGGGCCTCTACCGCTGCGCGATATGCATCGTGTCCATTGAGCGCTGATCCTATGAGCGAAGCGGTCCTCGGGGCGATCTCGGGTGTCATCTCGATACCTGCATCTTCCAGGGCATCCTTGCATACAGCCACGGTCAGCAGAACAAAAGATGCGTTCCAGTTATATACATCCTTCTCCGACGCGAACTCTTCTGCCAGGGGATTCCAGTCGGGGATCTCTCCAACCACGTCACACTGGCAGTCGACCTTGCACCTGGTGACCTTTCGAAAGCCAGCCTCACCTCTCATGGCCTTTTGCCAGGTGGTATCGAAATGACGACCCAGTGGAGTCGCTGCGGCATACCCGACTACGAAAACCCTTCTGTTCAAAGGTGCCCTCATTGGGCTCTCCTGCTTGTTAATTTATATTTTGCCAATGCCTGTTTTATCTCGCCTCAAATGGGCTGCAAATCAAGAGCATGAGATTATGCCACTGGGCCGAGCACCACACAAGCATTGCATCCCCCGAATCCAAAAGCGTTTTTGAGAACCCAGCGAGGATCGTATTCCACGGCCGTGTCAAAAATGTTGTCAAGGCCAAGCTCCTGATCCACATCGAGGTTTATGGTCGGTGGCAAGGCTTTTCTTTCCATTGATTTTAGCGCGAGTATCATTTCAATGGCACTGGATGCCCCCATGCAGTGACCTGTCAATGACTTGTTTGCGGTCATTGGTGGAAGCTTCTGCCCAAACACATCCCTGATGCTTCTTGCTTCGACTGCATCACCCACTTTTGTGGATGCGGCATGGGCGTTTATGGCACTTATATCTGTCGGGCTTATACCGGCATGGTCTATGGCCTGAGCCATGCACCTGGTGACCGTAGCCTGATTGGGAGCAACGAAATGATGTGCGTCAGAGGTCATGGACCAGCCGGCCATGGCGGCCAGGGGCTCGAGGGAGTGTTCTTCGGCAAATTTTCTTGTACAGATTATGATTGCGGCAGCGCCTTCGGATATTACAAAACCTCTTCGGTTGGAAGAAAAGGGCCTGCTGGCTGCCTGTGGGGGCTCCGGCTGGTTTTTCCTGGTCTTGTAGGCTCCGTTCATGGTGGCAAATCCTGCCACGATGGGCTCCACGAGGGGGAAGTCCACAGCACCACAAATGGCCACGTCCGCCATGCCCGCCTGCAGGAACATGGCGCCCGTGATCATGGAGGTGCTCCCCGTTGCACAGGCGGTAATGGATGTGGTTATGGGGCCTGTGGCCTTTGACAGTATGGATACCTTTCCAGCGACCATGTTTATGCATGAGTTGGGATTTACAAAGGGGTGTGGAAGTTTCCCCTTTTGCCTCATGTCCCTGTCTGCGTGGAGTACTGCGTCCAGTCCGCCTATGGCTGTGGAGAAGGTGGTTGCAACCCGTGGTGATATCTCAGGGCTTATTTCCAGCCCGGCCTGTTTCAAGGCTCTGTGTACCACCACGAGTGCATGCTTGTATATGGGCGAAAACCAGTGTGCCATCTCCCGCGGCTTGAGAAAATCGTAGCCACTTGCATCAATCTCCGGGACCTGTCCTGCTATGGTCACAGGAAAATTGTCGTCAAGGGCAAACCTGGTCAATGGGCCTATACCGCTTTTGCCAGCCATGGCGGCATGGATTTGATCTTCCAGTTCGGTTCCCAATGGGGTGAGCATATCCATGCCCACGATGACCGGGCGATTATCCATGGAATCCCGGCCTACCAGGGTATGAACCTGTATAGCTTGGCGAACATCTCGTAAACGGTGATCCAGTTTTGCAGGTCCTTGGTAGTCTGCATGTGGGCACGTTTGTTTACCATCACCCAGCTCATGTGAGCCGCACCATCCATGCAGGTCGAACAATCTCTGGTTTGTGATGTACAGCAGCGGTGAGTCGTCTCCAGATCAGAGGCCCAACGAATGAACCTGATGAGACGTTTGGGCTGAGGCTCCCGGTTGTCCCAGTTGATGGAGACGGACGGACACTCTTTCCACCCGAACTTTCTGCCCAACATGGTCTGTGTAGTGAGCACCTCATGATAGTAATGGGAAGAGATGACCGTCTTGGGATATTTGATTAACATCTCGTCCATTTCTTCCCTGGCCTGCCTGAGCTGATCTTCGGTCCAACTGAATCCGTCCACCCCTTCGTCGTTGGAGAGAAGTTGCATGTGAACCTTGAGACCATGGTCTTCAATGCGTTTGACGATGGGCTCTATGCCCCCTAACTGCCTGGGAGAAATGGTAAACAGGTAGTAGGTATAGTCATCACCCTCGTAATTCTTGGAAGAGATGGCGAAGGTGTCCTTTCCCCTGAGCTTCTTTTCAACCTCGGGGTCTCCCCACAGGGAGATGCCAACCATCATGTCGGGAAACCTTTCCCGGTCCACCTTGATTTGACCATTGGTGGCGCAATAGGTGGGTAGTCGATCGTAGAAGGCTTCCACCCTGTCCATGAAAAGAGTTGGTTCTCCTCCTATGAGGATTGCCAGATTGACTCCCCGCTGCACTTCCTTGTCTATGAACTCTTTCCATTTGTTGATGTCATCTTGTTCCTTGGCGGCCTTGTGTTCTCCGGAAGAAAAGAAGAAACAGCCCTTGCAACGCAGGTTGCACTTGTTGGTGACATCATATATGGACGAACGAATATTCAGCTTTGATATTCTCTTGTATCTTTCATACCACTCTTCGTTCAAAAGGGAGCTGACGGTTTTCATCGATTCACCTTGTTTTTTTGCCTTGTTTCCCTGTGGTTGAAATTGCCTACCACGCAGGAGCCAGTTCAAACCCGGGTGGTGGCACCAGTTTGGTTTGCAGATTTTCGCTCTTTTCGTATCCCATGACCCATACTGCCAGGTAGGTATCCACGTAGTCGAGCCAGGCCTTGAAATGTTCAGGATCTTTTGCGTGGCCATGGAGTCTGGCTGTTACCACGGCTGAACCGGCGGCATAATGTCTGCAATCTTCGCAATCCGTGTCCGGAACACAACAGGCCACCTCGCGATCCCAGTTCAGATCCGTTCTGTATTGCCTGAAGGATCTTCCCAGCCCTATGTGGGTCGAAGGATTCATTCGTGGGTATGGACATTTGAACAGAGAATGCAGGCCCCTTGTATGGGTATGTGCAAGTGCCGAGTAAGGGGAGAAGAGAACGTTTTGCGGGTATAGTCGAAGTAAATCCAGCATTGATTTTCTTGTGGCCAAAAGAGACCGATCATCATGTCTCAAGGGTCCATCATATCCAAGGGTGGACGAGAACATGTTGAAGGTCACCTTGAAGTCATTGCTGGCCAGAAGCTCTACCACCTCTTGCGCTTCGTTGATGTTCTCCCTGGTATAAGTGAACACGAACACGGCTCGCTCGTCTCCCGCATAATTGTCCATCTGTCTGACCAGGAGATCTTTTGCTCGTCTTATCTTCCTGCTGGTCTCGTCGTTACCCCACACGGAAATATGGATCTTGTACCCCACGGACTTGGGGATGAACTTCACCCCGTTGGTAGCTATGCTTCCAAGGGGCATTTCCTCGAAGCACACACGCAGAAGCTCAGGCACGAGGGCCGGCTCTGCGCCGGCTAATACCACGTACGTAATGCCCCTGGCCTTTTCTTGCCTCATGAGAGTGCGCCAGGCTTCTGTCTTCCTGTTCTCCCTGGCGAACTGCTTATCCCCCTCGAAGTAGTAACATCCGTCACAACGTATGTTGCAGCGGTTGGACATGTCGTAGGTAGATTCCCGCAGGAAGAAATACTTTCGGACTTTCTCCCACCTGTGACGAACCGATTCGTCTTCGAGCAACTGGGAGAACTTCCATCTCTGTCCCTTGGTGGGATGAGTACTGAAATTCAACACCTCTGCCCTTGTGGCTTGTGCTGGACCAGACATTTGGCTTTCATCCGTGGCCTTGTATCTGCATGGCCATCATGTATGTCAATCCAGACGATCTTGAATGTATTTGGCTATGAGACTGACGTTCTTAAGCTTCGGGTAATCATCTTCGTCTATGGTTATGGAGTATTCATCCTGAAGAACCAGCACCACCGCCGTGAGGTCCATGGAATCTATGCCCAGCTCATCCACCAGATCCAGATTTTTGTCAAAAGACTCTGGGGTGACATCTTCGAGTTTCAACTCTTCGATTATGATCTGCGCTACCCGGTTCTCCATGGATTCATTTTCGATTTTGACTGCAGTCGCTTCCATTGTCAGTACCTCGCATGTGTCAATTGCCCTGTGGCTGATTTCCCCACTTGAAAGACTCTTGCGATTAACATCAATCATATTGATCTGTCAAGATTTTTTGGAGCATGACTAGATGACTCCCCTTTCCTCGATCTCCATTTTTCCGTCACCAACCCTTTGGCCGTCCCTGTTTACCTGAAATGTCACCAAAAAGCCCGGGTCTTGCTCCGAGCTTTGTTCTTTGATTTTGCAGTGGACTTCAATCTCTTCCCCTGGAAGCAATATTCCCCTGATCCTGCTCCTTGGAATGGCTTTCAGGTACAAGTCTTGTTTTTTCATAGCCTTTCTGAGCAGGAGCAGGACGATGAATATAATGGCTACGGCGGGTAGTATCGGTTTACCCGGAAAATGTCCCCTGAACCATGGGGAATCGGCAGAGAGGATCAGGTGTGCCAGAAACTGGTCTTTTCCTTTCTCCGTGATCTTCATTTCGGGAAGCCAGTTTTCCATCTCGTTCTCAGTTGCTGTGTGTCACTACATAGTCGACCACGTCTGCAATGGTGCGCAGACCCTTGAGCACCTCGTCCTCCACCTGTGTTCCAAGGCGAGCTTCAACGAGTCCCACCATGTCCAGGGCGTCGATGGAATCCAGTTCCAGGTCCTCGAACAGATCTGCCTCCATGGTGATTTTTTCCTTTGGTACGTCGAAATCATTCACCAGGTAGGATGTGATGACATCTAATGCCTCGGATGTGTTCACGGCAATATCCCCAACAGTTTATGATCAGGTCATTTTCAGGAATGCGTCTTCAAGGGATGTACCCTTTTGGATACCCACGAAAGAGACACCTTTTTCAGAGAGAATCCCAATGAACTCGCCCACTGCGTCATCCAGAGTCTTTTCGGATATGTCTACCGATATTTGAAGTTTTCGCTCCACAGGGCGTATCTCCACTGCTTTGACATAACTCAGCGCCTCGAATGGTTTTGCCAAGGCCTTTTCCGGTGTGTCGCTCAGGGTGAAAACAGCCACCGCCTCTCGTTTGGTCAAATCCGCCATGGAGGGTTGGGCAACGATTTTTCCTGCCTTGATCACCGCAACGTCAGTGCACAGCGTCTCTATGTCCGCCATGATATGGGATGAGATAACGAAGGTTCTCTTGCCTGCCTGTTCTTGAATGAGGGTCCTTATACGGTGTGCCTGTGCCGGGTCCAGGCCGGCCAGGGGTTCGTCCAGCATGACAAGCTCGGGATCTCCCATGAGAGCCTGGGATATTGCTATCCTCTTGGCCATGCCGTGGGAGAGCTTTTCGGGAAAGGTGCGCACATAATCCTGCATGCCCGTAAGGTTCAAAACCCGCATTACCTCCTCGGCGGCCCTGTTCTTGTCCATGTCCTGCAGTTTTGCACACAGCATCAGGTGGGATTTTACATCCAGGCCTTTTCTCCACAATGCGTCTTGGGGCAAGACACCCAGGCGGCCCCTGAGTTTTTCTCCGCTTACCTCTCCTCCCAATACGGTCACATCCCCAGAGCTTTTTCGAAGGTATCCGGCGATGATGGAAAAGAGAGTCGTCTTGCCTGCTCCGTTGGGGCCCACGAGACCAAAGGTTGATCCTGTGGGTATGCTCAGATCAAGACCAGCGAGCGCATGAACATTTCCAAATTGCTTGTGTAGGTTTTTTACTTCGACCGCGTAGCTCATAGATCCCTCTTTCGCAGGAAAAAGCCTGCCAGTACGAGAAAGGCGATGCTATAGGCGATCATGGCCACAACCGCCACGGCTGTCTCTGAGCCTGTGCCCAGCATAAGGTCATATCTAAGCGGAGCAGGGAACAGGAAGCGGAACAGCTTCAGGCTCGAATGTATCCATCCCCCCAGGCCCCCCAGGAGAAACACTCCCAGATATGTGCCTATGCCCATGGTAATGGACAAAAGAGGGTTACCGGTCAAAACAGAGCAAAAGGCCATGAACGCAGCAAAAGGGGTTGCCACCAATATCAGACTCACAATGAACCAGATACCGTCTGCCACCACCATGGAGGTTTCATGTACATCGTCCAAGACAGTAGCTGTGATCATGACAACAATGCCTGCCATGATCAGCATGGCTGACCAGTAAACCATGATCCCGAGAAATCTGCCCACCAGGAGATTGTCGCGGCTTGTCCTGGGGAGCAGAAAACGAATACCCTTGGAGCCGATGTCGGTAGCGTTTTGATCAAGGGACGCTATCATGGTCAGGAAAGGAACAGCAAACGCGGTCAGCACGAACATCAGTATGACAAAAGGTGAGTGATCCGTGAATAGTTTCGTGATCAGATCTTCATCCATGCCAGCCATCCATTTGGCGGCACCAATCAGGAAGGTCTGCTCCTGGGTGAAATTGCCGGATGCGAGATCATTGATGAAATCCGCATGGTTGGCAAGCTTGGATAAAAACCAGATCAGGGGCAGGAACAGGAACAGGGACGCTAGCACGCCAGGGGCGCTCTTGAAGGCCTGGCGCAGTTCAAAGCCCATGAGAATTTTGATATGTTTGGGGTTCATAGCCATAGTGGACGGATATTATATCCAGGTTTATTCAAAAACAATCAATTTTGAAAAATTTTCAATGAAGAATTCTTGTGTGATCATGGCCATGAGGTATGTTATTGCAATACCTGTTTCCGTGAGGAAAATGCCATGAAAAGGATTGTAGCGTACTGGCTATTGTCTTCAATCGCAGCCACCAGCCTGTTGGGGTGTTGCCCTGTAAATAATCTGAAAAAAAGATCGACACCTGTTGCCGCAGTAGAGCTTCGCATAGGCCAGGACCCTCAGCTCACACTCCAGTTCACCAGGAAAACCGGCCAGCAGAGCCGAAGGTACATAGGGGTACTTGCGAGAACAAACAGGCAGGTTTTACAATATGAACAGCTTTTGCAGGATCTCGGGGGAGGCCGACTCAGGCGGCATCTTTCACAACGCATACCAGAGATTCTCTCCAGAAGATTGGGGTGGGTACGTGCGGATGATGATACCTTGATGGACCTGGAAATTGCCGATGTGATTTTTGAAGCGGAGGATTATCTCTCCCCGGTGGCAATCACCTGGAAAGCCGAAATCAGCTTGTATGAAGTGGCCGACGATAGCCTGATTTGGCGCCGCTGCATATACTGGAGACAGGATCTTGGCGGTTTGAGCATGGAGACAATGGCTGCCATGGGTGCGGAACACAGAGAACAGGTGGTGGACGAATTGGCTTCATCGCTGGCCAAACACATTGTCAAACTACTGTCTGAAGATGTGGAAAAGTCAAAATGAGCCAAAATGATGTTGACATGGCCTTGGTGCCTGTGTAGGAATTGGGACCGTTTAACTTGAGGACTCTTGCTCGTTCCATGTGGGAACACGAGGCAGGAGGATATGCCCGGAGGTGGCAATGAAGGAAAAGCATGGCGGAGAATGAGAGCTTCGAGGTTGAAGGGACCGTAAAAGAGGTTTTGCCTGGTGGAATGTACCGGGTGGAGTTGGATGGCGGGCCCACGATTTTGGCATATGTGTGCGGCAAGATGCGAAAGCACTACATCAGGATTGTTCTTGGTGATCGGGTGAGGGTAGAGTTTTCACCCTACGGTCCACAGCGAGGTAGAATAATTTACCGTACCCGCTGATATCCAATTTTTTAAAATATGATTCTGTTCGTTTGTCGGCTTATTTGCCGCGGGCTTTTCTGCCCAGCATCTGGTGAACCACACGCTGGTTAAACAGCCATTTCCCGTCGATTTTCACGCCCTTTATCTTGCCGGATCTGAACATCTGCTTGATCCTCAGGAGCGGAAGCTTGAGTGATACGGCCAACTGTTCCAGGGTTACCAGAGTGGCCTGAACCACGTCTTTTGATTTCTCTGCCTTTTTTTGTGCGGGCTTTTTTGCTGCTGCCTTTTTCTCTGGTGCAGGAGACTTCTTTGCGGCTTTTTTGGCCGGCTTCTTCGCTGCTTTTTTCGCTACCTTTTTTGCGGCTTTTTTAGCCGGCTTCTTCGCTGCTTTTTTCGCTACCTTCTTTGCGGCTTTTTTGGCCGGCTTCTTCGCTGCTTTCTTGGCGGCTTTTTTTGTGACTTTCTTGGCACTTTTCTTCGTTGCTTTTGGGCTCATTATCATCTCCGGTCTGTCAAAATCTACAGCAGCCCGCGCAGTAGACTCTGCGCATCTTTTATATCGTCAGGGCTGCCTAGGTTCAGTAGTTCGTCCAGTCTATTGATATTTGTCTGCACTCTGTCAAGGATCGTGCTTTCTTCCACGTGTGGTGATTCCAGAGACGGTCTCGCAGAGGCAATCCAGTGCAGTTGTGTCAGTGCTTCAGCGTAGTCTCCGTTTGTCATCATGGCCACTGCGAGATGAAACCTGGGAATGACTGTAGAATCTTTTGACACCGCTTCCCTCAGGTTCCTTATGGCCTTGTCCACCTGGCCCAGCTTCATATAAATGACGCCGAGAGTGTCACGTATGAATCCGTTGGCCTCTTCTTCAGGGAAGAAGGCCAAGGCCTTTCTTGCCAAAGCCAGCGCCCTGTTGAGCCTTGTCTCGGTCTTTGCAAAAACGTAGGCCAGTTCGTTCAGCAGCATGGAGTGTACGTAGGGGTCCATTTCCTTCTGGTCCAGGCCCTTCTCCAGCCAACTGATGGCTTCATCGTAAAGCCCAAGGACGTTGTCTATGGAACCCATGGCCAGGTACAGATATGGTTCCGTGACCACTTCCTGCAGAAGAAGCATCAGCTCTCTGCGAACTCTCTCCGGGTTTACCCCGGCGCCTATGCTCCAGACGTCCAGCAGGTGATGGCCGTTTTGTGGATCGATTCGATATACAAGCTTTGCAAGAGAGTATGCCCTGTCGAATTCTCCGAGCTTGAACGAACCCATGGCGCGTTCGATGAGCATGTCGGACGACAGGGATCCCTCCGTAAGACCTGATTCCAGCGATGGTGGAGCGCCAGGTTCCTTTGGGGAGGAACGCGCATTGGCTTCGTAAATGGATTCGGAGATTATGAGGATCTCCGGGTTCCAGGGATCCAGGATCTCTGCTGCATCAATATATTTCCTGGTGGATTCCATGTCCCCTAGCCCGTGGCTAACTTCTGCCAAAAGCCTCAGGCCCGGGATTGACTTGGGGTGGGCAGAGCAGAAGGCCTCCAAAGACTGCCTGGCTTCTGACAATGATGCAGATAGCTCATCGGTCAGGCCCTCGTTTCTCTGTCTCCTGAGGATCTCCACCACCTTTGTAAACAGGGCAGCCTGATCCTCGAAGCTCAAGCCTTCTTTTGATCCAGAATCCACCATGTCCTATTGGATTATCACAACAGGTCGCTTTTGGTAAAGACCCCGAAATGATCCATGATTTCCAACCTCGCTTGCGATCTCAATTCCTGAAGATCATGAAGGTAGGGAATCGTGGTCATTTATGATACTTGACGTCTGTCTATCCTAAGGGGAAAATGCGCGGACTTTGAGAGAGGAGTACAAATGACTGATGACAATCGTCTTTACGATCAATTGAAGGAGATTTCCGGCAACCTCTGGTGGTCATGGCAGCCGGATGTAGGAGATATTTTCAGGGACCTGGATGTGGAACTTTGGAGGGAGACCAATCACAACCCCATGGCCCTGCTCAAGAGACTGGGACCTGACGAGATCGCCAAAAGAGCAGGCAAGGCCGCCATAGAAAGTCGTGTCATCTACGCCTACCATCGCCTGCAGGAATACATGAGATGCAAGCAAGGCTGGGGCAACTCCCACGCCGGACCCCTGCTGGTCAGGCCGGTGGGCTATTTTTCCGCCGAGTTCGGTCTTCATGAGTCCCTGCCCATATATTCCGGCGGCCTTGGTGTTCTTGCCGGGGATCACCTCAAGAGCGCCTCGGACCTTGGAATTCCCCTCGTGGGCGTAGGCCTTTTCTATGATCAGGGTTATTTCAGGCAGCATATAGACGCCAATGGCATGCAGCAGGAGACATACGGAAGAGCCCAACTAGATACCCTTCCCCTCCAACGAGCCTTTGATTCAGAGGGAAATCCCTTGACCGTAAAGGTTGAGACTTCCGATGGAACACTCCATGCCTCTGTCCTCAAGGTTCAGGTGGGAAGGTCTCTATTGATTCTTCTCGATCCTAGCGTTGAGCAAAACGTCCCTGATGATCAGAGATTGACCGAGCATCTCCACCGGCTCTACGGAGGAGGACAGAGGGTCCGAATCAGACAGGAACTCTTGCTGGGCATAGGCGGATTTCGCGCCTTGAAGGCTCTGGGCATGGAGCCCGGTGTCTTGCACCTCAACGAAGGCCACTGCGCTTTCGCAACCCTGGAGGCAGCCCGGGTTGCCATGGAGGAACAGGGCCTTGAATTTGAAGATGCCTTGCGTTATGTGGCCGACTCCACCGTGTTCACCACTCACACTCCCGTAGAAGCCGGACACGACAGGTTTCCCCCGGAGCTGGTGCTCGAACACCTCCAACCACTGAAAAAACAGTTGGGCATAGAAGACAAAAGACTCCTTTCCCTTGGCAGGGTGAATCCCGAAAGCGCCGATGAACTCTTCTGCATGACCGTTCTCGCACTCAAGACCAGCAGGCGGTCCAACGGTGTTTCCAACATTCATGGTTGTGTCAGCCGAAAGATGTGGAATGCCCTGTGGCCTTCCAGGGCGCAACACGAGGTACCCATTGGCCATATTACAAACGGTGTGCATACCGGTACCTGGCTGGCTCCGGAGATGAGAAGGCTATACGAAAGACACCTTGGTCGAGACTGGATCTCCAGGATCAGAAGGCGCGAGGTATGGGGTGCAATCCATAGCATAGACGATGGTGAACTATGGGAAACCCACAGGCATCTGAAAGGCACCATGGTCGATTTTGTCAGGCGGCGACTGACCCGCCAGGCCCGAAGAAGAGGAGAGGCCGAACAGGACATCCTCCGTCGAACCAATGGCCTTGATCCGGACAGTCTCATCATAGGATTCGCCCGCCGTTTTGCTCTTTACAAACGTGCATGGCTATTGCTGGATGATGAGGAATTTCTGGAAAAGCTCCTTTGCGATCCTCTCAGACCCGTACAGGTAATCTATGCCGGAAAGGCCCACCCCCAGGACCAACAAGGCAAGGAACTCATACAACGCATCTTTCATCTTGCCAGGGACAAGAGGTTCGAAGGACGAATACACATCGTCGAAGACTACGATATCAACGTCGGTCGACATCTCGTCCAGGGTGTAGATGTCTGGCTCAACAATCCTCGCAGACCCCTTGAGGCCTGCGGCACCAGTGGAGAGAAGGTTCTTCTCAACGGAGGCCTCAACTGTTCTACCCTCGATGGCTGGTGGGCAGAAGCCTATGACGGCAACAACGGCTTCGCCATTGGCCAGGGAAAGATCCACACGGATCCAGACATTCAGGACGCCAGGGAGGTAAAAGAACTACAGCACACCCTCCTCGATGAAGTTGTCCCCATGTTCTACGCCAGAGACGATCAGGGCCTGCCTTCCCAATGGATAGGCAGAATGAAGCACGCCCTGGTAAGCCTTGGTTGGAGATACAATGCTGATCGCATGGTGGTGGATTATACCCAGCAGGCCTATCTTCCTGCCGGCGGCGCCACCACCTCCAGCATGCCGGAGGAAGGCGATCTGGATTTGCAGGCTGTTATAAGGTGGGTTGCTCGCAACGAACGTTAATTTTCCAGCTCGGTCCCGATCTCTGCGTCGACACTGCAAAAGCGGTCCTCGACGTGGAACAACCACGCCTCCGGCCGCTTTCTTGTGTCTCCTTGACCTCGAAACCGATCTGAAAAATTATCCTTGTTTCCAGTTCGGTCCCGATCTCTGCGTCGACACTGCAAAAGCGGTCCTCGGCCCCTATCTATATAGGCGCAATTCATTGCGCCCTATAAAGACACGGTCGTGATACAGGGCGTGATAAATCACACCCCAACAGGCCTTCTTATTTTTTCAATTGTTTCGGTGTGTCCTCGATGGGCTCGAGCACCACGTCTCTGTTTTCCAATATGGATATTTTCGTGCATGCCTTTCTGAAGTCGGCGTAGTCTGATTTCTTCAATCGCCGCAAGTGCCAGATTATCTTTCGATGACATTGGAGATTGCCACCTTTTTCCACGCACCCGGTGGAGTACGAAAATACAGGCGTCTGCACTTGTTCCACCGACGGGCTGGTGCTTACCTTGAAACCGGAAGGTATGGCAAGGGTGACCTTGGCGTCCTGGTTCATGGTATAAGCAAGAAACATGTCGTAGTGTCTCGAAGGTCTCTGGGAATACAGACTCAGGACTTTTGATGGCCACAGGGGATTTATTCTCAAGCTTGCGCCTTCGGTGCGTACCAGACCCGGGATATGTGCAGAAAACTCGGCCGATGCAGATTTTTCCAGCGAATCGAGTCCAAAAAACGTGACAGTGTCGAGAATGGCGCCTGCGTACAGGAAGGCCAATTCGTTTGAAAAACGCTCCATGCGTTTTCCTTCGGCTCGATATACCTGTCTGTGATTTGCAGCAGCCCAGCCAGTCCAGGTGGCCTTGCCCTGCAACTTGGCCGGCGCCTGTGCTTGGTTCGCATCAATGTTCAATTTCAGATCGTAATTGAACATGCTGGAGACCCGGGTCTGCACGGGGGTGGGGACGATTTTGTACCCATCCTTTGTTATCACCAGCGCTTTTACCCCCTGGTCCTGCTCCGGCAGGGTATACATGTTGAAAAACGTTGCGGTGGGATCCACGAACATCTCTTTTTCGATACCGGGCTGGGCGGGAATATAGGTTATGGCGTGATTCGTCTGGGCACAGGGCACCTCCCAGAACACCGGGCCCTTGTTGCGGGTCCGTATGGCAGAGTAGTACGCTTCTATTCCCGCATATCTCAACATTGCGATCAACAGTGTGGATTTGTCTTTGCAGTCACCGTATTTGTTTGCAAAGACATTTGCCGCCTGATTGGGCTTTTTGCCGAAGATGCCCACGTCGTGATAAAGGTACCTGACCTTTTGCACCACGAAACCATATAGAGCCTCTATTTTTTGCATCTTGTCGGTCTTACCCGCGATGAGTTCGTCGGTTTTCTTTCTTATGGCCTCGTCTGTCTCGAACTGATCCTGTATCAGGCTCGACTCCCATCTGGCCACCGCATCCCAATCTGCTATGGTCGATACGTATACGGCTGCTGCAAGCTCCCTGAAAGGAGGACTTGCCATATCGGAGTGAATCATGGGGACATCCCTGGCGGTCCAGATGTGAACCTGGTCACCGGCCAACTTTTCCTGGATGTGCTTTACCACATTTCCCACGACCTTTACGTGCAGCTTGCGTGAGGAAGGGAGCGCAAGCACCCAGCGAGAGAAGGCCACGGGGTTTTTGCTTTGGAAATAGAACGAGTCGGCGTAGTGGTCTTCCATCCAGGTTTTTGACTGGCTTGTGTAGGAATAGGCAACATCTATCAGGGCGCCAGGTTGTATGGAGGGCAGATGAATGACACCTCTTCTGATGGATGTGGCGTCCTGTCTGGTACCGTTGGGAAGAATGGTTTGCGCGACTTCCAGGCGAAAGGACGAAGTCGATGGAACCCGAAATTTGCTGAAGCGCTGTTGAGCACGCTGTGTACGTATCCAGTACACCTGGTGCACCTTGTGTCTTGCAAAGCCGTCCTTGAAGACATGTGTAATCTGATCATCGCACAACAAGACCGCGTCCGCCTCCGGATAGCGTGAATGTTCCGGAGGATTGGACAGGATTGAGTCAATCCGCTGTTGGCCTAGAGCGTATTTTTCAAAAACAGGATCTTTTTTGGCTTCCAGGTGGTCCATGTATTCCTGCAGCGAAGGGTTGTCCGGATAACATTCGAGGGATTTGCCATAGGAGGCAATGGCTTTCTGTCGTCTCCCAAGTAGCATGAGTACATCGCCCCGGGTCTTGTGGATCAGCCAGTAGTCGGGCGCGATTTTTTCCAGGCGCAGACATACAGCAAGTGCCTGCTGGAGCCTTCCTGCTGCGATTTGAATAGTCGCTTCCTGCAAGGCCGCCGAGATCATTCGCGGAAAAACCTTCGTTCTTTTCCTGACCATATCAAGAGCAGAATTCAGATCACCGGCGTTGACAGCCATGTTGACGAGTTGATCATAGATTTTTTTGTTGTCTTTCCTCAAGGCCAGGGCTTTTCGGTATGAGGCCCTGGCCATCGAGTACCTGTTGAGCCGGGCCTGTTCCGATGCGACTATCATCCACGACCAGGGACGATCGGGGTGGGTTGATGCGAAAGCCTGTGCTTGCCGCAAGGCCTCGGGATGCCACCCCCTGGCGGCCAGAAGATATATGTAACCCGCACGCACCTCTGCGTTGTCTGGCATTTTTTCCATTAGTGGTTTCAGATACTTCATGGCCCTGGCATAGCGCTTTCGACCCTGTTCATATTGTGCCTTGGATAATATAACCTCCGGCAATTCCGGGTTGAGATTGTTGGCCTGCTCCAGGGCCTTGACTGCCTTGGAGTCTCTTGCTTCAAGGAAATAGACCCGGGAGAGAAAGAGCCTGGCCATGACGGATTTTGGAAAGCGTGATGCAAATGCTTCGGCCTCCTCTATGGCCTTCGGGTAAAAGCCCTGCTTCGTATACCAGAGTATTCTGACCGCTTCTATGAAGGGATCATCCGGGGAGGATTCGAGTTGCGAAAGCATTGTAAGAGGCTTGGGTAGAGAGTCTTTGTGAGTGGAGAAATCCGGGCTTTCATGAAAGGAAGTATCGAAGCGAAGACCAGATACTTTATTACCATCCAGATCCGTAATCCTGAGTCCCAGCTGCCATGGTCCTTTTCTCTGGCAAACCTTTACCAATAAAAGGTTCCAGCCTTTGCTCAGCCTGCCTCCTGCTGCGTATTGATCCAGCGAGGCTGTCCTCGCCTGGTCGTCGGCCAAGAGCAGTCTTCCGTTCAGCCACAGCTTTATTCCTCTGAATGCCGCCAGCCTGAATGCCACATCCCGTTCGCTTTCGCTGTTTATCCAGGTCACGAGATAAGCCGCAGACCAGCGGGAAGGGTCCATTATGGCGCTCAGGGACACCCTGCCGTCAAAATCAAAATATCTCACCTTCTTCCATGAAATCTCACGCTGTTTTCCCTTGTATTTCATATCCAGGCTGATGGGTCCGGTCTCGGGAGCATATGCCCTGTCAAAACCTGAGTTTTGATCGTTATCAAAGGGCCCCACCACCATCCACTGGCTGACATAGGCAAGGTTCGAAAACATCTTTGATGCCTCGTCAAATCTTCCAAGGTACCTGAGCACAAGACCAAGGTAATGAATCGCCCTTGTACGAACCAGGGGATGGGTCTTTTTGTCGTTTATTATGCGCTTGAGAACAGATTCCAGCTTCAGGACCTGTGTTCGGCTGTCGATGGCATCATAGGCGCTACTGATGGCAAGCTGAGCTGCAGGGTGTTGCTGCCGGGCTGCAGAAAGCAGATTTTCAAATGCCGCGTCTTTTTGCAGAAGAGATGAGTTCGTCCATGCCGACCAGAGAATTGTGCGAATATCATAAGGGTCAGAGGCCAGGGCCAGGTCCAGCTCGGTCTTTGCTTTGGTGTGATCAGGCTTTTTTAGCAGGTACTCCTGTGCCTTTTGCAGGTGCGATACGGCCCTTGCCTTGTCGAGCTTGGAGACGAACTTGGTGCTTTGGGACAAGGGTGTGGCGCAGCCCAGGTTGATCATGGCGGTGATTGAAAATACAAGCCAAGCCGATTTTCGTAAGTGGGTATTGTGTGGCATGGATTTCTCCCGCTGATTTTCTTGTGAAACGATTTGGATGCTGCAGGAAAGGATCGTCACTTCGCAGAGTTTGCCTTGTTTTCCTGAGTCTTTGGTCGGCTTGGTACTGCCTTGTCTTTATCCCCTGCCTTGTCTTTATCCTTCGTCTCTGGCGAAGCCTTGGTGTCCTTTGCTGCTTTGGCTTCCTGTGGATTGGCGGCCTGGTCTTTTTTCAACTCCTTGGGTTCCACCGCAGGCATGGGGATGGGGCGTTGTGCAAATAACTTTGCTCCGAGGGAGAGAGTCTTTTCTATAATTGGTTTGAGATCTCCCTGGTAGGAGATGGTGACACCTGCCTGCTTTTTCGCGGTCTTTACCTTGCCTAAAAATTCGGTAAAGACTTTCTTGGTGTCTGCGTCCAGGGCCACAGGCATGTCTTTGCCGCCGCCCATCATTAGAGCCGCCTGAGCAGTCATGAGCCCTATACCCACGGCCTGGGCAATCTTGTCAGCACCGGCCTTGTCCGTAAGTATGGTAAGGGCTGCGCCTTTGTCCAGATCCATGAAAATCCCTCCCCCTTCGATGTTCATGGGGCCAGCCATGGGAAGCTCCGGCAGCTTGCCCGTAAGTATGTAAATCCTCAGCAGGTCCATGTCCTTGTGAATCTTCAGCATGTCCCTGATCAGCTTTCCCTTGTCCGTGTCCACAAGACGCTTAGAATCACCATGGAAAGTGTCTATGACTTTTTTCAGTGCCGTTTCGTCTGCTGAGACTACAAGCCCAAGACCCTTTAGCTCGGCATATACGGGACCGCCCAGGATTTTGTAATAATCAGTGGCCTTGTATTTGCCAGAAGCTTTCCCCTTCAGTCCCTGGGCGGAGAGACCTTGTGCAACAAGGGTCCAGCTTTTGCCTTGCATGTCTCCAAAGAAGTGCAGGGTGGTGAGTTTTTCCATGTCCAGGCCCGCAAGCATCATGGCCTGTTTCGTCAGATCCGCAAAGCTCGGGATCTTGTCTTTCAGTTTTGCGGGAACGATCTTCGGAAGGGTGTTTTTGATATAGTCAAGGGATGTCTTGGCATCTATGGATCCCACCACGTCTGTGCCGGCCGGTACGGCTTTCATCACCGGTGGAAGATCCGGAGAGCAGGCCACAGGGGCCAGAGTCAAAAATGAAAAAAGGGATATGGTGCCAATGATCCTGGTTCGCATGTGTTTCTCCTTGTCAAATTTGCCATCGAGAATGCCGTGATGGTATGGGTTGAGAGCACGTGCAGTCAAGTCGGAACAAACTTGATTTCAGATTTGGAAACAAGTATGGAGCAAAAAAATGAAAGGACTTGAGATTATCTCTGCAGATGAGCTGATGGTCGAGCTGGATGGGGAACATTGCATAGAGACCGCTGGAAGCAACATACACAAGGCACTAATGGGAGAATATCTCGAGGGTGCAGTGGAAGGGCCCGAGGCAGAAGGAGTGCTGGATATGCTTGCCCGGTTTTTGGCCCGGACGAATTTTAGAACCTTGCGCGCCGAAGACCCGGAGTTGGCTGGTGGAACCAGGGTGCGAGTCAGGATTTATAGAAACGACTCAGGTGAGATTTCATGGGAGAAGGTCTAGGTGTCCTTGGACTTTTTCTTCCTTACAGGTGCCTGAATACCCAGCTTTTTCATCTTTCGCCACAGGGTCGTCTTGTGTATCCCCAGCTGCTTTGCAGTCTCTTGTCTGTTGTAGTCGTTTTTTTCCAATATGTCCCGGAGCAGCACTGATTCCATCTCCTCCAATGATTTAAATTCATCTTGCCTGGAGTGTGAGATTTGTTTTTCTGAATTCTGTGGTTTGAGATATTCGGGAAGATGTTCTGCCAGCAGAACTCCTCCCTGACACAGCACGTAAGCATGTTCGATTATGTTTTGAAGTTCTCTTACATTGCCGGGAAAAGAGTGTTTCATCAGCAGGGCCATGGCACCGGGATCCATGTGGCTTATTTTTCTGGAGTGTAGCCTGTTGAATTTCTGTATGAAGTGATCCACCAGCAATGGAATGTCCTGCCTTCGTTCAAGCAGAGGAGGGATGGAAATCACCATGACGTTCAGACGATAAAAGAGATCCTCCCTGAAAGAGCCTCGATCTACCAAGTCCTGAAGATGCTTGTTTGTTGCGGTTATCACGCGTGTGTCGACCTTTATGGTTTTTTCTGATCCAAGGGGTTCAAGGGTTTTTTCCTGTAGTACCCGCAGGAGCCTGACCTGCAAGGCTGGTGAAATATCACCTATTTCGTCCAGGAAAATGGTCCCCCCGTCCGCTTGTTGAAATCTTCCAGGTCTATCCTTTTTTGCATCTGTAAAAGCGCCAGCCACGTGGCCGAACAATTCTGCCTCCAGGAGAGTGTCCGGGAGAGCCGCGCAGTTTACGGTAACCAACGGAGCTCCGGACCGGTTGCTAAGGTTGTGCAAGGCCCGCGCGAAGAGTTCCTTGCCCGTCCCCGAAGCTCCCTCGATGAGTACGGTGGCGTCTGACATGGCCAGGCGGGGCAGCAGATCCAAAAGCTGTCGCATCTTCTTGTTCTTGGTTACTATGTCTTCAAAGGTGTACTTGTTTGTAAGTTCCTTGCGCAGGGTCTCCAGTTCGGCCAGGGATCTGAAAGTTTCCACTCCTCCTATGAGTTTTCCTTCTGCATCTTTAATGGGAGCGGTCGATATGTTGATGGGTACGGTGTTTCCGTCTTTGTCTATGATATATGCCGAGTTGTGTACACCTGGCTCGCCGCTCTCCAGACTGCTGCGGAGGTAGCATTGACCTTCGCATACATTTGCCCTGAACACCTCCCAGCAATGCCGACCAATGGCGTCCTTACTGCTGACCCCGGTTATCTTTTCTGCAGCGCGATTGAAATACGTGATGCGGAAATTGTTGTCTACCGTAAACACACCATCTGCGATGGAGTCCAGGATTGTCTCTTGCCATGCTCCGCACGGCTGTTGAAAAAAGACGTTATTTTCTTCATTATCCATTGGATAGATTATGCGCACGATTTACCCATGGTCAAGCCGGTCAGAAAGGTACACCATTGACCGCCGTGACATTTGCAGGATAGAGTGTAAGGGATTTTTACATCCCATGTCGGGAGGAAGTCCATGATATACAGGAGCATTTTATTTGTTGTTTACATGAGTGTTTTTTGGGGCTGCGGGAGGGATTTTGAAAAACCGGGAGCCCCTCAGGTGACCCTTTTGAGGGGACGGGTTGTCACTGACGATTCCCAGCCGGTGGATGGTGCGAGAGTAAGGTTGCAGGAATGTGGAATTTCTGCACTCACCGGGCCGGATGGAAGGTTCTCCATGGAGAATGTACCCAATGGAGATTATATAATTTCCGTAGATGCCCAGGTAGAGGTGGATGGAACGCCTACCGATTTGGTCCTGGTGAATTCCGAACCCGAACCCCTGCGCGGAGCGGTGAGAGATCTCCCCGACGACCTGGTACTGCAGGAATCCGGTGAGGTTCGTGGTGTGTTGACCACCTCGGATTATTCCAGCACGGCAGGTGCCATCGTTTACCTCGAGGGAGGCTCCGGCCTGGCTTCCGTCTCCGATGACGGGCAATTTGTTCTCAAGGGCCTGGCCCCTGGCAAATGGCATATAGGGGCTTCCAAGGCGGGATATCAACTGGTGCTGGACGGAGAAAAGAAATCGGTGGAGATACAAGCTGCGGGTTCAGTCTCTGTATCTTTGCAGTTGCAGCCAATCCCTCAAGAGACGACTGCGGCAATATCAGGTCTTGTCTACTTGTCCAATCCCGGTCCGGAAAAAGGGGTGCAGGTGGCTCTATCAGACCTGTTTACTTCCATCGAGTACAAAACCTTTACCGATGCCAGTGGAATGTTTTCCCTTTCTGCAATCCCGGCCGGTCTGTATGAGCTGAAAGCAAGTCATACCGGGTACAAGACCGTGGGACTTTCCCTGTTGCCCCTGAGAGATGGCGACGAGATTGACTTGGATCGTCCTCTGATTTTGCCGAGAGACGATCAAGAGGGAACATCCTATCCCTGGGATGATGACCCTACGGGAAACATGGATGACGATGGTGATGGTGTTGAGGATGTACAGGATAATTGCCCTGTCGTTTTCAACCCGGACCAGAAGGATTGGGATGGAGATGGGGTTGGAAATGCCTGTGACACTTCACCTGGAGTGGACCTGGCCAAAGATCCCGATGGAGACGGAGTGGAGCAGGCCATGGATAACTGCCCGGATGCTTTCAATCCTGACCAGGAAAATTCTGATATGGATCCCTTGGGGGATGCCTGTGATCCGGACGATGACAACGATGGCTGGCTGGATAAACAGGACAACTGTCCGCAGATAGCCGATGCACTCAACGATCCTTCCTTTTGCAACTGGGATGCCTATCTCGTTTACTCGGCCCAGGAGGAAAGCTCGGGGGACATATATCTCTACAGGGCCGAGACTCAGGACGGTCGAATAATATCCCATCGCCTGAATACAGGACCGGGTCAATCATGGGGAGCTACAGTATCCAAGGATGGCTTGATTTTTTATCATCACAGACCTAGCGACGATCAGGCATTCAGTTTGTGTTTCATTTCCATAACAGACCTTGATGCTTATCCTGTCTGCTTTGCGGACTGGCAGTGGAGCGACGGTCAGGGCGGTGATGTCATGAATCCCAGCGTATGTTACGACGAAATGAACATGACCACCTGGCTTTTTTACGAACGCTACCAGAAAGACGGCACCAAGCCTGGCTGGCGCATATACGCAACACAAGTGTCCTTGGATGCCGCGCAGACCACACCGGGCGCAGAGCTGGTTCTTTCGGGCGACAGGCTCCATCAGCCTCCGCCGCGATCCTTGATCAATTTCAGGTATCCTTCTTGCCATTGGGACACGCAGACGATGACCCTCTTCCACTCCGTGGATTTTATAGAATATCAAGGAACAGGGATTGCAGATCTCTCGATGCAGTGGAGTGTCTGGTCTGCTGGTGTATTCAATGGGCTTGCAAACAGCTTGCTGTTTTTAGCTTCCTATAATGATGGAGGAGTTGAGCAACTCAGAGCCATCTGGATGCCTGGCGGTTGGATATATGAACAGAAAGATGGAGCCCGCGTGGATTTATATAGCTATGAGGATTACTCAACACCATTGGTGGTCAATGGGAGCCGAAACATTCACCCTGCTTTTCTGACCGTAGGAACAGATTCCAGCCAGGGCCTTTTGGCTTATCAGAGCGACCTGGATGGATCGTACGACATATACCTGTTGAGATATCCACTTGGATCACCGGTAAAGGTTACTCATTTCAAGGGTTGGGCAGGAAGCCCCACCTGGTATCCCAAGCCATGA
>JALVPF010000487.1 GCA_027031935.1 Myxococcales bacterium | reverse complement strand
CAGGGATCTTGTCATTCTCGGCGATTACCATGATTCTCCCAAGACACTTGTCATCTATTACCAGTCCGTCTATCAAGACGATCAGGGCCTTTACGTCCACAAGCTCGTTATTCACTTTACTATCGAGGTCAGCAATGCTCTCAATCTGAATCCCCAGCCCGGAGCGTCCCAAGGATTTGAGTTCATCGAGAGCAACCCTGCCCAAAGACGAAAATCTCCCCTTGGCGTATATTACAGCGATTTTTTTTGCTTTGCGCGGCAAGGTGTTGACCATCCTGCGAACCGCGACTCTTACAGGAACGGCTGGAATCACACCTGCAAAACCCGGATGATCCAGGTCAGATTTCCCAGGTGCCTCTACCATGGCGTAGAGCAACTTCTGACCCGGCACCTGGCTCCTGACCATGTCCAAGCTGCTCTTTCCCACAGCGAGCACTGCGTCGGGTTTGACTTCAGACACCATCGCTATAAGCTGGCCGGGCTTCAAATCTTCAGCCACGAGAATCTTTCCCGTCCTGCCTCCACATTCCTTTCTGAATCCTGCAGCGGTATAGGCATAGGGGTCGACTAGCCTGCTTGTGACTACAAGTATGTGCGCCGCTGGAGGTGGGATGTCACTTGCTGCAGACACGTGCCAAGGCACACATTTCTCGTCGCCAAATGCCACCCCCTGGGCCAAACCAGGTCTCTCCGGTCCATCCGGATCAAGCACCTGTTGTTTCCCCGGACCGTGGTCTTGCACCGCGGCCGGTGCCTGTCGTTCGAGCTTGTTCAGCCAGAACACCAGCGCAATGATGACAAAAACGCCCCCGGCAACCATGTACCAACCGATCCTGTGTTGCCCCTTAGCCGCATTCCTGGCCGTGTTGGCATCACTCAATGGTGCATGCGGCTTTCTGGAATCCATTTCATCTCTCACCTGGGTCAAGCCTTTGAAAACACAAGCTCGGAGTCTGTTCCAACATCCACCTCGATTTTATCACCAGGTCTGAAATCACCAGCCAGAAGCCTGTTAGCCAGCGGATCCTGCACCAGCCGCTGAATGGCTCGCTTCAAAGGCCTGGCTCCGAACTTGGGGTCCCAACCAGCTTCTGCTATAACCGATTTGGCCTTGTCTGACAACTCCAGGTCGATCTTTCGTTCCGCGAGCATTTCCCGCAGATGTCCGAGCTGTATCTCCACTATGGCAGCGAGATGCTCCCGGTTCAACTGGCCGAAGATGAGAATATCATCGACCCTGTTGAGAAACTCCGGCCTGAAGTGAGCCCTGAGGGACTGAATGATCATCTCTCGCTCCGTATCGTCCAACACTCCGTCCTTCATTCCCTCGTTCAAAATATCGGAGCCGATGTTGGATGTCATGATCACCACCGTGTTTTTGAAATCCACGGTACGCCCGTGTCCATCGGTCAGCCGGCCGTCTTCCAGCAACTGCAACAGAACGTTGAAAACTTCCTTGTGCGCCTTTTCGATCTCATCGAACAAGACCACCGTGTATGGTTTACGGCGCACAGCCTCTGTAAGCGCACCGCCTTCGTCATAACCGACGTAGCCAGGTGGAGCGCCTATCAATCTCGAGACCGAATGCTTCTCCATATACTCGCTCATGTCTATTCTCACCATGGCCCGCTCATCGTCGAACAGAAACTCGGCCAGGGCCCTCGCCAGCTCTGTCTTTCCCACACCGGTTGGCCCCATGAATATGAAGCTGCCTATGGGTCGATTGGGATCGGCCAATCCACTTCTAGCCCTTCGCACAGCGTTGGACACTGCCCGGATGGCGTCATCCTGGCCTACCACCCTACTTGAAAGCTTATCCTCCATGGTCAGGAGCTTGTCTTTCTCGCTCTCTAAGAGCTTGTCCACGGGAATACCCGTCCACTTGGCCACCACGGCCGCCACGTCGTTTTCTTCAACCTCCTCCTTGAGCATCTTCTGATTTGACTGGACCTTTTCAAGTTTTTGCTGCTGTTCTCCCAGATCCCTCTCCAGCTCGGCCATGCGCCCGAATTTGATCTCCGAAGCCTTTGCCAAGTCCCCCGTACGCAATGCCTGCTCTTGATCGACCTTGGCCTTGTCCATGGCTGCTTTTATCTCACGGATTTTCTGTATTACCTCCATCTCGTTTTGCCAGTGTGCCTTTTTCTCGGCTACAGATTCATTCAGTTCGGCGATTTTCCGCTCGAGCGCCACGAGACGCTCCTTGCTTGCATCGACCTTTTCCTTTTTCAGCGCTTCTCGCTCCAACTCCAGCTGGGTGATCTTGCGCATGGCTTCATCGATTTCGGTAGGCATGGAATCTATCTCCATGCGCAAGCGGCTGGCAGCCTCATCTATGAGATCGATGGCCTTGTCAGGCAAAAATCGATCGCTTATGTATCTATGTGACATGCTGGCAGCAGCCAAGAGGGCGGAGTCCTGAATACGAACACCGTGGTGCACCTCGTATTTTTCCTTCAATCCTCTCAAGATGGAGATGGTCTGCTCCACCGAAGGCTCCTGTACCATGACCGGCTGGAATCGTCGTTCCAAAGCTGCGTCTTTTTCAATGTGCTTGCGGTACTCGTCCAGGGTCGTGGCACCCACGCAATGCAACTCGCCCCGGGCAAGAGCGGGCTTGAGCATATTGGAAGCATCCATGGAACCTTCGGCTGCACCGGCACCAACCAAAGTATGCAGCTCGTCTATGAAGAGAATCACAGTACCCTCCGATGAGGTCACCTCCTTCAACACGGCCTTTAGCCTGTCTTCGAACTCTCCCCTGAACTTCGCACCAGCTACCAAAGCTCCCAAATCCAGAGCAACGAGCTTCTTGTCCACAAGGTTTCTCGGCACATCACCATCGACAATGCGGCGGGCAAGCCCTTCCACTACAGCTGTCTTGCCAACCCCGGGCTCTCCTATGAGCACCGGGTTGTTCTTGGTCCTTCGGCTAAGCACCTGCATCACCCTGCGTATTTCGTCATCCCTTCCTATGACGGGATCCAGCTTGCCCTTGCGGGCCATATCCGTCAAATCCCTGCCATAACGCTCCAAGGCCTGGTAACGACTCTCGGGATCCTGATCCGTGACCCTCTGATTGCCACGAACTTCCTGAAGAGCCTTGAGCAGAGCGTCGTGGTTTGCTCCCATCTCGGCGAGGGCCTTTCCTGCCGGGCTCGACTTGTCCTTTGCAATGGCCAACAGGAGGTGCTCTGTAGATACATAGTCATCCTT
>JALVPF010000486.1:6412-9657 GCA_027031935.1 Myxococcales bacterium | reverse complement strand
ACATTAGTCCTCGCCCTCCTCCTCGCGCACGATGAGTTTCTTGGCGAGGTGAGGTTTTACCGCTGGATGATACTTGTCATCGACCAATACCACTGGAGCCATTCCGCAGGTACCAACACAGTTGACCGTCTCTAAGGTAAAATTCATGTCTTCGGTGGTCTCACCCGCCTCGATATCCAGCTCTCTTTCCAACTCTTCCTGGATAAGCTGCGCACCTCTGACATGACATGCTGTGCCCTTGCAGACTTTTATGATGTGCTTTCCCCTGGGCACTAGACTCAAGGCTCGATAGAAGCTCGCAACCCCGTATACATCCACCAGGGGCAGCTCCAGCCTCTTTGCCACATGCACAAGATGATCTTCACTTATCCAGTTGAAGCTATCCTGAATATCCTGAAGAACCGCAATCAGCGATGACCGATCCTTTCCGTGCCTGTCGATGATGCGATCCACCTCCACGTTGGCCATCGCTATCCCTCCTGGGCGTCTATGGACACGGTGCCTTTACCCAGTTGCTCCACCGTGCCAAGCCAATTGCGGACATCGTCCTGGGACTTGAAGGTCAAACAACCGGTGGGACAGGCCTCGACACAAGCAGGAACCTCATCGCGGGCCAGTCGCTGCACACACATGTCACACTTGTAAATGATTCCATCAGAATCGTGCCTGACGACGCCATAGGGACACGCCACGGTACAGCTATAGCACCCCACGCACTTGCCGGGTGCTAGCACCACCGGACCATCCGGACCACCCTTGAACAAGGCCCCAGTAGGGCAAGCGGCGACACAGGCAGCAGCATCACAATGACGGCACTCTGTGGGTACAGTCAGGTCGTTATCCAGATGAACGAAGCTGACTCTCGCCTTTGGAGCAGGAACTTCGGTCATGGCGGCGATTAGTTCCTTGGATTCGGAATGCTCCACGGCGCAGGCCAGCACGCATCGCTTGCACGACACGCAATGTTCTATTTGAACGTGTACTCGGCCTTTCACGGATTCACCTCCGGCGCTTTTCTAAACGCGCAGTTTCTCAGCCATGTCGCGGATAATCTTGAGAGTCTCAGGATGACGCAAGACCAACATGTCACAACCCGCAGCCAAAACACACGAAGCCGTAACCGATTCCATCAATATCCCGCGGGACTTGGCATCACCAAGGTTCATCTCATCGGTGGGCAGCTTGGCTTCCTTGGTCTTCCATACCTCGGTCCCCAGGTTGGAGTACATGGGATACTGAAGCATGTCGTCCTGCTGGGTCAGGGCTGCAGCGCGAGCACGCTCCATGACCGAATAGGAATACTCCAGGCCATAACCCAGACCACCAGTGGTGGGATCGATGAGTATGTTCTCGGGAGTCACACCCAGGTTGGTCAGCAAGACGTTGAGCTGTTTTGCAAGGTTAATGTCGATGGGAGAAGATGCGACTACGATGTGCTTGTATGCCAGGGCAGCGGCACCGAGCTGCTTGTGGTTCTTCTCCTCCACAGGTCCGAGCATCAATCGTCGATCTTCCAGTGCTTCGGCAACCGCCTTGATGACGATAGCGTCCTTGTCATTATCAGCCGTACCCCAGATACTCAAAGGTACATCCACCGCATCAGCGACCTTCTTGGCAACTTCCACCGCATGTTCCGGACCCAGGTCCTTGTCATTGGGATTTGTGCCCACCAGGGTCAACTGAACGAAATCAGCTCCCAACTCAACGGCCCTTTTCGCCCAGGCGGCGGGATCTCCCCAAACGTCAGAGTAGACTTCCTTCAGCTCGTCAGCCCAGTCGTCCGGTTCTATATCCCAAATTTCAATTCCCATGCGGGCTTCATGGGGCATCTGCCCCTCGAAGGTATAAAAAGGAAAACAGGTTCCGCCACCCACTGTAAAAGCCTTGTCTCCGTCTCCAACCTTTATCTCACGGATGACCCCCGTATAGCTTCTCTTCGGCAAGTCGATTGCCATGACGACTCCTCTCTGCCCTTCTGGGCAATTGCCTTTCTCACCTGATTTATCCCACAACAGGTCTAACGCTCTGCGTTGTGTCACGGAGCCTCGAAAAATCAAGGCCCCAACGCCGCCATTCAGGCCTTCTTCTTACGCTTCTCGCTGCCATACCAGTCGTCGCTGAACCAATAGCGTTCACCTGTTCTCAGGTAAGCCAACCGTTCATTACGATTGCGCAGCTTTGCGCGCCAATTGTAAGTGTTGTCCTGACGGCCCTCCTCTGGAGTTCCCTCTTCATAAGTTGGACCCAGGATTTCCACTTCCTCACCATCGAACTTCTGCTTTTTCAGCTTTTTTTCAGCCATAACAGACCTCTGTGAAGGACAATGATTTCAAAAACACAAGTCGATAAAAATTTGCTTGCATGTGATTTAGCGAACCGCACAATACATTGCAAGGAATTTTTTCCAAGTCCGCAATAATCTGAAATAATTGAAATGTTACAGGGCGTTTGTAATAAAAATATTTTATAAAGCTTCCTTGAGCCAGCCTTTGAAGGCTTCGTCAAGCCTTTGTATGATAGGATTATCAGAGGAGATTTCCACCAGGGGCTCCCCCTTGGCATCAGCCTCGGCAACCTGCTCATCAGCCGGGAGCTGTGCAAAAATTCTCAGCCCGGATTTTTCTATCTCTTCCATGACTTCCGGAGCAATTTCCTCAGGGGCGCGATTCAGAATCAATGCCTGGTCCCTGACATCCAGTTCCAGCTCGTCGGCAAGCTCAACGATTCTCCTCGCAGCCCTTGCCCCTTTTATGGTGTGATCTGCCACAACCAGCAGGAGATCTATTTTCCGGGTATTTCGCCGGCTCAGGTGTTCCATGCCTGCTTCGTTGTCTATGACCACCCATGGATAATCAGCGGCCAGGGTGTCGGTGAACTTTCTCAGGATGTTGTTCAGGTAACAGTAACAACCAGGGCCCTCCTGGCGTCCCATGACCAGAAGGTCATAATTCTTGCGCTCGTGCAGGGTCGCATGCATGTTGCGCTCCAACAGTGCCTCGCGCGACATGCCGGCCGGAACCTTTACCCGCTCACCAAAAAATTCCTCTCGCATGGTCCCGATGGTCTGCTCCACCTCCACACCGAGCGCCTCACCAAGGGTGTAATTGGGATCCGCATCCACCACAAGGATTGGAGTGTGTCCGGTGTTCTCCAGGTAGCGGACCAAAAAAGCTGATACAGTTGTCTTGCCCGTGCCGCCTTTGCCGGCAACGGCGATCATCTTGCTCATTTCCAATGTCCTCCAT
>JALVPF010000486.1:0-6402 GCA_027031935.1 Myxococcales bacterium | reverse complement strand
CTCCTCGAACGACAATGTCGAGAGTATTGCGAATGAAGCAACCAGCACTTTTCGTAGGCCCGCGGCAGGCGTGGCTGTGGTTGGCACAGAGATCAGTTCCAGAAATAGGAGACCTTGAGCATCAACACGTGATGAGAGTCTGCATCCAATCCGCTCAGCAAGCGAAAGAAGCGGAACTCAGGCCTGCCCAGGGAGTCTCCCAGTGCTCCCGTATACACAAGGTATGCCACCGAACCAGGCAGGTATTCCCATCGAAGCACACAGGAGATGTTCATGGAGGCGGTTGAAAAATCATACCCGTCTTCTATGTTTTCTGACTTTATGAGCTCGTCTAAGTAGAGTGTACCTCGCGGAGAAACCGGCGAGACCCACTTGTCCCCATAGTCCACAGCCGCCAGGAACATTTGTGCATATGCCTGCAAGGTCAGCTCGGTTGTAAAAGTGATGGTCCCCCTGAGGGTGATATCCCAAAACTCCATGTGTCGATCACCAAAAACGAACCGCTGCCCGTCTATGCCGGAGGTGGTGTCCAACCAGCTGACTCTGCCAGTGGATTTGAAGTAACCTGGAACCAGCTCCAGCTGTAGCCAGGCCAAGGGATTGAGCGAAAAAGAAATCTGCGTCCCTACAAAATACCCCAGGTCCGTGGTGTTGGCATCCAGATTTGCCATGACATAGAAGGGCTTGCTCTGGTCAGAAGCCACCCACAAACCAGTGTCAGCCATGAAATTGGTGGAACAAAGGATCACCTTGCCCTCGGAACGAGTCTCCCTGTCGTCACACCTTCCAGGGTGAAAACCAACGTCGGCTCCGAAGGCCCAGTTGTTCTTC
Source organism: Myxococcales bacterium (assembly GCA_027031935.1). GTDB lineage: Bacteria > Myxococcota > B64-G9 > B64-G9 > B64-G9 > JALVPF01. Next base: position 5,571 of record JALVPF010000486.1, on the reverse strand, counting down.
AACATGGCCTGGCCGTTGATGTTGCCTCCGTCTCCCAGGTTCACCATGGATGTGTTGCGATACAACCAGCCGTTTGCGTTTATGTAGAAGCGATTAAAAAAGCCCATGGGCTTGAGATGCCTGTACTGTAAAAAGGCATAGGCCATGAAAAGATCAGGACGATCCATGTAGCCCATGTCGTTCAGCGCCAGGTTGGTGCTTCTGTATATGCCACCCACTCCGCCTATGAAGTTTTTTCCAGACACTCGCCTTAGATTCAGTGTCGTGCCAAATCCAAATGGGCCGTCTTTTTCCAGCGCACTTTTCGTAAAATCGTCCTGCCATGAAAAACGATTGGGGCTCAGGTAGCTCATCTGTGTATTGAACTCCAGTTGGTACTCACCCTTCAGGAGCTCCATCTGCAGGTCCGTACCTCCAGTGACTGACGCACCATCATCATGGGTTGCCATGGCCGTGGCCATCACTCCCACTGCCGAGTGATCCCAGAAGCCCTGTTTGAGCCTGAAGATGCTGTAGCTGGCAAGGGGCTCGGCCAGGCGCATCTTCTCGGACCCATCCGGCAACTTGACCTTGAGGCTCTGGGGAGCGGTAAAGGCCTGGAGCAAGCCTATGGACAAGCGATCCAGGTTTCCCGCGAGCTTTGCAGCGCCGTATATTCGCACAGGTTGAGGCTCGCCCAAAAACTCTTCGCCATCTCCAAGTTCTGGATACCTGGCCTGGCGACCGATACGACGAGTATAAAACAGCTCGGCTTGGGGTAAATCTCCAAAGTTCCCCTGCTGAAAGAGGGTCTTGTCCTCGAGAAAGAAAGGACGCTTTTCCGGAAAATAGGTCTCGATAGTGGAGAGGTTCAGCACAACCTGGTCAACCTCCACCTGTCCAAAATCCGGATTCGCGGTGAGGGTGAGCATGAAGTCGCTTCCCAGGCCGATCTTTCCGTCCAGGCCTGCGTCCAAAGGAAAGGAGTCATCGCCAAAAAGCTCCCCGTTATCCATTGTCATCTTTCCCACGGCAAAAGGCGCAAGCTCCAGATAAAGAGGACGCTTGAGCAAATCCAGCTTGGTCAAGGTGCCGAACACTGACACCCAGCGTCCCGATTCAGGCGGAACGTATTGCCAATGGTCGGATTCATTAAGACGGCTGATGTGTCGTTCGAAGTTGATGCCAAAGGTGACATCAGGGCCGGCCTTGAACCTCAGCAGGTGAAGGGGGATTTTGATCTCCAGGTCCCAGCCGGTTGAAGTTATCCTGGTCTTCGACTCCCATACACCATCCCAGTCTGAATCCATCTCGTTTTCACTGAACCATACGCCGTCTATTTTTACTCCTGCCGCATTGACGATGAAAAAATATGCGTCACGCTTCTGGTGCCTGCTGTCTATGTCCACCTCGAACTGATCAGACTCGATGTTCCTGTCCCTTCTGGTAACACGGGCAAGGATCTTGTCCGGTTCGGGATCTGCACAATGCACACCTATGTACAAGGCCTCATCATCGTGTAACACGCGGATCTCGGTCGGAAAGCTCGCGGGTTTTCCCGGGTGGGGGAAACTCTGGGTCATGTGGTCGGTTACAGACGCATTCTGCCAGACCTCATCGGACAGGTCCCCGTCGATCACTGGAGCAGTCTGTGTACGGGTGCTTGTGGCGACACGGGCAGGTATCTTGGGCGATACTTTTTCCTGTTGCCCGGCCAAGGCCTGCTGACCAACACCAAAACACAAGACAAGCGGGATATGAAAAAGGCACATCCTGAAGAAATGAGAAATCAAATTCAATTGGGGCCTCCATCAGATGATTATCAACAGTTGAAAAACAAGCACCAATCAGTCACGGCATGGTAACCCCATAAGCGATTAATGTAACAAAAATATAACAAGCGATTATTTTATCAGCGCTCCCCAAAGAGGGCAGCACAAGTGTCAACAGGTTTTCAACGGGAGGGCATGCAGAAATCGCAGAGGGTTATTTCTCGATCCGCATCTTGGCCGACCGCACGGTGTTCATCATCAGCATGGTGATGGTCATGGGACCTACGCCGCCAGGTACAGGAGTGATGGCCGAGGCCTTCTCCTTTACCTCGTCAAAATCCACATCACCACATAGCTTATCCTTGCCGGACGGAGTCTTGCCAATACGATGCACACCTACGTCGATGACCACTGCGCCCTCCTTGATCATGTCTGCCTTGATGACCTTGGGAACACCGGCCGCTGCGATAAGGATATCGGCCTGGCGGGTGATCTCTTCCATGTTCTTTGTGCGCGTATGACAGATGGTAACAGTGGCGTTGGCGCCCTTGGATTTCTGAACCAGGATAGCAGCCACGGGCTTGCCCACGATATTGGAGCGACCCACCACCACCACGTGCTTGCCCTCGGTCTCGATATCCGAACGCATGAGGATCTGCTGACACCCATGGGGAGTACATGGCAAAAAGTCGGGCTTGCCTATCAGCATCTTTCCCACGTTTGTTGGATGAAAACCATCCACATCCTTGTCCGGTCGGATGGACAGCAAAATCTTTTCCTCGTCGATGTGCTTTGGAAGCGGAAGCTGGACCAGGATTCCATGCACGTCCGGGTCCTCGTTCCATTTTGCGATGAGGTCAAGAAGAGCTTCCTCGGAGGTATCGGCAGGAAGACGCTCTTCGATGGAACGAACGCCCAGATTCTTGCAAGCCTTGACCTTGGCACCAACATACACCTGAGAGGCAGGATCTTCACCCACCAGGGCTACAGCCAGCCCGGGAGTTATACCGTGCTTTTCCTTCAACTCCTCTATTTCCACCTTGAGCTCTGCACGAATGTCCTTTGCTATGTCTTTTCCACTGAGAATGCGTGCGGTCATCTGTTATCTCCTTCCAGCCTCTGCTGGCTTCTAAAGGTAACTAAACCAAAATCGGTCCTGACTGACCGGCGAGCAGTTTACGGCAGGTACATATATTTCGTCAACTCCCCATGTAACACCATGATTTCCCACCTCGCTTGCGATCTCTGTGTCGATGCTGCGGAATCTGTCCTCGACGTGGTGAATCCACGACTGCGGACGATTCCTTGCATTTCCGTGACCTCACAAGCGATCTGGGAAATCTGATTCAATAGTGTGGGAGATTTTGGTGACACCCCTCGTTTGCCACTACCCGCAGACCCCAATCCTTGCCCGAGTTCTAATGGCATGTTAATATCTTTTATCAATGAGACCGAATACTCTAATGATGTATGCAGGTGTTGTTTGTATCCTGTCTTTTGCTACCGCAGCCAGGGCCGATATCTACAAGTTCGTGGACGAAGATGGTGTTGTTCACTTCTCGAACATTCCTGACGATGAGCGCTATTACCCGGTAGACTCCAATGGGAAGAGAAAAGGCAGGAGACGAGTTCGGCGGAGACGAAACTCCAAGGGATCTGCCAGGAGGAAAATTCTCGACACCTACGACAACTACATCAGCGAAGCATCATTGAGGTTCAATATACCCGAGGCTCTGATAAAGGCTGTTATAGTGGTAGAGAGCAATTTCAACCCCGACGCGGTATCCCATGCAGGTGCAAAAGGCTTGATGCAGTTGATGCCCAAGACAGCCGAACAAATGGGGGTCGAGGACATATTCGATCCGAGACAAAACATTCTGGGGGGCACCAGATACCTCAGGACCCTGGCAAACTCGTACAAAGGTGATCTCGTACTCACCCTGGCCAGCTACAATGCCGGTCAAAAAGCGGTGGATCGACATAAGGATATACCGCCCATAGACGAAACCCAGAGATACGTCCGTCGTGTACTTAAGCTGTACTTTTATTTCAAAAAGATCTATGGCGAGGATACTGACGAACCCCATGGGGAGCCTCAATGACCGAAGAACCCAGAGATGCACTGGATGGCGAAGAGTCCTACGACGATATAGACGATGATTTTCTCTTTCACCTGTACAAGGGTGGAGAAATGCTTCGGGCTTCCAGGGTGGTGGAAGCAAAAGATCACCTGGAGAAGGCCTTTTCGCTGAAGCCCACAAATCCAAAAGGACAGAATCTGCTGGGGCTGGTTTATTTCAAGCTTGGCCTCTTCAACAGGGCCATTGATATCTACACTTCGTTGGTAGAGTCATTCCCTCAAGACCCCACGCTGCGGGTCAACCTGGCCATTGCCCTTTTCAAGGCAGAGCAGTTGGACCTGGCGGAAGAACAGCTAAGGAAAGCCATCGAGCTGGAGCCTGAACACAAGAGTGCCCACAGGTACCTTGGGCTGATTCTCGTGAGAAATGGCCAAGCGGACGAGGCCAGGAAACATTTTGTAAAAGCCGGGGTAGAAAATGTCGATCGCCTGGTCAGCATTCCCCCCATGGACCCTGCGGGCCAGGAAAAGAAGGATCGGGTCAGAGCGCACCAGCAGGTTCTTTCAGATGTTGCAGACGAGGGATTCCGCGAGCTGGAAGAAAAAGAATTCCCATTTCGTGACGCAGGCCCTGGCAACAGTCAGCAGGCCCTGGAAAAAACGGACGGGCAACATTTGGGAAAAATCCAGGAAGAAAGCTGGCATGCAACTGGTTCATCCAGTGCCCCCGTATTGGCGGACTCATCCCCCATTCAGGGAGTGGACCTGCTCTTGGACGGGACCTCGCTTCTCGTATGCTCTCCACCTGAGGTATTCTGCAGATTGCAGAACATAGTCTGGCTGGAAGGAGACATGAGCTTTTCCCCTGTAAACAAAAGGTTCGGTGGCAAGGATACCAAACATCCCTTTGACAGGGGACCATTGGCGGTCATGCGCACCGAGGGCTCCGGATGCATGCGCATAGAGCCCCCAGGGGACAAGAGATTCTTCCTTTTGGAGAACGCTTCGGAATCAAAATATTTTCTCGAAGACCTTGTGTTTGCTTTCAGCGAGGGGCCATCCTGGGAAAATGGACGATTGCCATCTGTGGAATCTCAAGAGGACCTGCCCATCTTCCACATCTTTGGACCTGGCCGACTGGTTTTGTGCGTGGATGGAAAGGTCATCAAGCGCAACAAGGTCTCTGAACAAAAGGTAAGGCTGCCCGTCACAAGACTCGTGGGTTGGTCAGGGACCTTTGTACCGCGACTGTTCATGGCCGAAGACCCCCTTCCACAGAACCTGTGGATAGAGCTTACCGGAGAAGGGGAGGTATTGTTTGTCAGCTAGCGCTCCAGTCCAGGCGAGAAAGGCTTCCAGCCTCAGGGAGGAGTTTTTCAACCTCCCGAACATGCTGACCATGGGACGAATCCTGGTGATCCCATTGGTGCTGGTGTTCGTCTACAACGAAAGCAGGATGAACAGCTTTTTGGCCGCGTGCCTGTTCGCAGCGGCTTCCATCACTGACTTTTTAGACGGCTGGCTTGCCAGGCGCAAAGGCTTGATCACTGTCTTGGGCAAATTTTTAGACCCCTTGGCAGACAAACTGCTGGTTACATCCACCCTGGTAATGCTCATACCGCTGGGACGAATACCAGCATGGGTCGTAGTGCTTCTGCTCACCAGGGAACTGACCATAACAGGCCTTAGATCCATCGCGGTGAGCGAAGGTGTGGTTATCGCCGCCAGTCAGGGTGGTAA
>JALVPF010000485.1 GCA_027031935.1 Myxococcales bacterium | reverse complement strand
TCTTAACAGTGATGTACTCGTACCGGACCCCATCGATTACCCATGCATGTCGCTTGCTGCCATTGGCATGACGACCGCGACGCATGCTAGGAGTGACGACCTTCTTGGGGGTAAAAACAGTAATAACACGAGGGACTTGTTCCGTCAGGCCGTGATGATGCAAAGCCGACCAATGGCTGATAGCAGAGGGCGCAACCAGGTGGGTAGCAATGGTGAAGGAATGAACCTGTATATCTCCAAGCGCCGGTCCGGAGCGGGCGTAAATGCCACGCCTCAATCTCGTGAGCCATCCATTGCGAACCATGATCATGAGCAAGTTGGCGACATACCCCTCCGGAACCCCGGATCGCACTGCTATTCGCTTGGCCTCGGAAGTAGTGAATACAGTCCGGCCTTCCTCGGCGAGCGCCTTGAGGAAAGCAACACTATGCGATCCACTCCGATCGGGTTCTGCTGTCTGTCTCATGCCATCACCTCCATTATCAAAAATACTGCAAAACAAACAGATTATCAAATTAACGTAGGGCATTTTATAATATAATTTGTCCGCATTATAACTTGAACTGCATTAAATTGCCCAGACCCCCCTCCCGGAGGCTCCCATTCGGTCGCCTCAGGAGAAAGGCACTACTACGACTATTTTCTCTGGGCAGGTTCCAACTAAACCACGCCCGTTTTCGGTCTAACTTATTGGGTCCACCACCCATAACAACCGGGAACCAGGCTTCTATCTGGGGATCTGTGTCCCATAACTTTATTTGGTTCTCTAAGGGGGCATAGTCTGGCACTTGGGTCTTGTGTACGGGCCATTATCACATAGGCGATGTTTTCATCTGTCACAGTTTTTATGCATGCAAATCTTGCCAGGCTATGGAAACAATAGGGACAGGTAGTCTATAAAATTGTCGGAATCAAGGTGTAAAAATGCGTCGTCCCCCTCCCTTGACGGAAATTACCAGTGTACCGGTCACCGGTTTGCTGTTCATCGCAGCAGCCGCAGCCACAGTCGGAAGCTTTAGCGGCGGGGACATGAATCGTTTCATCATGGATGCTCACACATTTCATGGAGAACCCTGGCGAATATTCACCTCGACTCTGCTGCACGGCGATCTGTTTCACCTTGTCTTCAATCTCTACTGGTTGTGGGTATTTGGAACTCTGCTGGAAAAAGAACTGGGCAGCCTGCGCACAGCTGCTATCTATCTTTACCTGGCGCTGGTCTCTGGCCTGGCCGAGTGGACTTTTCTCGATAGTGGTATCGGACTGAGCGGTATCGGCTACGGGCTGTTCGGTATTCTCTGGATGTTGGGCCGTATTGATCCTCGTTTCACACAGGCGGTGGATAAGCAGACCGTGGTCTTGTTCGTAAGCTGGTTCTTTTTCTGCATACTTGCAACCATCACCAATCTGATGGCCATAGGAAACATCGCCCATGCGGCCGGCGCTATCGCGGGCCTTGTATGCGGCATGGTATTTATCAAGAACATCACCCGTCGTATTTTGGCATCACTCGGGGCAGCCCTTCTTTTGGCAATGGCCCTTGTCGGCAGCACTATAGGGCGGCCGGCTCTCAACTTTTCGTCTTCAGCCGGGCAAGACAGCGCCTGGTTCGGTTACCAAGCTCTGGACGAGGAACACAATACCCAGGCGATCATGTGGTACAAAGAAGCCCTCGAGTTGAATCCCCAAGAACCAGGTTGGTGGTACAATCTGGGTGTGGCCTATTCGAGAATCGCCGCTGAAAGCAAGGGGGATAAAGAAAAACGGTCCTTCGCCCAAAGAGCCTATCGCTGTTACCTGCGCGCCTCGACCCTCAAGCCTGATTCCAAGTTATACAAAGAAGCTGAAAAAGAAATGAAAGCCTATCTGGATACAACAATCTAAGATAGCTTCGCCTACGGGGCAAGGGGGTCAGATCTCCCAGTAGACCCTGCCGCCTTTGGTCTTTACTGTAGCCACAACTTCCCCCATGTGGGTGTTTACGTATCGCCTGAAGCCATCCGGATCCAAACGCAGCTCGTCTGTCACAGCATTGATACAATCAGCAAAGGCCTTCTTCTCCGTCTTCATCTTCATGACTATGCGCAAGAGGCCAGCCTTGTACATGCGTTCATCCTTAATGGTCTCAAGCAAAACATACCTCCCTTTGTTTGGGCGATACTATAATTGCCGATATACAAGAATGCAATACAATACCATACGCTGCCTGTCAAATATTTGACCGTCTCTTGCAAAAGAAAATCACGAGATGATGTCAGATCTTAGAAATGGAAATCAAAGAAGGTAAATCAAATCAGGTTTCATTTTGGAACTGGATCCAGCAGCTTGGGACCACATTTCTGTGGTTGTTGCTCCCGGATCTGTTTCTTGATCACCTCCTCCAAAAAACGCAAGGCATCTTCTCTGTCATCATCCATCAAGATTGCATCAAGCCATTGAAGCTGCTTTTCCGTGAGTTTGATTGCACAAACCGCCATGGTCTTTCCTCCTTTTCTGTTGGATCTAGCTACATCAAACAAGCAAAGGCCATGCCAAAAAAACATTTTCTTAGGAAAAGCTAACTATCTGAAAACACAGAAACAAAAGCTCAAACAGGATCATGTTACACCCAAAAAACTTGTCTCACCGAACAAAAATCTCATGAAGCTGAGACAATGGCAAAGCAGACGGAATTGACCACTACAGCGAAAAGGCTTAGCATCCTCTGCAGCAATTGCATTCTCTGGAGGCGACATGAGGAACTATTCAATTATCCTTGCAAGCTCATTGGCCCTGGCATTTTTACCTGTGTTGCCACTGGCTTCATGCTCAGACGATGGTTCGGCATGTCCGGACTGCGATGACAAGATCCCATGCACGGTGGATCTCTGCGACGCATCATTGGGTCAATGCACCCACACGCCTGACGACACCCAATGCCCACAAGGCCAAAGATGTGACATACTGCAGGGGTGCATTCAAGAACCGGACTGTGATTCGGACACCCAGTGTTTCGACTCGGTGGCGTGCACGGTGGACGTATGTGACCTTGCATCCCACAAGTGCACAAACACTCCCGACGATGCCCTTTGCGATGCTGACCAGGTGTGCGATGCAACTCGAGGATGCAAGGCAAAACCCACTTGCGATTCGGATTCCCAGTGCGACGACGACAACCCATGCACCACGGACAAGTGCGAAAATTCCACCTGCTCCAATGTAAACAACAATCTTGCTTGTGATGACGAAGACCCGTGTACTGAAAACGATATCTGCGTACAGGGAGCCTGCCAGGGAAGCACCATCTCCTGTGACGACGGAAATCCGTGCACAGATGATTATTGCGATGGCGCATCAGGCTGTCAGCACTCCAACAACAGCCTGTCGTGCGATGATGGTGATGCGTGTACCACTGCTGACACCTGCTCTGACGGCCAATGCTCAGGAACTCCGAAACAGTGCGATGATCACAACCCTTGCACGGACGACAGCTGTGGCCAGGATGGTGAATGCACATATGAAAACAACTCTGAAAGTTGCGATGACGGTAACCCCTGTACCGACAACGATATCTGCTCAGGTGGGATATGCACTGGAGGTTCCAACCACTGTCAGTGTCAGTCCGATGATGACTGCTCCGGGTTCGAGGATGGAGACGCTTGCAACGGGACGCTCAAATGTGAAAACAACAGCTGCGTAGTGGACCCTTCTACTGTAGTGACCTGCGACCCCAGTGGAGACACCCAGTGTGTTCACAACGTGTGTGACCCTCAAAGCGGTCAATGCAACATGGTTCCGGAACAAGACAATATCCCATGTAACGACGACAGTGAGTGTACTGTAAGCGACTCATGTCAAAACGGAATATGTGTTGGCGATGGCATTACCTGTGATGATGGAAACCCGTGTACCGACGACGGCTGCGATCCTACCTCTGGTTGTGTATTTACCAATAATGAAGAACCCTGCGATGACGGCAACCCCTGTACACAAGGGGATGTGTGCTCGCTGGGATCCTGTACCCACGGGGCCGAGGTCTGCTGTTCAGGTGGCGTGGATGACGACGAGGATCAGGCAACGGACTGTGAAGACGACGATTGCAGCATGGATACTGCTTGCCTCACGCTGGAGGTAGACTGGTGCCGACTCCATTTTCCTGCGTCCATCGATGCGGTGGAAGGTAGCGAGATTTTGGTGTTTGGACACCTTCATGTGCCAGGACTTACCGACCAGAGCTCCGGCAACGACACCCACCCGGATGTGCTTGGACAACTGGGCTATGGCCCTGACGCAAGCGCGCCGGATGCTGTTTCCTGGACATGGCAGGATGCTGCTCCGAACCCATCCTGGGACGATGCCGCAGAGGCAGGCAACGACGAGTATATGGCCACCATGACGGTTCCACCAGCTGCGGGCTCTTCCTATGACTATGCTTACAGGTTCAGTACTGACGCAGGACAGACATGGGTCTATTGCGACACCAATGCAGGGCCCGGCTCGGACGGCAGTGAAGACGGCTACCAGCAGGAAAATGCCGGTCAGATGGTCTCCACCAGCGCTGGATTCCAGGTGGACTGGTGCAGGCTGCATTCACCCACCAGTCTCCATGTTCCGGAGGCCACAGATCAGACTGTATATGGACACGTGTTCATAGCGGGCATAAGCGATCAGTCGTCCGGCACCGATGCACACTCTGCCGTCAAAGCACAGCTGGGCTTGGGTCAGGATGGCTCGGACCCTGCCACTGCTCCCTGGACCTGGCTCGACGCAAGTCCGAATCCTGCCTGGAGCGACACACAGGAACCCGGAAACGACGAATACATGGCAACGTTCCGCACGCCGCCCGCTCAAGGCTCACCCTATGATTACGCATACAGGTTCAGCGCGGATTCAGGACAGACATGGGTTTACTGTGACATGGATGCAGGTGATGGTTCCGACGGCAGCGAGGATGGATACAGCCCAGCCAATGCAGGTTCCCTTATCGTGGAGGCGGGCAACTATGATGACTCCAACTGGGGATTCGAAGAATCATGGACCGCAGGCGAAAACCCTCCTGATTTTCTGCTCTACGACATGGGGGTAGTGGCATCACCCGATACAGACTCTGTAAACAGCGGCGCCCAGGCGTCCAATCTCACCTGGACATCCACTGACGACCAGATGCTTCGTACAGGCTGGTTATGGCCAGGCGTGGTACAGGGGACCGAGTACACCATGCACGCATGGGTGATGGATGATGACCCATCCGGTCACGCCACAGTTGCGCTGTCCTTTGGTGGAACCCTGGACGAAGGAGCAAGCTCGACAGACAACAACTCGTACGTAGAGCTAGCCCACTCCGCACAGGCCCCTTCGGCCCCGTGGCTCACCGGCATTGTCTTGCTCAGGGATGATCCTGGCTGGAGCGGCACAGCGAGCATACTGGTAGACGATGTGGATCTGACCCTGCACCTTGCCTTCGACATCGGCGATGGTGCAGTGGATTCCTGGAGCGAGACATCTCCAGCCTCACCCATTCAGGTGGCCAATACACCCGGCTCCATCTGGGCTGCCATAAACGATCAGGGGGTCCTGTATGCAGCCACAGACCCGGCAACGTCCGCACCAGATCCGGCCAGGGACAGGATGCTTTTCGTATGGATAGCACCGCCCCACGAGACAGACTCCGTGGCCTTGCCATGGTCCAAGACAGGAAGCGTGGCTGCACCAGGTGCAGGTGGATACCTTCTGGCACTCATACAAGAACAGAGCAATGGCTACTGCGCATGGAACCTTTACGATGGTAGCTCATGGAACCAGATCTCAAACGACTGCTCGGTGTCCACCGTGCTGGAAGGTACGGTGGATCTCACATCCATCACGGGGTCGAGTCCCTCCGGTCTACCTGCTCAGATTCACATGTCATCCGTGCTCATCTGGACCGATGATGGCGGCACCATGTGGTCGTCCACCCAGACACCACCTTGCGTAGCTTGCGACAACGATACCATAGATGCCGATGAGACCACGAATACCCACAGGGCAAGACTGCTGGCAGGACGCATCAAGTAAAAGATCCCGTATCCAGTTCCATTCTTCTGTGATCGATTCCGGCATCATCAAAAACCGGACCATGGGCCCTGAAGCCGAACTTTTCATAAAAGCCGATGGCGCTGACCTGCGCATCCAGATACAGCCTGCAATTGCCTTCCGACCGGGCCATGGCCATCACAGCAGCCATCAAGGCTCGTCCCACTCCCTTGGCACGCCAGTGTTTCAAGACCGCCAAGCGACCGATTTTCCCATCCACTGTCAACCTGACCGTGCCCACAGGATCTCCTCCAGACGACCATGCTATGAAATGAAAACAGAGTTCATCCAGCCCATCCCACTCCAACTCTTCAGGTACTGACTGCTCCTGTATGAAAACTTGCTCGCGAACCAGCCTGATGTCTGCTTCGTGATTGGCCCAGGTAACAGCTTGAATGGTAAAACTGTCAGCAGTTGATGTCATTTACCCTTGAATTTCGGCTTTCGTTTCTGGACAAAGGCAGCCATGGCCTCCATGAGATCCTCGCTAGCAAGATGAGCCGAGTTCCACAAAGCCACAAAGTCCAGCATGTCTTCGATCTTGTCCTCCCACATCTTGTTCAAAACCCGTTTGGACCCTTGTACGGCCAGGGGAGGATTGGCGGCTATGCTCTCGGCGATTTCGGACACTTCCTGAAGCATCTTGTCCCTATCGTCAAAGACTCGGCTGAACAAGCCCAGTCTCTCCGCCTCCTTGGCATCCAAGTCCTTGCCTGTAAACGCCATCTCCCTCAGTGCGCCCTGGTTCAAGATAAAGGGCAAGCGCTGTAGCGATCCCAGATCCGCCACCATGGCCATGCGGGTCTCTCGCAAACTGATCCTGGCATCTTTGGATGCATACCGCACATCACATGCAGAGATGAGGTCCAGACCACCGCCTATACACCAGCCGTGCACAGCTGCAAGCACCGGTTTTGGAGACTCGGCCAAACAAGAACAAAAATGCTGCAGTCTATGGACTTCCCTGTACAATTCCTGACGTTGTCCCGCAAGACCACCTTGAAGATACCTGCCCAGTTCCTGTCCCATGGGACCTTTCAAATCCAGCCCGACGCTGAAATCATCACCTCGTGCCGCCAGGATGACGACCCTCACATCATCATCATAATCCAGGTCGGACATGACGATGGGCAGGTCCTCGAAAAGCTCCAGTCCAATGGCATTTCTGCCTTGGGGATTGTTCAACCACAATGTTGCCACATGACCGCATCTGGTCACATCCAGTACCGCCATATAGACCTCCTCAGAAACGATACTCCAGCTCCAGCCTCAGCCAGTTGGCTGGGTTTGGATGGCGTAAAGAAGTCGACTTCCTTTTATCCAGCCAGGAGTAAAACTCATATCTCAGCTTTATCCTGAAGTCTCTCTTGTACCAGTATGCTGCCTCGACGTAAGCCCAGAGGGATTGCTCCAGGTAATCATTGTGATCTATGGCCTCGAACAGGTAACGCAACCTCGCCCTCAGGCGCAGGTCTTTCATGGGCTTGTACATGATAACGAGCCAGGCGGCCATATCATGCCTGAACGACTTATCGTACCTGTCACTACCATCATCCAGCCACCGGTACTGATATTTACCCGTGACGGTCAAGTCCCTCACGGGTTTCAAACGCACCTGCACACCCACCTGGCTCTTTTCGCCATCACAAGGCACAGGCTCACCCTCTATCTGATCAAAAGGTGTCTCAAAGCAGGTCCCCAACCTGCCACCGCCAGAAAGGTCCCTGTCTTGAATCTCGAACCAAGCCCCTGGAACCACCCAGGTGTCCAAGTCGTAATCCGCTCTGAGGTTGAACCTCAGTTTGGGAGCCTCATCGCTCAACTGAGCCCAAAAATCATTGGTGGCACGAAGATGAAGATCGCCCATGACACCAGTATACTTCAAGCGCAAGCCGGCTTCGTCCCTTGCCCTCAGTCCATCATATTCATCAGGCGCTGAAATGGGCCTGGCGTAAGGGTTTGCATAGTTTCTGTCATAATACCTCAACACAGCCTCAAACTCGTGCTTCGGCCAGGTCATGGTGGATCTCACCAGGGCAGCCCAACCACCACCATCCGGCTGCGAGTCAAAGGACCTGGCAGCCTCTGCGTATAGATCAAACTCGTTGGCACCCCAGGCTCCGTTCAGCCCTACTGCTCCAAAGGGCCCGGCGTAAGGTGTGCGCGACCACTCCTGAAAGTCCAGATCCATCCCGTCCACAAGCCACGTTACCCCAGCACCATAACCTGTCACTCCCAGGTGCGAACGCCTGGAAAAGTAGTACGTGGCATTGGCTCCACCCAGGATCTCGTTATACATGTCCGGAAGCGTCTGGTACGAAAACCGCGGCGCAGGAGCCAGAAGATCCTTTTGTCGAACAAAGACATCAGGGGCACGGCAAGCATCATTTGAATCGTCGGTGGGATCATCGCAAAAACGCCGATCGTAAATTTCGTACTGGTAGATGCTCCTCGTCTGGTATGAAAACCAAGCGTAGGCCTGGGCCCATCCATCACCCAGATCCAGTTTCTTTAGTCCTATGGCCACACCCCTCAGCCTATCCGTCCAACGATAGTCCGGTGAAGTATACAGGTTGGCCGCATCCCCGGCACAAGGCCCCGAGTCCAGTTCACCAGAAGACTCCTTGCAGGATCTGGTCAGTTCCTGGTTGTAGTTGATAGTCTCATCCACCTTTATCCCATTGGGATTGTACCATGTGGTGTTATCAAAGGTCAGTCGCTGGCCAAAACCAATGCGATAGGTCCCAGCTACGATATCCCAGGACTTCGTCTCCCACTGGAAATAAAACTTTGGGACCTGTACCTGCACCGAGGCCGGTTTGGCACTCAGGGCGTCCCGGTTTGGATCATAGACCACATCAGATATCCTGTTCCTGGTCAGCACACCCACCAGGCCAACATCCAGATTCTTGAAAGTGGATACCTTCCCTGAAAGCCACATGGATGGCACCTGTTCATCTCCAGCCACATAAGTGCCTCTGTACCTGAATCGCCCCCTGGTATCATACAGGGATGTTGCCTTTTGTCTGACCAGCAAAAACGGCGCTATGGCCAGCAGCTTTTTTTCGCTCAACACATTGGCTGTGACCAAAGACAGGGGATCATCGATGTTTCCCGCATCGTCCCTGTAGGCCAGGATTGCATCCACATCAGCATAGGTAAGGTTGGGAAGGGCGTAGAGATCGTCCCTGGATGCCTCGTTCAAATCCACTCCGTCGTTGAGCAGTTCCACCAGGGAATCGAACTGTGCCTGGTCTATTTCCTGGGCTGACAGAAGATCCAGCAAGTCCTCTTCATTCTCCACCTCGAGAAAAAGGCCATAATCATGAGCCAGTACAGCCGGTGAAAACAGCAACAAGGCAGGCAGCAAAATGGATCTTGCCAAGCAAGCGGCAAATGGATAGCTTCTTGGACAAAGGAGGTCGATCATGCGCATTTGTTTCAGCCTCGCTTCATTGGCTATAGCAATAAGCTTTGCGAGTTCGTGTGCAACCACGGCTCACGGAAAAATTCCAAGTCTTGAAGAACTTCAAAAAACTCAACCCACGCAAGACTGCACCATAAAATATTGGGAAGATGGAGACACCCCCACCGTCTTGTGCGGACAAGCCCGGAAAGAAATC
>JALVPF010000484.1 GCA_027031935.1 Myxococcales bacterium | reverse complement strand
AACCTTCCACGTCGTCCCGGAACCAATTGAAGAAAAAGGCAGAGGAACCATACTGGTGGTCGCAGCAGGGACATCCGACCTGCCAGTTGCAGCAGAGGCGGAGCTGACGGCAAGACTCATGGGAAACAAGGTCGAGCGACTCGTGGACGTGGGTGTTGCAGGTATACACAGGTTGCTCGAGCATAGAGAAAAAATACAGCAGGCCCAAGTGCTCATAGTGGTGGCAGGGATGGAAGGAGCTCTACCCTCGGTGCTTGGAGGATTGGTGGACAAACCCGTCGTAGCCGTTCCAACCAGCGTGGGTTACGGGGCGTCTTTCAACGGATTGGCCGCTCTGTTGGGTATGCTCAACAGCTGTGCTCCAGGCGTGGTAGTGGTAAACATCGACAACGGATTTGGGGCTGGCTATGCCGCTGCCCTGATGAACCGGAGGAACTAGACCGTGTTGAATCTTTACCTGGATACACCGAGCGGTATTGCAGGTGATATGACAGTCGCTGCCCTGACTCATCTCGGGGCACCACTGGAGCCTCTTCGCCAGGCGCTCAGGTCAATGGGTTTGGAAAATATCCGCGTGGAGACTCAAGAGACGACGCGAAATGGCATCAGCTGCCTTTCGTTTCAGGTCAAAGGCATGGAGAAACACTCTCACTATCATCGCACTCTCGATCATGTAGTCAGCCTTGTTTCAAAGGCGGAAATTCCTGCACAGGCAAAAGACATGGCCCTTGACATATTCGAAAAACTTGCCCAGGCCGAAGGTGCGGTCCATGCAAGGGATCCAGCCGATGTCACTTTCCACGAAGTGGGAGCAATAGACTCCATCACCGACATAGTCGGGGTCTCGCTTGCCATATATCACCTGGCACCCAAAAGAATATCTGCCTCCATACCTGTCTTCGGAACGGGCGTCACCAAAAGTCAACATGGCGCAATACCTGTTCCCTCTCCCGCTTCAGTCGCTGTCCTCAAAGGCATCCCCACACGTGGCGTAGATGTCCCCGGAGAACTCACCACTCCCACCGGTGCGGCTATTCTGGCGACCATAGTGGATCAATTCGGCCCTTGGCCGGCCATGAAAACCACCGCCATCGGTTATGGTGCGGGAAGCAGGGAGTATGAAAATCGTCCAAATATACTCAGGGCTGTCTTGGGTGAGGGTGAGGATTCGACGCAGGCGGGGGATGAATGGCAGGTTGATACCAACATAGATGACATGAACCCGGAGCTTTTCGAATACCTGATGGAAAAGATTTTTGAAGCTGGCGCCAATGATGTCTGGTTCACCCCCGTACACATGAAAAAGCACAGACCAGCCATTACGGTCTCTGCACTTTGTGACTCTTCTCACCTGGAACAGGTACAACAGGCTTTTTTCATGCATTCATCTACCATCGGACTGCGTTTCCATTCTTTGCAGAGAAGAAAACTCGCCCGGAGCATACATTCGGTGGACACCCCCTGGGGTCCGGTAAGAATCAAGCTTGCAACCGAGGGTCAAACCACCTACAGCGCATCGCCTGAATACGACGACTGCAAGGCCATTGCCTCGAAGTTTGGCATTCCTCTCGACAGGGTTTATTCGGCAGCTGACCGAGCCTGGCAGGAGGGAAGGGAAAAACCATGAAATCTTCAAAACTTCATCCCCTGCTGGGGGGAGTGACAAAAAAACAATTGAAGGATTTACTCAACCTGGATACGACTGATCCGCACTTCATTCTCGGCGCACATGAGCTTGTGCTTGACGGAAAACCAGGTCTCGTGATCAGAGCCTGGCAGCCCGATGCCACGAAAGCTTCCTTGCTCCTGGAAAAATCTGCCCCCATAGCCATGGAAAAACTCGCAGCAGGCCTGTTCGCTGCCTTTATCCCCGGTGCCGATTTTCCAGCGCCAGCTTACGAGCTTAAGTTCTCCTTTGCCGACGGAAGCGACTTTACCAAAATCGACCCATACAGGTTTCCTCCAACCCTTGGTGACCTGGATCTGCACCTGGCAGGAGAAGGACGCCATCTGCTCCAATACGAAAAACTCGGTGCACACCCATTGGAAATGGAGTCCGTGAATGGAACCGCCTTTTCGGTCTGGGCCCCTAACGCAAGGAGAGTAAGCCTGATAGGATCTTTCAACTCATGGGACGGCAGACAGTTACCCATGAGGCAAATGGGTGCATCGGGGATATGGGAGTTGTTTGTACCGGGCATACAGCGTGGCGACCTGTACAAGTTCGAGATAAAAACAGCGCAAGGTATGCTCAGAACAAAGACCGATCCATATGCATTCGCCATGGAACTGCGACCCAAGACCGCGTCTGTGGTGTGGGGGCTTTCGGACTATCCATGGGGAGACGATGCCTGGATGGAACGCCGAAAGGATGTGGATCTACGCCACAGTCCCATGGCCATATATGAAGTTCATCTCGGTTCGTGGATGAGAGCGCCAGAAGACAACAATCGCTGGCTAAGCTACCGAGAGTTGGCTCCTCGCTTGGCAGCCCATTGCAACGAACACGGTTTCAATTTCGTGGAACTCCTTCCCGTGGCGGAACATGCTTACGATCCTTCCTGGGGTTACCAGGTGACAGGATACTTTGCTCCCACCAGCAGGTTTGGAGATCCCAACGATTTCAGATATTTCGTCGACACCCTGCACCGGGCCGGCATAGGTGTGATCATGGACTGGGTGCCAGGCCATTTTCCGCGCGACGACTGGGCTCTGAGGCGTTTTGACGGCACTGCCCTGTACGAACACGAAGACCCACGTCAGGGAGAGCACCCTGACTGGGGCACCCTGGTGTTCAACTATGGAAGAAATGAGGTAAAGAATTTCCTCCTCTCCAATGCCATGTACTGGCTGGATCAGTTCCACATCGATGGACTCAGGGTAGATGCTGTGGCCTCCATGTTGTACCTGGATTACTCCAGGGCTGCTGACCAGTGGGTACCTAACAAGTACGGTGGAAGGGAAAACCTGGAGGCCATGGATTTCCTGCGGGAGTTCAACACCGAACTGTATTCCAGGTTTCCCGGCGCCTTTTCGATTGCAGAGGAGTCCACTGCCTTTCCCGCCGTGACCCAGCCGGTGCACCTGGGAGGCCTGGGTTTTGGCTTCAAATGGGACATGGGTTGGATGAATGACACCCTGAGGTACATGCGCAAGGAGCCCATACATCGCAAGTATCATCACAACGACTTGACCTTTGGCATGCTCTACGCACACACGGAAAACTTCATCCTTCCCCTGTCCCATGACGAAGTGGCAC
>JALVPF010000483.1 GCA_027031935.1 Myxococcales bacterium | reverse complement strand
ACTAAATTGTATTGCAGTGGGATCGAAGAGACATTCTGAGATGTAATATTATTTGGGTTTTTTGGGGTAATCTCTGTCTGGTTCAGCAGCCATTAATGCCTCTTGTGGTCTTTGATGTTTATAATCAACTGCATTTTGGATATCAGGCAACTCTTTGGGATTCCAGGTCCAGTTTTCATCAAAACCTTGGTTCTTGGCCAAATCCATGAGGGGGATAAGCGTTCTTTCATATGCGGGCAGCAGTTTCCCTTGATTCAGTAAATCTTTTTCATCTATCTTCAGGCTTGTTAGAAATGGCTCAATTGTATTGTCCCAATCTTTTTTTTCCATTAGCCTCTTGTTTACAGATAATCCGGTTTGTTGAATCTTGGCCATCTTTTCTAAATATTTTCGGCTTGGCAGAATGTTGCTTTTCGATGAATTCGCTTTTTCTAATACCGGCACCAGATTCCATAGTTGGTCGTGAACTACGAAACTCCAAGGAATAAAATGGTCAAGAGTAAAATCAGTAAGGGGTTCATTTGTGTAAATGCATCTTATCTTCTCGCGGTCCAAGACATTTTTCCAATATTCCCTTTGTTTCTCTAAACCAGATCTCGTCTCAGGAGGAAAGAGCTTCTTTGATACAGCAGGTACATTTGGATTTTTCCCTTGCATATATGAAAGCCATTTCCAAGATATCCAATCATTGACTATTGAATAGTGTTTTTCGAAGTAACGGATCCAGACAGGGTGAACTATGATTGATTTCATGTCATCGGAGAACTTGTAAAATGGAGGAAAATCGTCGTCAGAATGAGTTGAAGCCAACTTCACTAATTCTCTATTTTTTTTTGTGGTCGGGCATACTCCGCACTTCATCTTTGAAAAAAGTCGCCAGTAATCTATAAGGAACAAAACGTTGCAAGCCCAACACGTTTTTTCTGAAATCATCTTTCTCCGATATAAGTCTGACAAAGTTTTTGTACAAATCTTCTCTTGTTGATTTTCCAAAAGAAATAGGCTTCTTCGAAGCCAGCTCTGGAGATATGTTATCCAGAATTGTTCCGATCTTATCAGCTTTACCAAAAGAAAGTTTGAAATAGGTGTGAGGATACCAAGCTGTTACAAGCATTCTCAAAGAGAGATCATCTAGCCCAATCCTGCCGTCCTGGTTTTCACGTACCGCATCAACGATACTACGAAGGAAAAGATACTTATATGAAGTCGCGGTGTCTCTAAAAACACTACTCAGTTTTCCTACATCTATTCTTTCGTGTTCTGGCAAGGAAGCAACAGGCAATTTATCCATGTGTCCTCCAAGCAGTTGAACAATTTTGGCAGGCAAATCTATTAGTTGAAGTCTAATAACTCATTGAATCTTAACCATGATTTTTGTGCAAGCACAGCAAGAAGTTGAAGGAATGACTGCTACTCCTCTTTGCGTGGTATATGCCCCGGGTTTCTATAGTTGCCTCGTTCGGGGATAACGAATCTGACGCCACCAGTGGGATCGTCCACGTCGCCTTTGTATCTGGGTATAACGTGCAGATGAAAATGCTTGACCGTCTGGCCTGCGCACTCTCCATGATTGAATCCGACATTGTACCCATCAGGTTTGAATTCTTTATCCAGCCTGCTTTTTACAACTTTCAAGAGTTTCAGGATGTCTCTCTGCTGCTCTTCGTTGAGATCAAACCAGTTGGAGACATGGAGCTTTGGGATGATCAGCGCATGACCAGGATTTACTGGAAAACCATCCATTATCGCCAAAGCAGAATCGTTTTCCTCGATAACCCTGCTAACAATCACGTTACAAAAAGGACATTCCATGACAGACAAGTATCATGAGAGACTGGCTTCAACAAGCAGGGTGGGCAAGACTGGTCAACTATTTTCCTGGCCACCTCTTCGGCTTGTTCATGGCCGCGGCCACAAGCAACAAGAACAAAGAGAGCAGCTCTTCTTTCGATGAACCGGTTCCAGAGTCCAGGATGCGATCTATGTCATCGGACACTCTTTTCACATCAGGATCATCGCCCCCAAGCTCAAGCCCCCTGCGTTGATACTCCCTGGCCTCTTTTTCCTTGCCCTCCAGGGCGTAACACACACCCAGCCCCATGTGGACATGCGGGTCGTCAGGGCTCATGGCAAGCATATCCATGAGCCCCTGCTCTGCCTCATCGTGCCAGCCCATGTTCATGGCAGCAGATGCCATGTTGAATCGCGCCTCTTTGGAATCCCAACGTTTGATTATCTCCTGCCCTAGTTCGAATGCCTCTTCAAACATGCCCAATGACAAAAACGACTCCTGCATACCGCCCCAGGCCAGCTCAGAATCCGGGTCCAACTCGCTTGCCCTCCTGAATCTCTCCAGCGCGCTTACAAAGTCGTCGCTTTTCCATGACACCGCCCCTGCCTCCCGAAGCACATCAGGACTGGCAGGAAAAGCATCCAGTGATTTTTGTACAAGCATGTTGGCTCTCACAGGATCACATGCACACAAAAGGTTCGCTGCCCGGGCCAGACCGTGTGCCTGGTCTTTGGATAGCTCCCTGTCCTCGAGGTCAGATGCGATTTTTTCCGCCATGGCATAGGATTCGTCTTCGTAACCTGTCTTTTCCAGATTGATGGCATAGGAGATCTGCAGCTCCAGGTGTTCCGGGTCCTTGGCGTAGGCCTTGGCGAAATACTCCAGGGCGCGAAAGTGATCGCCCAAGACAATATCGTACACCAATGCGATACGGTGTATTTCTACGGCCGTTAAATCGGAATCCCAGCCGGATTCTTGCTCGGGGTCAATCCTCATCTCGAGGGCAAATTCCCTGGCCTCCTCTTCTCGCCCCGATTCGTGTAGTGCCAGGACAAGGTCTGCGCAATAGAGCGGATTGTCCGGCGCGAGCACGTGCGCAACATAAAAATCATCCAGACCTGCTGCCGCGCTATTGTTTACGGCTGCAAGCTCTACACCATGGGCGTATGCTTGCTGCGGGTCAGAGACCAGGATGCCGTCTTCGAGAAGTTCGCCGAAGTCCACTTCATCTGAAGTATTTCGAGTGTCATCATGATTCATCTTTTTTCCTCCTGTAATCAAGCTAGCACAGAGGTCTGACATAAAACCGGGGGAACCTCAGCTGATATTCTCGATACTGGATTACTTCTACGTAATGGCTTGTTTTTGTAGGTGTTTTGTCTTTCAGAAGATCACCGACATCTATGCCACCAGCATCGACTATGACCCCACCCTTCCGGTGAGCATCGACTTTTTCAAGACCGTACAGAACAAGATGCGCTGGGCTATCACCGGGTGGGATGTACGCAATGTGAACCACTATCGTAGGCTTGCGAGCCTAATCACAACAATAAATGTATATCATGAATATATACTTGGCATATGAACAGAATATACAAAGAACTATTAAATCATTGTGTAGGTTTTGATTGGGATGAAGGGAATATCAACAAAAACTGGCTGAAACATGAAGTCAGTCCTGCTGAGTGCGAACAGACTTTTTTTAACCGTCCTTTAATAATCCAAGACGACATATCACATTCAAAAAATGAAAAGAGGTTTTATGCCCTTGGAAGAAGCAATTCAAAGAGAAATCTGTTCATTGCACTTACAGTCAGAGCCAAACGCATTCGTGTCATTTCTGCAAGCGACATGAGTCGAAGAGAAAAGGAGGTATATGGCAATGAGTAAGCGAATACCCAAATTCAAGAACGAAAATGAAGAAAGAGAGTTTTGGGCTGCTCATGACTCCACCGATTACATTGATTGGAACCAAGCGGAAAGAATTACACTTTCCAAGCTCAAGCCATCAGTCAAAAAAATATCTCTACGACTTCCGGAATCCATGCTGTAATAACTCAATCTTTTAGCAAATAAAAGAAATGTGCCTTATCAATCTCTACAAAAAATATTTCTTGCAGAACGTATCGAAAAAGAACTTGGAACGCATTGAGTTGAGGGGAGACTCAGCATGAGTGATGACATCGTCATCTTGAAAGAACGAATCAGCAAAGGTGAAGCCATATGAAAAGCGGCCCAAGCCAACATGCTGGCCTCAGCCCGCAGCGTTGGGCCGAGTTCCCCATCGATAAACAAATATTGATGATCGGAAATGAAATGAACAGGGCCTCGGCTTCAATGAAGAAGCCGGACATGGCCAAGTTTGTCAAAAAAGCTTACGAGCGCATATTGAGGCTTATCGATCTCACGGTTGAGGTAAACTCCAACAGGGCCCTGAGGCGGGAACTGCTTCGGTTCAGAGAGGTGATAGGAGAACTCTACCTGGCTGACAAGCCAATGCCAAAACAACACCATCAGGCCATGCGTGTTTTGCTCCTGATGAACGTCTCCGCTTCAGCTCAACTCAAGCATCTGAATATCAGGTATGGGGAAGTCGAGGGCTGAGACCGCCCCTGCTCATGATCCCAGTATCAGTCCAAGGATCCGTCCTGTTCTCTCAGATGCTGGCGGATGGCGTTTACCACCATGCCTATGGCCACGTCGTTGGGACCTGCAGAGGGGATGATCACGTCCGCATGACGTTTCGAAGGCGTGACAAATGACTGGTGCATGGGCCGCACCGTGCTCAGGTACTGGTCCACCACCTGCTCTATGGTCCTGCCCCTGTCTTTCACATCCCGGCTTAACCTGCGGATGAAGCGTATATCGTCATCTGCCTCCACGAAAATCTTGATATCGATATTCTCACGCATCTCGCGTGTGGCGAGCACCAGTATGCCTTCAACGATCACGATGGATGCGGGCTCTACGGTAACCGTACCGGCCATCCTGGTGTATTCCTTGAACGAATACACAGGCTTTTGTACGGCCTGGTGGTCCTTGAGCAGCTTGATGTGCTGGACCATCAGGTCATTGTCAAAGGCGTCCGGATGATCGAAGTTTACCTTTCGCCGCTCGTCCATGGGAAGATGGCTCAGGTCCTTGTAATAGGCATCCTGGTCCAGCAGCACGATGGGCTGGCCGTAATGAGCCTGGAGAATTTTCTTAGCCACAGTGGTCTTTCCTGAAGCTGATCCACCAGCAATACCGATTACCACAACGTTCGTCACGACCGCTCCTTTATCCACCCGGCCGCAAGAAAAGCACTGGAACGACATTGTGTCAATGCAGGATTCCTGGGACTGGGAAGTTTGGGCCAATTTTCCCATATTGCAATATTCCCAATATTGTGTAACTATCAGCAATCACACAATTTTTCAGGAGAAGACAATGAAGCTGAAAATCAATTTGAGCGCAGTTGCGGTGATCGCAATCCTCCTCTTGGCAGGGTGCAGTGAGGATGTAACAGGCCAGAATCAAGGGGCTTTTTGTTCGACAAGTTCTGACTGCATGCTGGGCTTGGAGTGCGTCTCGAACACCTGCTCGCGGCCTGAAGATCGTCCATGCAACCCTGCCTGCAACGAGGCAACGCAGACATGCTTCGAAGGCGAGTGTGTGGACGTTGTCGATAACCGGGACAAGGACGGGGACGGGAGTCTGCAAGATGAAGACTGCGACGATCTGGACAGGACGATTCATCCGGGAGCCTTGGAGATATGTGACGGATTGGACAACAACTGCGATGGCCAGACGGACGAGGGATGTCCTGATTGCGATCCGGGAGATACCCGCTACTGTGGTGACGATGTGGGTCAGTGCGCCACGGGCACCCAGGCATGCGTGGGCGGTGCGTGGCAGGCTTGTAGCTCCACCAGACCCAGCCCTGAGTTGTGCGATGGAGAGGACAACGACTGCGATGGACTGGTGGACGAAAACTGTCCATGCCACGACGGCCAAGAGACCACCTGCAGCCAAGGGGAAAACGGCTGCGCCGAGGGCACACAGATTTGCACGGAGGGCAAATGGGGTGAGTGTGTAAACGGAGTACTCCCTGATGAAGAACTCTGCAACGGCAGGGACGATGACTGCGACGGCCTGACCGATGAAGGATTCGAACTTGGAACCCCGTGTTTTTCTCAAGGCGAGTGTGGAGAAGGTGTAGTCGAGTGTGGCGGGGACCGGGAGCTCATCTGTTCTTCTGCGCCGGGTGGCAGCCAGACAAAAACACAGGCAGAGCTTTGCAATGGCCTGGATGATGACTGTGACGGCGAGACAGATGAAGACTTTGCAGACCTTGGCACCGCATGCGATGGCGACGACTCGGACAGATGTGAAAACGGCATCTGGGAGTGTGCTGAAGATGGCCGCACAATGCTTTGTGGCGCCGAGGTTGTCACAGACCTGGTGGAACTGTGCAATGGGCTAGATGATGACTGTGACGGGCTAACGGATGAGGATTTCGGTATAGGCGAAGAGTGTACCGGCTTAGGCGGTTGTGGCGAAGGCACAGGACGCATCGAATGTGCAGGCGAGCACAACGTGCGATGTTCCACAAACCCTGGTGGCTCTGATTTCGAACCAAGGGAAGAGATCTGCGACAGGCTGGACAACGACTGTGACGGAGAGACGGACGAAGATTTCCCCGAACTTGACAAACCCTGCGATAGCGATGACACCGACATGTGCAAAAACTCCTTCTGGACTTGTAAATACGACGGTTCCGCAACCGAGTGCCTCAATGAAGATCCTGTAAACATTACGGAACGATGCAACGGAGTTGATGATGACTGTGACGGTGAGACGGATGAAGACTTCCCACAAGTGGTGACACCTACGTCTTGTGATGGAAACCAGGACGGTTGCTTCAATGGAATCTACCAATGCTCCAACGATGGAAATGCCATCGAATGCGTTGGGGACAATCCACCTGACGCCGAGGTATGCAACAACCGTGACGAAGACTGCGATGACATCATAGACAACCGCGATCACGACAATGACGGGGACAATGCCTGCATGTACACCCACGATCACCATCCAGGCAATTGGGACTGCTGCGACTCAAACCCGGACGTTCACCAGGACGCAGGATTTCACAACCAGCCTTTTACTTGCACAGACCCTGCGAGCGGTTGGTATTACCCGGGTGGACATACATGGAACACCTGGGACTGGGACTGTAGTGGCGTTGTGCAAAAGGAGATCCCCGACGATCGCGTAATCAGGTTGTGTATCTGGCCTACTTGTAGCATCAGCACTCAAGGTTGGAATCGTGCTGTATGGGACCCCTTGCCAGGATGCGGCGAGACCGAGTGGTGGATTACAAGCTGCGAGCCTTTTACCTGTATTTCTCATGGTTACCAACGTACCCAGCGGTGCAAGTAGCTCGAACATGGATTCCGAGGAGAACACGATGAAAAAAACAAATGATGTTATTTCAGCATTGTTCGTGTTGAGCGCGTTTTGGGCTATGGCCTGCAGCGGGGGCAATCAAGCTGAACCGACTTGTGCTGATGGTTGGTGGAACGGAGACGAGACAGACCTTGACTGTGGCGGCTCCTGCGAACCATGCGCGGCCGGCGGTGGATGCCTAACCGAGTCTGATTGTCGCAGCCATATATGCACCGAGGGCAGATGTATCGCCCCTGCCTGTGATGACGGCATGCAAAACGGTCTGGAGACAGACCTGGACTGCGGTGGTAACTGCCCTGCTTGCCAAGTCGGCAAAAAATGCCGGGTTGGAAAAAATTGTACGACAGGCTCTTGCAAAGAAGGTATTTGTACAGAGGCTGCGTGCGATGACGGGGTACAAAACGGCGACGAATTCGGCCTGGATTGTGGAGGCTCCTGCGGCCCATGTCCGGACGGTCAAGCATGTCAGGACGCAGAAGGATGCATTTCAGAAGTATGCACAGGCGGAGTCTGTCAACCTCCGACCTGTGATGACGAAGTTGCAAATGGGGACGAAAGCGACACGGATTGTGGTGGTCAGGAGTGTGACCCGTGTCCTGCTCAAAACACATGTCTCGTAGACACTGACTGCGTCAGCCGGGTGTGCCTGGATGGATTGTGCCAGACGCCGACTTGTGAAGATGGGGTACACAACGGAGACGAGCTGGGCACAGACTGTGCTGGCTCCTGTCCCCCCTGCTCCGGTGGTCAGCCCTGTGTGTTGAACTTAGACTGCCTGAGCCAGACCTGCACGGACGGGATTTGCGAAGCGCCCACCTGTGCGGACGGCTTGACCAACGGTGACGAGACAGACATAGACTGTGGAGGCACCTGTCCTCCGTGCGATTTCAACTCGGACTGCATCTTGTCCACCGACTGCAAAACCGGCCTTTGTGCTGCTAACGGTCGATGTGCCTACGGCGAAAGTTGCGCACACATTCATTCCGCGTCTCCCGAGGCACCGGACGGACTGTATCTCATAGATCCCGAACTGGATGGCTATGAACCCATCTGGGCTTACTGTGACATGAGCACTGACGGGGGAGGATGGACCCTGGTGCTCAATTACCTGCACCTGGGCGGAACCAATCCACAGTTGTACAACAGCCCCGACAGGCTTCCTCGTCTGGTCTCCAGTGAGCTTGGTGAAGACGAAGAGGGGACTTTCTCCTGGCGTCATGCGCAAAACTCCCTGCTCTCCAACCTGGCAGTGGAAGAACTCAGGTTCTACGGAATCACTTCAGCTCACGAAAGAGTCCTTCACTTCAAGACATCCCTTGTTTCCTGTATAAACTATTTCAAAACAGGCCATGGCTCCTGCGAGGGGATTCAGTCAAACTACACCTCTCTGGAAGGTCACACCGCCATGTTGCCGGACGTGGCGGACGCTTTCGATACAGACAATGGTAACCAGGCCATGACCCAGTTTCCCTTCTACACCGACGACTGGAAGGGCCAGGTCTATGCATGGGCAGTTCATGGAGATGATGAGCACTGGAGCATGGACCATGGTCGCACCCACAGCACCATGGACACCTTGCACAGGGTTTGGGTGCGGGCGGCTCCATCTCACTGCAACGATGGAGTCAAGGATCTCTCCGAGACAGACCTGGACTGCGGTGGCATGTGTCATCCCTGCGACGATGAGGCCCAGTGCGAAAAAAATTCCGACTGTATGAGCACATGTGTAGACGGCGTTTGCGACACCTTGCACAACTGCACCGAGATAAAGAGCGTTGACGATTCTGCACCTGACGGGACATACAGGATCGACCCCGACGGAGACGGCCCCCTGAACTCCATGTATGCCTATTGCGACATGACCACAGATGGCGGTGGTTGGACCATGGTGGGCAACTACATGCACAAGGGCGGCACCGATCCTTCACCCGGCATACGCAACGAAGATCTTCCTCTGCATCAGAGCGATTTACTGGGAAAAGATGAACAGGGTTCACAAAATTGGGGTAACGCATCCAACGCCCTGCTAAATACAATCGATCCCATTGAAGTTCGCTTCTTGGGAAAGACATCCGGCCACGAGAGGATTCTGGACTTCAGCACCAGTGATAAAGATTGCATCGAATACCTCACAGGCAACCAGTCCAGATCATGCGATGGCATAAAGAACAACCATAAACTGATGCCCGACCACACAGCCAATTTACCTGAATCCATGGACAACGCGTCTTATTATGCCGGCGAACTGGCCATGACCTACATGCCTTTCTTTGCCATGGACACTGCAGGCTGGATGGTGGGCTATGGTCAATGGCTCGTGGACGACTGGGATGCGGCCGGTGCCAACGACACCATGCACAGGATTTTCGTACGCAGCGTCCCCCGTCATTGCTACGACGGGGAGGCAAACCACGGCGAGATGGACGTTGATTGCGCTGGCACCTGCCCCAATCGCTGCGAAGCTGCGCAGGCATGCGAGCAGAACTCCGATTGTAATACGGGCAGTTGCGACCAGGGCGTCT
>JALVPF010000482.1 GCA_027031935.1 Myxococcales bacterium | reverse complement strand
CCAGGAAAATTCCTGCGAGCAAGGGATGCCTGGTCCTGTATGCCGCCAGAATATAGGCAAGGGTAAACGTAACTCCCATGATTTGAGCCGTAAACCACACCTCGCCCAAGACAGCACAGGAAAAATGTACCGTCCCGAAACCAAACAGCGCAGAAAGCCAGAGATTATCCTTCTGCGACATGGGGCTGACACCGTCCGCTGACAGCATCTGCAAAACCAGAAACATGAGGACCACGTTGAGAGCCGCCCAGGGGAGGGTAAAGAGCACATCATTAAACCCAAGACCAAAAATCGCCACAAAAGGCATCATGAAAACTGCTGGAGTGGGTGGAAATGTCACCCAGGTCTTTCCCTCGAACTTTACCCAGTCATTGTTGTTTGGCGGTGGCACTCTCAGATGCCCCTGGCCATGAAGAAAAGAGTCTGCAAGGTATACAAAGTGCGGAGCCCTCGACTGCTTCAGCATCCTGTCTGCGCTTGTAGCTGCAAACACAGCAAGGGCCAACACAAAGATGCTAACCTCCAGGCTGTGGCGCCTGAACCAGGAGACTCTACCTGTTTGAATATTTTCATCCATGGGCGGGTTTTCCCACGGGTCGCGCCCTTAGTCAACCCGGAGAAGATCCTTTCGAGATGATCCGGCAGCAAGAAGAGACTGCAGCTCATCCGGCAAAGGAGCCTCGAACTGCATTTGCTCACCCGTTTCAGGATGGGTCATGGCAAGTCCAGCCGCATGCAACGCCAGGCGATGGTGTCCCAAACGCTCGTACCATGATGGGTCCAATTCGTCACCAATCATGGCGAGATAGGCCTGACCGTCGAACTGATACAGTTTGTCTCCCAATATAGGATGAGAAACTGAAGCAAGGTGCACGCGAATCTGGTGCATTCTGCCAGTGCGGGGCTTGGCTTCCACAAGAGCCCTGTCACCATTTTTTTGCAAGACTCTTATGTACGTCTTGGCGGGCTTGCCCCGGAAGTCCACTCGCATCCTGCTGTCTATGGGAAAATCTACGTCACGCTCCAGGGGCATTTCGATTACCTGTTCATGAAGACTGGGAACATCTCTGACAATGGCAAGGTATCTTTTTTGAACTAGACGAGAGCTGAACTGCCTCTGAAGCTCGGCTGCAACCTCAGATGTTCGACTGAAAACCAAAACGCCAGAGGTTTCTCTATCAAGCCTGTGCGCTGGTGAAAGCCCCTGATCCTGTAGATGATCACGGAGAAATGTAAGAATGGTTTTAGTTCGGTAAGATCGACTGGGATGAACAGGAGCGCCTGGCCCCTTGTCCACCACAACCATCCACTGATCCTTGTAAATGATCTTGTAAGTTACTTCGACATCTGGCTCCGGTCTTTGTATGGAAGGTATACGCAAGATCTGGCCCTGATGCAACCTCCTGGACCATTTCAGTTCAGAGCCATGGATGTCCATCACCCTGCCCTTGAGTCTATCTCTCAATGATGTTCGGCTGCATCGGAAACGCCTGGAGAGCAAAACGTCCAGACGCTCACCGTCTTCGTACTGACGTACGGTTAGCAGAAAGAAGCCTTCTTCATCCTTGAGCAAAACCCTTCTCCCAAACGATGAATCCGATACCATACAAGCAAAGGGAATCCTGACTGATCACAAGCTCAACGAAAAACTTTTCAGAAATTCAGTTCGTCCGGATTCTTCACAAGGCCACTTATGACCATTTCCAGACCAGTGGACAGCAGGTTCTCCATATCCATATCAACACCCAGGGCAGTATAGCCCTCGACGGCATCGATAATACCCTTCAACACCGTTGCCGCAGCCTTTGGGTCAACAGGCTTCAGGGAACCAGAATCGATCCCGGCCTGTATGATCTTTGCGACCACTTCGGCATACCGATTCTGCAAGGCGGCCAGAAGCTTCCGAACAGACTCGTCCCTACCGGCCATCTCACCCATCACCATGAAAAACCTGGTGTGGTCCGGTTTCTTTCCAAAGGACTCGAGGTAATGCTTGGCCATGTCCATGAAAATCTGCTTGTAGTCCTCTTTGGATGATGCGATCTTTTCAAGAAACTCAGTGGACTCCTCATATTCCTGCTGCACAAGAGCTTCGAAGATTTCCTTCTTGCTGCCGAAATGAAAGTAGATACCGCCCTTGCTCAGTCCCGCGATAGCGGCTATATCGTCGATACGAGTGGGAAAGTAGCCCTTGTCCACAAAACAGCGACGAGCAGCATCGAGTATCTGCTGACGTCGAACTTCCTCGGGTAAGTGTTTTGTCATGATATAGGCATGCTCACTGGATCAGTTGCCTTCCAGGCTGGCGAGTACCTCTGCTGCTTCCTCGTCTCCAAGATCGGAAGCCCTGCCAAGAAAGAACTTGGCTTTTTTCATGTCGACATCCACCCCTTCACCCGTAAGATACATGCCCCCCAAAGAAAACAGTGCATCAGGATAATCCTGGGCAGCTGCCATCTCGAACCAACGCAAGGCCTCTTCGGGATTGCGTTCCACGGCATTACCATCGAGATAAGCCAGAGCCAGACTCGTAAAGGCCATTGGTTCACCTTGTTCCACGGCCTTGAAAATCCAGTGAAGCGCCTCTGAATAATCCTGCTCAACACCCTCTCCATCATAGTAAGCTTGGCCGATAATGGCCTGAGAGACAGCGTGGCCCTGCTCCGCTGCCTTCTTGTACCAATCAAAGGCTTTTTTGAAGTTCTCTTCTACCAACCATGCATTCTCGTACGCCATGCCCAGGGTCCACTGGGCCTCGGCATCCCCCAGTTCTGCGGCACGCCTGACCCATTCCATGCCCTGTTTACGGTCATCGGCCGTATCCCCGCTCTCCATCAAATACTGCCCCAGGGATGTCATGGCATCAGGGTTGCCAGAGTCCGCAGAACGCTGAAGCCACAGAAGTCCTGTATCCTCGTCTTGTTCCACACCAATTCCATTGGAGTAGGCAAGCCACACATTGTATTGAGCCGTTGGTTCACCCTGCTGTGCTGCGACCAAAGACCAATCAAATGCTTTTTTCATATTCTTTGTGACACCGATACCTTCAAAGTAACAAAAAGACAAATCCAGCATGGCCTGTGCCGAACCAGCCTTTGCCGCTTTCTTGAGCCATGAAATGCCATTCTTGAGATTGAACTCACTGTTGTTCTCATCCATCAACTCCATGGCGAGCTTGTACTGAGAGTTCACATCACCTGATTCGGCTAATTTTAATAGTTTGGCCAACTTTCCCGAAAGCTTGGCGACCTTCTTCTTTGCCGGCTTTTTCT
>JALVPF010000481.1:6701-9798 GCA_027031935.1 Myxococcales bacterium | reverse complement strand
AGCTGATGATACTTCAAGTCGCTCACATGTCAAAGTTGCCGACTTGCGCATGGGGGCGCATTCATGAGGCTTTGCTCTTGAGGATTACCTGCTGATGGTGATGGTCTGTTTCTTGTGATTGATGACAATCTTGAGCCGCGACAGGAAGCTCAGGCCCAAAAGTCCGTCCACTCCCTCTCCCAGATCGTTTTCCACCACTGCCACGGGAACCAATTTCGATGTGAGTTTAGACTTGAGGTTTTTTAAAGAGATCTCGTCAGCAGAGGTCAGCTTCACGGTCTTGATGCCATCGAGGGTCTGTACCAGGATCTTTGGTGAATCCTTGGTACTGACTCCGGCCTTTTGTGCAAATTCACGGGTGAGCACCACGTAGGTGGAACCGGTATCCAGCAGGAAGTTTCCCTCGGTGGAGTTTATGCTCGCCATGGTGGAAAAAGCGGAAGCTCCCTGAACCAAGGGTATCTCGACTTTTCCCTTGGTGGTCAGCTCACCACATTTTCCGGCATCGCGAAGTCTGTCCAGCCTGCGTTGTACGGAAGGGTCCTTGCGGTCCTGAGGATGGTAGTAAAGGTACTGCTCCACGGGAAAGATTGCCTCGCAGGGTTTGTTCAACTTTTCCAGGACGGTGGATAGATTGAATGGAATGTTTGATATCCTGGGTTGTACGGCGATGGACTGCCGGTAATCGGCTGCTGCCTCGTTCAATTTGCCCAACTGCTCATATGCGATGGCACGCCACCACCAGAAGTCCTTGTCGTCCGGATCATCTTTTATCAACAAGGACGCGTCGCTTACTGCTTGTTTATATTCACTCAGGGACTTGTGAGCTTCATAGGTTATCCATCGTAGCCTCGGGTATTCACCACACTGTGTAATGAAATTGTCCGCCCTTTTTATCACACCCCTGTAGTCGCCTGCCTTGAACATGAGGTCACCCAGCTTGATGATCTTCACCCTGTCACAGGGTTCGGCTTCCAGTTGTCGTGAGAGCTTGCGGATTTTCTGGGAGTATTTGCCATAATCGAAGGCCGGTTCTGCGGTCACCAAAGCGAAGATGATCGCCCCTATGGCTCCGAGGGCGATTATACCGAGCATGGTCTTGATGATGCCCATCCTTGTGGATAGCTTTTTTGCACAAGCGGGACAGAGTATCTTAGTCCCCCTGATGGTGCAGCACACATCGCAGATGGGCTTGAGACATGATTGACATGTGTCTGTGGCAGGGACGGATTCGTGCAGATAACAGCTCGGCTTGGACATGCATGCTCCGGGTGTGAATCTATTTGAAAATTTCGTTCAGCTCATCCTTGCGGCTTATCATGGCTTCCTTGGCCAGGCGTTTTGTGTTTGCGTACAAATACCATGTAATCAGGATTGCTATCACGACAACACCTATAGGCGTGGTCGCGTTTGCTCCCCCCATGAAGGTGCTGTTTAAAATGAATCTGATGATGCCCAGCAATACGGCCGTCACTCCAGAAAAAAGGATTATCTTGAGAATCCTGCGTGGGTCGCCCTTGTCCAAATAATACCGGAGAGAGATCCCCGCGTATATGAAAGCCACCGCCACCACGATGTTCAAAACGGGCATACCGTAGAGCAGGACTAGTAGCCACGTGGGCACCATCGAGTTCCAGGCCTTCGATAGCTTGATGATATGAGCCAACTGGAAAACATTGCTACCTCCAGCCAGCAGACCAGCCAGTATGAGGTAGGCTCTCAGTGATTTGACGGTTTCTTTCATCGCCATTACGATTTTTCTCCCAATGTCTGTGTTTAGTATGGTTGTGGAGCTTATCTTTTCGTCCTGTAGAAAGTCAACAGGGACACCCTCAGCAGCAGGTTGATTCCTGCTTCAAGTCCGGTTAGTCTAGCCCGTGCAAGCCTGGTGTTTGACGAGGCAAAAAGGAGACCGGAAGCCATGTTGATTTTTGATTCACTGGAGACAGGGCCGCTGATGACCAACTGCTATATCGTTGGTGATTCTGAAACCAAGGAGGCGGTCGTGGTGGACCCAGGTGGTCATGTGGGTGCGATCCTCTCGGCTCTCGACCGTCATGAATTGAAGTGCAAGTATATCATCAACACCCATACGCATTTTGACCATGTGGGTGGCAACAAGGACCTGAAGGAAGCAACCGGTGCCGAGATCCTGGTACACCAGGCAGAGACCGCCTGGCTCAAGGATATAGAGCGCCAGGCCATGATGTTCGGGGTGTCCGGCGCTTCGAGTCCACCTGCCGATCGCACCATTGATGAGGGTGACACCGTAAAAGTCGGTTCCATAGAGTTGAAGGTGCTGCATACACCGGGGCATTCGCCTGGCTCTGTCTCTCTGGTCATAGAAGGTGAGGACAAGATCCTGGTGGGAGACTTGGTGTTTGCAGGTTCCATTGGCCGTACGGATCTGCCAGGTGGCTCGCTCAAGACTCTTATCAATAGTGTGAAAAATAAAATCTACCCATATCCCGATTCCACAAAACTGTATTCGGGACACGGCCCGGTCACCACCCTTGGAAGAGAGCGTCGGCATAATCCGTTTTTGACCGGTGAGTACCTTTGAATGTAGTCAGTGTTTGTGTCGTCTTTATATCATCATGCAAAGAAGGAGGCATGCCGTGAAAACCGCACAATTCGGAGTAATGTTGCTATCCGCCCTGGTGGCGTTTTCTGCATGTCACTCGAAGGCCGAAGCCGGTGTCCGGGTTATCAAGGCTGGTGACAACTACAAGATTTATGCCCAGGTAAAAAAGGACAAGAAAGATTCTCTCAAGGGTGTCATGGAACTTTCCATAGAGCCCACCGGCGGATGGAAAATGGAAAAGGACAAGGGTCCTGCAAGTATTACCATAGAGCCTCCCAAGACCATGGAATTGAAAAAGACCAAGTGGGTCAAGGGCGATGCCGAGTGGGATTCGGGTGGAAAGAAGATCCTCTACAAGATCCCTTATACGCTAAAAGCCAAGGGAGAGCATTCGGTGAAGCTGAAGTTCAGGTTCGTTTTATGTAACGACAAGCTCTGCCAGATGAAGAGATTCGATCTGGACTACTCCATTGATGGATGAAACGGCGGGGATTTAGTACCTGAACGTGCTGG
>JALVPF010000481.1:5462-6691 GCA_027031935.1 Myxococcales bacterium | reverse complement strand
AAGAAATAGAAATAGCTCTGCGTGAGGGGCACCCGCAAAAAGCCCTGGACGTCATTTTCCAGTTGTGCCGGATCATTTACCGCGTGAACATCCTCTCCTTCGCCCCTGGAGTACATCATTCCAATTCGGGTCAGGGTGTGTTCTGAGCTGTAGCCCACCGCAAGGGTGCCTCCGTACATGTTCACGTGGGCTGGATAGGGCTTGGTCACTTCGGATGGAATGGACGGTACGGATGAGAAGTTCGTAAAGCCGCCGGCCCCTATGGTCACAAGTTTTGCGATGGTGACTTCCACTCCCAGGTTTCCGTTGATGACCATGGTGCGTTCGATGTCCGATGGCAGCAAGAGCGCGGCCCTGGCCACGGGATCTTCTACCGATACCAGGGAGTATGACACCGGCAGGTGCGCACTCACGTCCGCTGCTATTTTGACTAAATCCGGTATGACATAGGCTACACCCACCCTGGCTTCGCCCCAGGAGCGAGTCTCTGATTCCACCTTCAGCTGGTCCGGCGTGGGTAGAAAACTCGCATCCCCGGATGGAGTAGCCCTGGCTCTGGCAAATCTCATGGTTCCATTGGAGTAGATGGGAACCGAAGGACTGCGCACCATGGCTCCAAAATAAAACCCCTTGAACCATTGCCATTTGATACCCAGTACCGCCACAAGGGAGTCGTTGGAAAAATCAAGCTCGGTTATGGCAGAGCGAAAAGTGGAAAATTCGCCGTTTGTGTTTTCCGTGGCCACGTAAGATGATGCCGAATCCTGTACCGAGCGATGTACCACGTATAATGCAGCACCCATGGAAAAGTTTGGTCCAAGCCTGAGGGCGCCCTGTAAGCCTGCCCATAGGGTGGAGTCGGTAAAGTTGCGTGCGTAACCGGAATACACCAGCCCAAGGTTTGGATCCGTAAAAGCTCCTTCTTCACTGATGGAGAACTTTCTGTAAGATGGAACCACCAGGCTCACTCCAAAGGCATATGGACGATTGCCGTGCCATCCTGTTCGCCCGAGGGCCTGTACGAATCCGGCTGAAGACGGAATCACCGATAGCTTGGAAATAGCGTCTTCCGGGTCCAAAAAAGGAGATTTGCCGGTTTCGTTATTCTGTATTCCATAGAGGTTTGCAGAAAGGCTCAAGGAGGTGTCCCTGACATCCACTATGCCGGCAGGATTGTACCAGCCGCCGGAAGGGTCCGAGGCGATTGCCGTGTACGCACCACCCAGGCT
>JALVPF010000481.1:0-5452 GCA_027031935.1 Myxococcales bacterium | reverse complement strand
ACCCAGGCTCACCGCCTCGTCTCCAACGATAAAATCCTGGTAGTGCTGATCATCTGCCTTGGATGGTGTGCCCATGGTCCACAAGAGCAAAAATGCTACCCCGAATCGAGAATATTTCATTGGACTGTCTCCCGGATCATTTCCTTGCCGTATTTTGACGCAACAAAAGCAGGATATTTCATTTCTCTGTTTTCTTACAACAAATCCAGCAAGGCGACTGCGGTCATGGCACCGCCTATGCACAACACGAGCACGGCGCTGAACGCAGGCAGGATATTGGCAATTTTTACAAAACGACCTTGGCCGAAATGCTCGATGAGGCCGCGAGCTTTTACAACCAATATTCCCACCACCACCAATGTTGCTGCAAGCCCCAGGCTGAAGGAACCTATCATGGCCAGTCCCAATCCTATTTTTCCCACGTAGATGGCGAGCAATAAAACAACCGTGGCAGATGGGCATGGCACCAAGCCGCCGGAAATCCCCAGGGCCAGAAGCTCGGTCCAACGGACTTCTGTGCTGTGTGTGTGAGAGTGGCCATGGGAGTGAGCATGGGAATGATCGTGGGTATGATCGTGAGAATGACCGTGGGTATGATCGTGAGAATGGTCGTGATCTTGCCGAAGCCTTTGTCTTAGCATCCAGGCACCCATGACCATCACCAGCAGACCCGCTCCAAGGGCAGTCCATGGCATGAGTTTTTCTGGCACTATGGATTCAGAAGCCCACAGGGCGACGAGCCCCAGCAGAAGAACGGACATGACATGGGTCAATGTGACGATAAGACCGAGCACCATGGCGTGTCGAATCGTTCCATGGCTTCCCACCAGGTATGCTGCCACCAGGGTTTTTCCATGACCCGGGCTCAGGGCGTGCAAGGCTCCCAGTCCCATGGCCAACATGAGGGCGATGATAATGCCGTTGAATCCAAGGTTCTTGGTGGTCAAGGCGAGCTTGAGTCCGGAGCTTTCATCCTCTTTGGTTTGACTTGCCACCCTGTCTTTGGTCTGAGTCTTTTGAGGATGCTTCAGCACTTCAAAATCCAGGATCACCTGTCCTGGAGTTGTGCCTCCCTTCCAGAACATGCGTTCCACCACTCCCCTGTCTTTTTGAGGCCGAACTGCCCTTATGAGATGCACCAAGGGTGTGCGCCTGATGAAGAGTTCGGTCTGACCCATTTTGGCAAATTCCGCAAGGTCATGATATTTCAGATGATGTTTGCCCACTGGGCACTTTATTTTTATCTGGAATCTGAACCATATTGGAGCAAACATCTCCACCTTGTTCGTTACCAGATCCACATCAGGTTCAACGGGAAGTACCTCTTGGCTCTTGCCATCGAGGGTGATGGACAAGCCTCCTCTTATTTGTGCCTGTACCCAGCGGACCATGTGGTCGAATTCGGCGCGATCCACGTTGCCATCGGAGTTTTTGTCAAAGCGCTTTCGAAGTTGCTGGGCCGGGAGATCGCCCACGGTGATGTTGTAGGTGATGTGAATTCCAGGAGGTTCGAAGGCTATGATAGCGTATCGATTTAGGGTGAAGGGTTTGTACTGGGCATGGGCCGTGGCAAGAGCAGGAACAAGGCACAGAGCCAAAAGCGCTGCAAAAAAGACACAGGGCTTTTTGAACGGAGGTGTGTTCATCGCTTGAAATCAGTGCAGTTGCGGGATACTGCTCAATGGTTTCAGTCCCTGAACTTGCTCGACATGAAAATGAGCCTGGTCCTGCCTATGGTGATTTCATCGCCAGGTTTGAGTCGGTTTGGTTTGCCAGGTGACACGGGGTTCTCGTTGAGAATGGTTCCATTGGTGGAGTCCTTGTCGATGAGGCTGACCATGTTTCCGTTGACTCGGATCATCGCATGCCTGCTGGAGACCTGTGAGTCATTCAGGGCAAAATCCGCCAAATCAGGATCTGCGCCGATAATGGTTTCTTTCTTGGTAAGCCTGTATACGGCGTGACGGTCGGTTCCCTGTATGACTGCCAGGATAAAAACATATGGAGCACCGAAAGGCGGTACGATCCTGGTGACGATGTCGGTTGTTCTCTTGGTCATAGAAAAATATCATATCACAAAATTTGTCTTTGGTATAAAAAAATGCAATCGAAATCAGCTTGCACTTGCAATCAATAATTGCTATCATGTATTCATGAACAGGAAACACTATAAAACGCTCAAGGAGATATTTGCCGAACAGCTCAGTGGAAACATTGAATGGAGTAGAATTGAGGCTTTGTTTAGAGCCATTGGATGTAGGGTTGTTGAGGGAAAAGGTTCGAGTGTTACATTTGAACGCGATGGTATCAGAGCATATTTCCATAGGCCGCACCCATCTAGGCAAGCGCTGCGTTACCGGGTAAAAGACGCCCGCAAATTTCTTGAGAAGTTAGGAGAAAAGCCATGAGTGGTAATAGGTATAAGGGCTACTATTCAAAGGTGGAGTTCGACCCAGAAGATCATATTTTTGTAGGTCACATCATTGGTATCCGTGATGTGGTGAGCTTTCATGGTAAATCAGTTGAGGAGTTGGAGAACGCTTTTCGCGAGGCAGTTGATAATTACCTGGCAGCTTGTGAAAAATTGGGCCAGGAGCCAAACAAGCCATACTCCGGAAATCTGATGCTTAGGGTGCCTGCAGATCTTCATGCTGCTGTGGCCGGTGCAGCACAAGCAGATGGCAAGAGCATAAACCAATGGGTTGCCGGAGTGTTGGAAAAGGCAAGTCGCCAGGATTGAGTCTTTGTAGATGCCCGGCGCTCATAAGTGACAATGCGCTTCGCCCGAGTGGCCCAGCGAGCGAACCGTGTCGATTACCTTCAGGTACAGCTCACCGTTCATCTCTTGTCCCATGGTCTCCTGGTCCAGATCCAGGCTGTTGCCTGTGGCCAAATCGGCAAAGGGGCCAAACCCTACCGCAGAGAAATTTACCGAGCTAGTGTCGTCCGTGTCGGCAGGCCCCTGCTCGGCATCGCCGAAGATGTGATCGAAATGGAATGTCATCTCAACAGTTGCTTCACTGTCCTGCGCCAATACGCCGGTGTCACCATTGGGGCCGCAGTCGTAGTAGTCCATCTCCTCTGTGAACTTTATAAGGAAGTTCATTGACTGCTCGTCTTTGGATGCCGTGCCCTCGAGCACGATGGAGTATCCCTGGAAATCTGGTACAAGATCGGCTGACTCGGCGATGGCGGGCCTTACGCGAAATGCCAGTCGGTTGTAGTTTCCTATGGGAGCATCCTGTACCCTGCCGATTTCAAAGACCGGCTGCTTCAGCTGGAGGAAATAATCATCCATGAGAGCGACGTGTGCTGCTCCTTCCGGAATATTTTCATGGGGATGGCCACCATGCCTGGGATCGAATATGCCGACTGGTTGTTGTTCAACCACCTGGTATGCCGTGGGACCATAGACGTTCATGTAGACATTGGAAAAGTCCATCTGCCAGCCATCTTCGGACACGAACCCGTTACGCACGAAGTCTTCGCCGTTGGCCGTGAAGATCACCGTACCAACTTGTTGCTCCAGGTCACTACCACAAGCTGTCACCAACGACAGGCTCACAAGCAGGAATGCGGAATAAACTGCTTTCATTTTTTCCTCCTCTGTAGATCAGATTTTTATTGTCACGAAGAAATTGACGGCAAAGGGAGTACCTGGTGTGACCTGCAGGCCGCGGTCTATCTCCGAATCGGGTGTGGGTCTGACCGGGTAGGCAAAGACGGAATCATACCAGACGGAATTAAGGATGTTTTCTATCTCCAGGTGCAAGCCAATCCTCTTGGTCTCCCAGGCCAGCACCACATCGATCAGGTAATAGGGATCGGAACTCAGGCCCATGTCGTGATCCCTTGGGCCGAGGAGCCTGCCTCGGACGCAGGCCTGGATTCCGGAGGGGTGCTGTATTGCCACCAGGTTGGTCATCATCAACCATGGAGTGTTGGGTATGGGCTGCCATGAGCCTTCGGTTTCAAGCCTGGCCCTCGTCAGAAACACATCCGTTGCGAGCCACATCCAACTGAAGGGTGCCCACCTCGTCTCCAATTCCAGGCCTATCCTGTGGCTCTGCCCCCTGAAGACGGTTCCTCCGAACTCGGAGTCGAACACCAACTCACGTTCCTTGTGTGCCCACCACAAGGCAGAGCTGATGCTGAGAGTGTTGTCAAACCCCGTCCACCTGCTTCCAATTTCTGCGCCTGTCACACCATATGGGAAGAGTTCTTTCTTGTTTGCCTGGTCGCGGGCCGGCCTGGTCACGAATCCCCTGCCAAAGTTGGCAAACAGGCGCCAGTTTTCATTTATGGAATATATCGCAGAGATTTTCGGCGACACGGTATTGGCAAAGGCCAATGAATCACGCGGTTCATCGTTGTGGATGACGACCATGTTCGTGTAGATATCCAACTCCTTGACATCCTGGAAGCCATGTGCGTCCACCACATGGGCGTCATAACGAAGTCCCCCCACGAACATCCAGCGATCGCTTGCCAACCATGTCTCAGAAGCATATATGCCCATGTTGTGTTCCAGGAATCTATAGTGGTTCATGGTGTTGAAGCGGACCCGTTTGACCGTGTTCGCCTGCGTTTGCCATACAGCGTCAGTGCGCCACTGCATGCCCAGCTCGCTTATCAGGTCTCCTGATGACTCAAACGAATAAGCCTTGGTCCATGCGATGTTGGCACCACCATAGTGACGCATGTCGCTCTGTTCCAACTGGTCTCCATAGTGGTCGTTGAAAAAATAATAGGTGTAGTCAGAGAATATTTTTGTCCTCTTGAAATTGTAGTACCCGGTTATTTTCAGTTTTCCGTCCTGGAATGGGCCTGTGAGAGTTAGGCCCAGGAGGTGACGGTCTGCATCAACCTTGTCCGAATCGTCCATGGCCCCAAACCTGCTGACCAGCCCCTGATTGATCCAGTCCAATGGAAGGGTGTCTGCAGCATCGGATCTTGCTGCATATCCAGCATACACGGCGTCCATGGTCCAGCCGTGGGAGTCCGTGTTATGCCATTTCAAAAAGGTCCTGGCTGCCTTTAGATCTCCAGGCTTTGTAAAGCCATCTGTGGTGTTGGCCTGTACAGCCAGGTAAAGACCCCTGCTGTCATCACCTGTGCTCAACTCTCCCAATGCTGAAAAGGAATTGAACGATCCCGCTCCCAGTTTGATGCGCGCTGTGTCGTTCATTGTTGACAAGGTCTGAATGTCTATGGATCCCGCGGTGGAAAAATTGCCGAGCCTGGCGTCATAAGGGCCCTTGAGAACCTTTATCCTCTTTATTGCCTCCGGAATGAGAAAATGAAGGTCCAGGTAACCCTGACCATGAACCTGCGAGACTTCGTTCAGGGGAATACCGTCGAGGGTAGCGGCCAGGTCCTGGCCGTGCTCCGCATCGAATCCCCGCAGGAAAATCTGGTGAGCTTTTGCTCCTCCAGTGTGCTGAGTGATGTG
>JALVPF010000480.1 GCA_027031935.1 Myxococcales bacterium | reverse complement strand
ACCATGGCCATACCAACCCCAATGACCACTGCCAGCAGCTTTGAACCAACTACGGCCCATCTCGCCACGGGACGAGTGAAAAGATAGACTATGGTTCCATCATCCACCTCGTCCCTGATGGCAGCCACTGCCAGGTACAAAGTCAGGCCCAGCACTTCCAGTTGGAGCATGAGGTTGACCACCATCTCCATAAAAAGATCAAGCCCCGAGCCATCCATTGTAAACCGTCCCCATGCGGTCAACACAGGCGGCAAAAGCAAAGCCAGGGCCACCCACAACATTCGACGCCGACCCAATGCCATACGCAAAAAGAGCCGTGCCATCAAAACCATCGCGGTGAGTCCTGAAAGTTTTTGCCTTCCTTGAACACCAGAGTCCATCAGCCCTCCACCAGATACTTGAAAACCGCCTCGAGGTTGTCGTCCAGTGAATACATCTGCTCTATATGAAAGTCCCCGCCCAGAGCGAGTTCAGCTATCCTGTCATAACATTCATCTGCATTCCGTGTCTCCACCACCACCCTGTCCTTGTCCACCTCAATCCTTGTCACATGCTGCTGGCCCAGCAGTTGTTGTCCCAACTCTCTTGCCTTTGCAGCCACAAGGGCGATTCGATGAGGATGAGAATCTATGAGGGCACGAATCTGCTCCAGCTCTCCCTCGGCCACAACCCTCCCACGGTTGAGCATTACGATATGCCTCGTCATGGCCTCCAATTCGTGCAGCACGTGACTTGAGACGATGACGAAGACACCCCGCTGAGCTTCTTCTTTCAGCAGTGAGATGACCATGGACCTCTGTATGGGGTCCAGTCCGGTGAGCGGCTCATCCAAAACAATTATCTCAGGCTGATGAGCCAGCGCCTGGGCCAACTTCAGCCTCTGACGCATACCGTGAGACAGGGTCTTTATTCTCCGCCTGCCAACCTGACCCAGGTGGACTCTTTCCAACGCACTGTCTGCAGTCGAGCATGCGGACGAAGAGTCGAAGCCATGCAGCCTCAGCAATATCTGAACGAATTGCCGGGCAGTCATATCCTCCCAGAATCTGTGCCTTTCCGGGCAATATCCCAGTCTTGCGGCAAGGTCGCGGTTGGCCCAAGGCTTTTGGCCCAGCAAGGCAAGATTTCCCAGGGAGGGTTTGAGCAAGCCCACGAGAAGTTTTATGAACGTGGATTTTCCAGCACCGTTGGGACCGAGCAAGCCTACGATGGGAGCCTGGATGGACAGTTGCACATCGTTCAAGGCGATGACAGGGCCGAACCAGCGGGTCAAGCCGCGTGCCTGAATGAGGGGCCGGGAACTCACAATCGCCTCCACCTGGCAAGGCGTAGCAAAACCACCAAAGCCCCCAGGATCGCCCAGGCAACCTGGCCTGCCAGCGACAACATGCAAGTGGCAAGATCTGCATGCTGCGAGAAAAGCTCGTTGGCCAGCCTCATGCTTCCGTCTCCAATGCCAAGGCTTACCAGGTCGGGGGTGTTGAGTGCTGAAGACAATGCCACAGCAGCAGCAGACGACGCAAAATACACGACCACCCAGACAATACCCGCAGCACGCCCACGCCCTGCAAGGGATGAGATGGCCAACACCACCCAGCCTGCGCTCAGTGCAAACAGCAAGGAGAGGGCTATGAGTATTGCCCCCCAGGACAGGGCCACAGAAAGGGGCAAATCGGGATCCATGGCCGCGCTGAACACAAGCAGCAGAAGACCTGGCCCCAAAAGTACTCCACCCATACTAAGGGCCACCGCCAGCCACTTTCCAAGCAAGTACTGTCGAAAATCCACCGCCCGGGAAAAATAGAGGGTCAGAGCGCCGGATCTCAAGTCTTCTCCAACAGCCCTGCGCCCAGTAAAATATGCTGCGACCACGGCAAACAAAAGCTGCGTGCGCCAAAAATTTTGCCAGACCTGGCTTGGTCCCAGCATGG
This sequence comes from Myxococcales bacterium, assembly GCA_027031935.1. Lineage (GTDB taxonomy): Bacteria > Myxococcota > B64-G9 > B64-G9 > B64-G9 > JALVPF01. The sequence continues at coordinate 1,344 of JALVPF010000480.1, read as the reverse complement.
ACTCCATGACATGACGAAGCAAAACCAGAACAGAAAAAACGCCCAGGGGAAAAAACGACGCCCAAAGCAACCTCTTGAACCATTTGTTTCTGAAAGAAAGTCGAAGCTCGTTTACAGCGATTGGCCAAAACCTGGTCCGAACAGAGCCCAGCTTGCCTTTGAAAGGTCTGTAACCCTGGTCATGGATTCTTGCCGTATCAGGGTTCATGCACCGTCTCCGTGCTCTTGCATGATCCTGGCATATGCCGCATCAAGGGATCCCTCAGATGAGGTAAGGCGACGCACCTGCAGCCCGGCACGCTTTGCCACCGTCCAGACGATGTCACGCTCGACACCCGGTTCAAGCTCCACATCCAGCACCGGATCTCCAGGACGAACATCTACCTTGCAACCGGCATCACGAAGCAAATCCGCCATGGTCCGGGTTCCAGTCTTGACCTTGACCTGCAAGCGGCTGCCGCTAGCTGCCTGGAACTGCTTTCTGGCACCGGAATACAAGACCTGCCCCTCTGCCAGCACCACCAACCAATCGCAAGTTCGTTCCACGTCCTGCAGTATATGAGTCGACAACACTATGCTAAGCCCTCTGTCCTGTGCCAGATCGCGGATGAGTCCCAACATCATCTCCCTGCCTTCGGGATCCAATCCGGAGGTGGGTTCATCCAGAAGCAGCAGACCGGGACCATGCACGAGACAGGCCGCGAGTTTGACTCTCTGGCGCATGCCCGTGGAATAACCGTCCACAGCTCGATACCTGGCTTCTCCCAGGGAGACTGCATCGAGGGACTCATGAGCTCTGGAGAGCGCATCGGACCTGGACATGCCGGAAAGCTGCCCACAAAAAGCCACCTGCTCCACGGCTGTCATGTCCGGAAAATACACTTCCCGCTCAGGCATGTAGCCAACTCGCTGCCGCACCTTGAGGGGCTCTACGGCAGGGTCCATTCCCAGCAGCTCCACCTTTGCCTTTTGTACCGGGAGTTGTCCCAAAAGAGTCTTCAGCAGGGTGCTTTTTCCCGCCCCGTTGTTCCCCAACAAGCCAGTGCATCCTGCCTGCAGTTCGAGGCTAACCCCCTTGAGGGCTAAAAAAGCACCATAGTGCTGATTTAGATTATTACAGTGCCCTATCACGTCAAACTCTAGTATCATGACTGGAATTGGGCTACCAGTTCTTTATTAGGCAAGAAAGTTTTGGTATAAACTGATTGCGAAAGGAAGCAAACATGAATCAAAAAACAAGGTATTTGATACTGGCAATGTTGTTGTTTTCCACGGGGATACTCGCATCCGGATGCATTATCAGGGCCAGGGTTCCTGCCAGGGTCGTGGTGGGTCCACCCGTGG
>JALVPF010000479.1 GCA_027031935.1 Myxococcales bacterium | reverse complement strand
GTGTTTTTACGCCGTTTCAGACCGGATCGCGCCATGCCCTGGTTATTGCGCGCGATCATGTCAGCGCCGGATAGGCAAGAGAGCATAGAGAGCTTGGCCCAGGCCTTGGCGGGCATAGTAGATGAAGATGCAGTTGGAAGATGGCTTGCTCTTTTGTTCTCCGGTCTCCCGACTCAAGCCCCGCTTTTGATGGCAAGGGTGCTCGGTCATGTACAGGACAAGGGGCGAGCCGATGCATACCTGGATGTTCGAAGGCTGGCTCACAGGATGAAAAACCGGGTGGCGGTGTTGGCTGCTCGTGTTCGTGCGGGCTTGAATGTTGAAAATATAGAAGACCAGCTCAATGAACTCTATGAACAGTGGGCTGATTTTCTGGATTCCATGCAAACTGCGACCGTATCGGGAAGTCCCCTTGCCGTAGAGAACATTGTAAACAAGGCTATTTCACAGACAGCCGAGAACCCGGAGAGTTTGCTTGTGGGATTACAGCCGGATTTGCCGTTGGTCAGCGGCAATGAACAGCAACTGGTGGATGCCGTGGCAAATATAATCTCCAACGCTTTACAGGCATCTGCATCGGATTCGAAGGTCAAGATTGCAGCACGTAGCATTGAGGGGGGCGATTTTGTGGAGATCGCTGTCATGGATCATGGGCAGGGCATGGATAGTTCATTCCTGTCCAGGATTTTTTCACCGGGTTATACGACCAGAGCAAAGGGCTCTGGGCTAGGGCTTTTTATTGCCAGGAACGTGGTACAGAGCCACGGAGGCAGGGTGTCGGTCCATTCTGCTCCTGGAGGACCAACTACTTTTACCATAAGACTGCCAGCTGTGGCTGGTGGAGGAAATCTCTCCATGGATCTGGATGAACTCATGGGCGCAGGTTTTGAAGGAGGGCGAGTTGTCGGGCAGAGGTAAAGTCTTTGTGGTGGATGATCAGCCGGAAGTGATTGAACTTCTCTCCGACCTGTTGAGAAGAAAGGGCCGACAGGTAAAAGGGTTTGCCGATGGTGATGAGGCTCTTGTGGCCATTGATGAATCGGACGAGGGAGTGGATCTCGTGGTGCTGGATTTGGATCTGGGTGCAGGCAGGCGTGATGGCTTGGAGATATTGACCGACCTGAGAAAGCGTTTCCCTGATTTGCCCTGTGTTATTCTTACCGGCAAGGCAAAAGTGGACGACGCGGTCAAGGCCATGCGCCTGGGTGCCACGGATTTCATCGAAAAGGACACCAGGTTGAACCAGCGGCTGGACCTGCAGATGGAGAAGCTGGACAGATTGACCCGCGTATTGACGGACAACAGGAGACTACGGCACCACAATATGGTTCTTGAACAACTCGCAGGCATGGATGTCCAAATGGTAGGACAGCAAAGCGGGCTTTCTGAAGTGATGGAGAAGGTGCGATATGTAGCGGGTATTCCAAGACCGGTGCTCATCCTTGGAGAGAGGGGAACAGGCAAGGAGTTGGTTGCCCATAGCATTCATGCTCATAGTGGAAGAAAGGGCCCTTTTGTTACCATCAACTGTGCTGCTCTGCCTCAAGAACTCGCCGAGGCGGAGCTGTTTGGATATGAAAAGGGTGCTTTTACCGACGCAGGAAAATCCAGGACAGGGAAGTTTGAACTGGCCCATGAGGGGACATTGTTTCTGGATGAAGTCGGAAATATGCCCTTGGAGCTTCAACAAAAGATCCTTCGGGTCATCGAGTATCAGAACTTTTCGCGACTTGGAAGTGAGAGCCAGATTAGCGTGGATGTCAAAATCGTTGCTGCAACCAACGCGGATTTGGATGCTGCCATGAGGGAAGGTGCATTCCGAAGGGATCTGTATGACAGGCTGACTTTTGAGACCATAGAAATTCCTCCTCTCAGGCAGAGAAAACAGGACATCGAGGATCTCTGTAATCATTTTATAGAGAGGTTCCGTCAGGAGGTGCCTGGCATAAAATGCAGGAGCATTTCGTCAGAGGCCCTCTCGGCTCTTTTCCGACTGGAGTTTCCGGGTAACGTTCGGGAGCTGAAAAACATGATCGAAAGAGCCGCATACCGTTGTAACACCCAGGAGATCCAACTGTCTGATCTGGGCTTGGATCCCATGGCTGTTTCTCAGGGCAGTGCTTACAGTCCAGGTAAATTCCGGCAACAGGTCCGGGAATTTGAGCGTGGCCTCTTGCAAAGATCATTGGAAAAACACAAGAACATGACCAATGCAGCCAAGAGCCTGGGGCTCAGTTACGACCAGATGAGAAGATTGGTGAAGAAACACGATTTGTAGTTCCCTCCTGTCACGTAATCTTGGAATTTGAGGTCAGGCTGCTTTGAGCCCAATCGTTTGATTTTGGCACATTCCGCCACCTGCCTGGTTCCGGATTGGCGCATTCGACCAGTCTGATCATTCTGTGACCAGGGAAATTCCTTGTACTTTCAATTGAAAGAGATGGGCCGAGTTTTTGGCACAACACTTGCTGATACTGTGGGCCAGTATAGAGGAATCCAGTCGGAGTTTGAAAATATTTATTGAAAAGGAGTTGGCCATGGGAATTCTTGGTAGGGTAAACGACATTGTCCGGTCCAATCTGAACGAGTTGGTTGCAAAGGCGGAGAATCCGGAAAAATTGCTGAAGCAGGCAATACTGGATATGGAAGAGCACCTGCGCAAGGCCAAAAAACAGGTGATAGACACCATCGCCTCTGAAAAGCTAATGGAAAAAAAGAGACTTTCGGTCATGGAGGCAGCAAACAGGTGGGAGCGGCGCGCAGAGCTGGCCCTGAGGGCCGGAGACGAAGACCTGGCCAGACAGGCTCTTTTGCACAAGCAGGAGCAGTTGTCAGTGGCACAGACCATGGAAGCCCAGGTCAAGGTGCAGCGCGAGTATGTTGGTGCCTTGAAACAGAGCGTGGTTTCTCTGGAAGACAGGTTGCGGGATGCAAAAGCCAAGAAGAATGCACTCATAGCAAGGGCCAAGGCTGCCCGTGCACGGGAACATGCAGCCAGGAGTTTGGGTTCCGAAAAGGGCGCAAAGTTCATTGGAGAGTCCAGGGCCTTTGATACCTTCGATCGCATGGAGGACAAGGTACTCGAGCTTGAGGCCAGGGTGGAGGCTCAGGCGGAGATGGCATCCTTTGATTCAGGCATTATGGCAGACAGCGCGCTGGATTCCAGGTTTGCCGACATGGAGCGGGAACTGGGTCTGGAGGAGAAACTGGAAGCATTGAAAAAGCGCATGGATGGTGACCACAAGTAATCTGTTTGGGTTGACTTTTTGTCGAAACAACAA
>JALVPF010000478.1 GCA_027031935.1 Myxococcales bacterium | reverse complement strand
GGATGCATATGAGTTGTGGGAGGGAGACAAGCTCAGGGGAAGGTTCTACCTGGACATGCACCCAAGGAAAGACAAGTACAAGCATGCTGCTGCCTTTCCCATACAGGTCGGCTTGAAGGACAGGCAACTTCCAGAGGCCGCATTGGTTTGCAATTTTCCAGGTGGAGACGATGGCTCAGACCTGATGGACCATCACCAGGTTGTCACTTTTTTCCATGAATTTGGTCACCTCCTGCACCACTTGTTTGGCGGCAGGCAAAAGTGGGTGGGCCAGTCGGGCATCGCTACAGAATGGGATTTTGTTGAAGCCCCGTCCCAACTGCTCGAGGAGTGGGCCTGGGACCCTGAGGTCCTGAAATCCTTTGCCAAAAACGACAAGGGGGAGGTGATCCCTGACGAGCTGATAGAGAAGATGAGGCGCGCAAGAGATTTCGGCAAGGGCTTGTTCATTCGTCAGCAGATGTACTATGCCGCCTTGAGCCTGGCCTATTACAATCGTGGCTCATCCATGGATACAACAGAGCTGGCCAAGCAATTGGCGGAGAAGTATGCACCTTTCAAATGGGTCGATGGGACCCATTTCCAGGCAAGCTTCGGGCATCTGTCCGGCTACTCGTCCAACTACTACACCTATATGTGGTCTTTGGTCATAGCCAAGGACCTCTTCGCTTTCATAAAGGCCAAGGGCCTATTGGACCCCAAGGTCCTGACCTCTTACAGAAAGGCCATTCTGGATGCTGGAGGTTCAAAAGATGCGGCTGATCTGGTGAAAGATTTCCTGGGCAGGGATTTTTCTTTTGACGCATTTTCTCATTGGGTAAACAAGGGATGATTCACCTGGAATCGGACAATGACAGGGCAGACCTGTAGTCGTCGATCTTGGCATCCTCGATCATGTCAAGCAGGTTTGTCCAGATGGAATGATAGTTGAACCCACCCTGAGTCATCTCTTGCCGTGCTGATTTTTTGTCCCAGCCTTGTACCACCATTCGATAGAATGCCACCATGACTCCGGTCCTGTCTGCTCCATGATTGCAGTGGACCAAGACCGGTTGCCTGTCCGGGTCCACTGCAATCTTCAGGAATCTCATGACCTGCTTTTTCTTTATCTTCCAGGTCTTCAAAGGGATATGTATGTATTCTATACCAGTACCCTTCAACTTGTCCCGGTCCGAGTGCATCAGCCGCAAATTGATAACGGTTTTTATTCCAAGTCTCTTTTCCAGATTCTTCATACCTTGGGCCGTTGGTTGGGCGCTCCTGTAGAGGCCCTTGGAGACCTTGTGCAGGTTGGGCACACCTGTGAGGTCAATGGGCTTTGCCCAATCAGATGGCCTTGGCGAGTCTGTCGGTTTGTCCCTTGAGCTTGCTATCCCTGGAAAAATGAAGAGAACTGCAAACACAAACAGCCAAACATGCATCTGTGCGCAAGAGTGGTTCCTGTTTGAGCAACTGATGGTTCACCTCCGGTAGATCAAGCAGTCATGAAGGATTTGACGGCATATACCAAGCCAATAATCACACCAAGGATGAATATTGTGGCAAGTTCTTTCATGAATATGATGGCGACTACATGTTTCGCATCCAGCATTGGAAAAAGCCACCTGGTGTAAAACCAGGCGATGAGAAACATGGAGATCACCGCACCACCTGCGACTGGAAAAGCTTCTGATCCATAGGCTCCCACGAGTATGAGCAGTACAGCAACAGCCTGTGTCACCACGCAGAAAACCACCAAGAGATCCAGCACCAGTCTGAGCGTTTTGCTCGAGCCGGGAAAGTCAGTTCCCTGTAATTTTGTCTGTATGAAAGATTGTGTAGGTTTGGATTTCATGTGGTGTCAATCCTAGCATGCTTTCGCTGACAGTGTCCGAAATTCGGACACGGGTGTAGCAAATTCGTACTTATGTAAAAACTGCAGCCTTTGTTTTTCAAGGTTTTTTCCCGATGGCCTGGTACTTGCAAAATCTGCTGAGCAATTGCACTGAAAGGAGGAGTTGGCATGGGTGAGATCAAGGACCGGCTGAAGGCCGTTGCAGCGGCTTTGGCTTCCATCGAGAAACAATTTGGAAAAGGAACCGTGATGAAACTGGGGGACCATGGACCGGTGGAGTCGGTAGCTGCAATTTCCACCGGGTCCATGGGGCTGGATGATGCCTTGGGAATTGGGGGAATACCAAGAGGAAGACTGGTGGAAGTTTTCGGGCCCGAGTCTTCAGGAAAGACAACATTGGCGCTGCATGCCATAGCCGAATGCCAAAAGGCAGGGGGAGTGGCTGCCTTCATCGATGCAGAGCATGCTCTGGATGCCAACTATGCAGGAAATTTGGGTGTTCGCTTGGACGATCTCCTGGTGAGCCAGCCGGACACGGGAGAGCAGGCTCTTGAGGTGGTGGATATATTGGTCCGCTCTGGTGCGGTAGACCTGGTTGTCGTGGATTCTGTCGCCGCATTGGTTCCGCGGGCAGAGATAGAAGGAGAGATGGGCGATAGCCACATGGGACTTCAGGCAAGGCTCATGAGTCAGGCCATGAGAAAGTTGACGGCGCAGGTCTCCCGTCAGGGTTCGACAGTGTTGTTCATAAACCAGATCCGCCAGAAAATCGGCATGGTCTTCGGCAATCCGGAGACCACGACTGGTGGCAATGCCCTAAAGTTCTATTCATCCATTCGTCTGGATATCAGGAGGATTGGTGCTGTTAAAAAAGGCGGTGAGGTGGTTGGGAACAGGACCAGGGTAAAGGTGGTGAAAAACAAGCTGGCCCCTCCTTTTCGCCAGGTCGAGTTCGATATTCTCTATGGCAAAGGGATCTGCAAGGCTGGTGAGTTGCTGGACATGGGTCTGCAGGCCGGAGTTGTGGAAAAGAACGGCTCATGGTTATCCATGTCCGGCGAGAAGTTGGCACAGGGCCGGGAGGGAGCGAGGGACAGACTTTTTACCGATTCGGAACTCTTTGGCAAGTTGGAAAGCGAGGTCAGGAAAAGTGCAGCAAAGGAGGTCCGTGGGTGATGGTGGCTACGGAACATGTGACGGCAGACACCTTGGCTCCCACCAGGCAGATACCCTGCCTCGTCGTGCTGGAAGGACAGGAGATGGGCAAGGTGATCCCTCTGGAAATAGGGGAGAATGTCATGGGTCGTGGCAGAGATGCGTCCATACGCCTGGATGACAAGGGAGTGTCCAGGCGCCATGCCATGATCAGGAGGGAACCCGGCAGGGTGATCCTGCGCGATCTGGGGAGCACGAACGGCCTGTGGTGCAATGGAAAATCAGTTTCATACCGTAAACTGAAGGACGGGGACAGGCTTCAGTTGGGGCGCTGCCTGCTGGCTTTCCGTGTGAATCGTTCCGATGAGCAAAAACTCCTTCGTCATCTATACGAACGTGCCACAAGGGATGCGCTTACAGGGCTGTACAACAGACCGAGTTTGATGGACAGGCTGGCCAGAGAGGTGGCGCGACATGAAAGATACGGCAGGGATCTCTCCGTCATTGTTCTGGACCTGGATCACTTCAAAACGGTCAATGATACGCACGGTCATGCTGCTGGGGACATATTGCTGCGCCACATAGGCAAGAGCATATGCAAGTGTCTGAGGTCATCGGATATAGCTGCCAGGGTTGGAGGCGAAGAGTTCGTCGTGGCCCTGCCGGAGACTGACCAGGCAAGAGCCAGGAAGATCGCCGAAAAGATTCGGACAAAGATTTCATCTTTGGATATCAAGCATGACAAATCACGAATCAGCATTACCGCAAGCCTTGGAGTCGCTACCGCCGACAAGGGTCCCATCAGCATGGATCTCCTGCTCAAAAGGGCAGATGAAGCTTGCTACAAGGCAAAACGCAGTGGAAGAAACAGGATACGAATTCATGGGCTGACTAAACAGCAGCGACCAAAACAAGCACCTGGGTCGAAAATCGCCAGATGAATAATTGTCCTGCTATGAAATTCTACGTATAAATGATCTAAGGCCGGAAAAATGTCTTTTGGTTTGACCCTGTTGTTGATCTTTATGGGCCTGACTGCCGAGAACGCTGTCGCCCTTGTCTTGCACAGAAGGCTGTTGGGAGCTTGGTTCCACTGGCTGGAGATTGACCTCGTCTGCGGTCTTGGGTGCCCTGGCCACCATCTGGACATGCATGGGCATGCCCGTGGACAAGGATTTTGCTGTTACGTCCAAAATGGATTCCTGGGACAATAGCAAGCTTACAAGCAACTTGGTTTGGCCTGCCTTCGCTTTTGGAAAACCTGTTATGACAAAAGCCCCAAGAAACTCGTTCTCAGAAGCCCTGGGAGCTTCTCCCTGGTAGACGAAGACCTCTATGGCTTCCTGTCCGTCGGTGGTCGTAGCGACTCCTATCTCCTTTTCGGCCGGGAGAGAAGAGTTGGCAGGGAAAAGCACCTTGAATGAACCATCTGGCTGCCTGCCCCCTATGCTCATGGGCAGCACGTCCAAGAGGCGTACACTTTGTTCTGTGCAAAGCGAGTGTCCCATGAGCGCAGCACCACAGGCAACCACCTCATCAGGGTGAACTCCTTTTGTCGGAGCCTTGCCGAAAAAGGAACTCACCTTGCTCGATACCAATGGCATTCGGGTCTGACCGCCCACAAGGATCACGGATTCTATGTCCTCTGGTTGCAAAGACGCCGCATCTATGACTTCCACGCAGACTTCTATGGTGCGGTCTATGAGATCCATGACCAAATCTTCAATCTGTTCACGGTTCAGGTCACAGCGGAAGTCCTTGAACTTGCCACCCTGTATGGTGATATAGGGCAAATCGATGGTGGTTATGTTTTTGGTGGAAAGATCGATTTTTGCTTTCTCGGCAGCGTCCTTCAGTCTCTGGGTTATCACGCTGTCACACTGCAGTATGGAGTTTTCGCTTCTTTCATATTCCGAAAGGATGAACTCGACTATTCGTTCGTCAAAATCCACACCACCTAAAAATGTGTCGCCACCGGTGGCCAAGACCTTGAATACATCTTCGAACAACTCCATCACTGAGGCGTCGAAAGTTCCACCTCCCAGGTCATAAACGAGAATCTTCTTATCCAGATTCCGGTTCAGTCCATAGGCCAATGCTGCGGCCGTCGGTTCGTTGATGATCCTTATGATGTCTATGCCAGCGATCTCTCCTGCCTCACGAACCGCACCACGCTGGTTTTCCGTATAGTATGCAGGTACGCTGACCACGGCCTGGGATATGTTTTCCTTGAGGTATTCACAGGCATTTTTTCTCAGCTCGTTTAGGATCATGGCAGATACTTGAGGCAGGGAAAAAACACGGCCACCTACCTCTGCACCAACCGCCATGTCTCCTATGGGCACAACCTGGTAGGAAAAATAGCGGGAGATGGCCTTGACTTCTTCCGAATAAAAGTGCCTGCCTATGAACCTTTTTGCGCCGTAAACGGTGTTGATGGGGTTTATGAGAAGTTGTTTTCTGGCCTCTTCCCCAATGAGCAATCTGCCCTTGTCGTCCACAGCGATAACAGATGGAATTGTATGCTGGCCCTTGCGCGACGGGATCACTTTTGGATAGTCGTCCTGGACCACGGCAACACATGAGAAAGTGGTCCCCAGATCAATACCCATCACCTTGTCGGATTTGGGTAGGGTTCGGTCTGGTTTTTCAATTTCTGCCGGTAAGCTTTTGTAATCATCGGACATCGTCGTCCCCTCCAGGATGCGGCATTTTCCCACCGAGGGGCTGGGCTGTCAATAGGCTAGGCTGTATCTCGCTGTCTTTCGGCTACAGTCTTGTTTAACTTCAGCCGGGCCAGCTTGTCAATATTCGGAGACCACTGGCTGTTGCCCAGTTTCTGTTGGTTAACTGTGAATGAGCACGGGTTGGACATATATATGCTTTTTGTGTATGCTTGAGCATATGAGAACCACACTCAACATAGATGATACATTAATGAAGAGTATACGCGAGAAGGCATCAAGTACAGGTCAGACAATCACTCAAGTTATAGAAGACCTGCTTCGCAGAGAATTGGCAGGAGAAAAGCCTTCAAGAAGAAGAAAAAAATTCAGACTGAATTGGGTGACTGTGTCAGGCAGATTCATACACGGTGTAGACCTGAGCGACAGAGATTCTCTGTATGAAGCAATGGAAGGGCGCAAGTGATCGCCGTCGATACCAATATCCTTGTTTTTGCGCACCGTACCGAGTCTCCAAAACATGAAGATGCATTAAGTTGGTTACGCTCCTTGGCCGAAGGGCATGTCCCCTGGGCTTTGCCGGTATTTTGCTTAGGGGAGTTTCTCCGGGTCGTTACACACAGAAGCATATTCAACCCACCTTCAACACTGAAACAGGCAATTGAGGCCCTTGAAAACCTGCTTGAAAGCCCAAGTATCAGATTGCTTTTCCCTGGGGTAGACTATTTCGAGCACCTGGCTCAAATGGTCCAGGATGGGCAAGCTTCCGGCAATCTGGTCTTTGATGCTCAAATTGCTGCTCTTTGCCGTGAACACGGTGTTGATAAGCTGCTGACCGACGACAAGGATTTTGCTCGCTTTGCGCGCTTGAAGACAATTTCTCCGGAAGTGAATCCAAAACTGGAAATTTGAAATCTTGCAAATTCTGCATCATGCTTTTGCCCCTTATGGTATTCTTCGAGCAGAAGTATGACTCCTTCTGTTACATGGAAAAGATCGGCGACAAAATAGCAGGAGACTAAACGCTTGGAATTTGTTTCGCAAAGCAGGACTCCGTATGGCGCGTTGGGGTTGTGGGGCAGATTTTCCAGATCGCAAGCGAGATGGGAAATCAGGTGCATTGTGTCATTGTCGGTGAATTGACGAAAAACCTACTCCAAAGCTAAACTGGTAGACATGGGGTCTTGATGGGCTTGTTTGTCCGGGACTTTGGAGGTTGAGATGTCTATAAGAATCAGTCTTGTGTATTTACCGGTTCTCTTTTTCGTTTTCTTCTTTTCAAGCGCTTGTAGCGACGACACTGCGGGAAAGGACGCTGCAGGACTGTGCGTTGAAGACGAGCAGTGTCCAATTGGCCAGTACTGTCAGGAAGGAATCTGCATCGATGGTTCAGGCCAGTGCGATGAGACAAACCCATGTCTGGATGGATCCCAGTGCCGGAACGGCACATGCGTTGCATCGGGACAGGACGGTGGAATGGATGGTGATGATGGAAGTGACGGAAGTGACGCAGATGCCGACCATGGGCCGGACATAGAGATCATTTCACCCACCCAAAGCGCTGGTGTCTACCAGATGGACTTTGGAAACGTCATGGTAGGGGTAATGGTGGAGCGAGACGTGGTCCTTGAAAACGTGGGGGATGAGGACTTGCGTATCCTGGATCTCAATTTCGAGTCGGGGACAGACCTGGATGATTTTTCTCTTGATCAGGCGACCATGGATTCCTTGCCCTTGATAGTGTCTCCTGGGGCGCAGGCCACCATTGCCGTCAGGTATGATGCATCCGACGCTACCACGGATCACAGCGTGCTGGATATCATCTCCAACGATCCCGATGAGGCGCTCGTAAAGATCCACCTTTTGAGCGAGTTCAAGGGAGAGCCCAAGGTGGCTGTGTCCATGGAGTCTCTCGATTTCGGTGACCTTGCTCTGGGACAGAACTCTCAGCCCCTGGGATTCAGCATTTCAAACCAGGGAAGCGGAAACGCTGTGCTGAGTGTCGAGGATGTTCGATTGGCCGTGATCGACAACGAGGATTTCGATGTGCAAGTGGAGGATGTGGAACATCAAGAGGTGCAGTTCCCGGTATTGTTGAACAACGGAGATGTACTGGACGTCTCTGTTGTGTATCACCCCCAGATTCAAGAGCAGGATACGGATCGCATATTGATCGTAAGCGATGATCCAAACTCGTCCTCTGTAGAGGTCACTCTCACCGGGCGTGGAGTCGTGGGTGATGTCACCGTAGAGCCCAGTCCCGTGGATCTCGGGAGGGTGAGGGTAGGCGCAAGCGCCTCTGAGGATGTCACCATCACCAATAGTGGTGGTGCCACTGTGGAATTGACGGGAGTGCAACTGGTGGATGCATCGGATTCCTGGTCAGTAGACAGCACAGATGTGGATTTGGGCACTTTGCAGGATTCACCCCAAGTGCTCGAGCCTGGCCAGCTGATACACGCACAGGTCCAGTACCAGGCAAGCGCCGTGGGAAGTGAATCGGCAACACTGCTTGTCACTCATACAGGTCCCTCCGCACAGGTACAGACCGCGTTGAGTGCACAGGGATATATCCCTGCGCACGCTACGCTGGACCCACAGCCTCCCCTGGTTTTTTCTGATGTGCAGTGGGACCAGGGTACTTCCACGGCAGAGACCCGTTCCATCAACATTGATATAGGAAACGATGGAGGTGAACCTCTCGTCATCTCTTCTGTTCACCTGGCCAACTCCAGTACGGAGTTCACCTGGCAAAATGAACCTTCGTCCATCTCTCCATCTCAACACCAGCAGATGAGCATAAGCTTTACTCCCGATTCATCAGGCTCTGTCACGGACAGGCTATATCTGGAGACCAACGACCCGGACGCCCAGTATGATGGGGTGGCAGGACGGGTGTCCATAGAGCTGCAGGCCAACGCCATCGATCCTGCCATGGTGGTGATTCCTACTGGTGCCCATGACTTTGGGCAGGTTCTCATGGGTGACACGGGAGTGTTCTCCGTCACCATTCTTTCCGCGAGCCCTGACCCCTTGTTCGTCCTGGGTATCGAGCTGGCAGGTGGAGGGTCTGCTGATTACTCCCTGGCCAACTTGCCCGATTTGAGCGCACCCCTGGTTGGGCAGGGAACATCTGTGACTTTTGATGTGGTGTACGCACCAACAGACAGCGGGCCGGATACGGGCCAGGTGGTCATCTCATCTTCCGACCTGGGCAATCCCCTCGTTACCATCGCCCTCAGCGGCTCGAGCCCCGGTTGTCCTGACGGCTGGGGTGACTGCGATGCCTCTGTGCCGGGGTGTGAGACACCATTGAACACCCTTGACGATTGTGCAGCCTGTGACACACCCTGTAGCCTGCCCCATGCAAACCCCACCTGCGAGACCGGCAGCTGTGAGGTGCTAAGCTGTGTGGATCCATGGGATGATTGTGACTCCAATGCTCCGGGTTGCGAGACGGATCTCTCATCGGATCCGGAGCATTGTCTGTCCTGTGACAATGCGTGCTTTTTTGCCAATGCCAATCCCGTTTGCGGACCTTCCGGTTGCCAGATGGGATCGTGTCTGGACGACTACTGGAACCTGGATGGTTCCACGGCCAACGGGTGCGAATATCATTGTGTGTTCCAGGGCGATTCGGACGAACCCGATGAACTGTTTACGGACAGCAACTGCGATGGAATCGATGGTGATATTGCCACAGCGGTTTTCGTATCTCCCCTTGGCTCGGATTCCAACTCCGGCACCATGGATAATCCCTTGAGACACATATCCGCCGGAATAAGCCTTGCCAACTCCCAGGGAAGCTCACAGGTTTTGGTGGCGGCCGGGGGATATTCAGAAGATTCCACCCTTGTGCTGCGAGAAGGAGTGTCTGTGTACGGGGGATACGATCCCGTCACCTGGCGCAGAGAGTCAGGCAATGTGCCGGTGGTCTTGGTGGCCAGCACCACTGGGGTCAGCGCATCGAACATAAACACCACCACGGTGATGGAGTTGATAAGGGTGCAGAGCGAAGACGCCCTGTCTGCTGGTCAATCCACCTATGGACTGTTCGCCAGTTCCTCGGATGGACTGGTGCTGCGATCATGCGAGTTTCATGCTGGTTTGGGTGGAAACGGTTCTGCCGGCAATTCTCCGTCCGGAGCTGCTGATTCCGGCACAAACGGCACTGCCGGTCAGAGCGGCTGCGA
>JALVPF010000477.1 GCA_027031935.1 Myxococcales bacterium | reverse complement strand
CAGGTAATAACAACAGACGCGAATGGCGCCAAGTCCGTGTATGCGGCGGACTTTGACGGAGACGGCGACCTGGACATGCTTTCGGCTTCAGCCAACGACGACAAGATCGCCTGGTACGAAAATACCGACGGGCATGGAACCTTCGGCCCGCAGCAGGTCATAACGACAACTGCATATGGCAACGACGACAAGATCGCCTGGTACGAAAATACCGACGGGCATGGAACCTTCGGCCCGCAGCAGGTCATAACGACAACTGCATATGGCGCAGATTCCGTGTATGCGGCGGACCTGGATGGAGACGACGACATTGACGTGCTTTCGGCTTCAGCCAACGACGACAAGATCGCCTGGTACGAAAACACCGACGGGCATGGAACCTTCGGCCCGCAGCAGGTAATAACGACAACTGCATATGGCGCAGAGTCCGTGTATGCGACGGACTTCGACGGAGACGGCGACATTGACGTGCTTTCGGCTTCAGCCAACGACGACAAGATCGCCTGGTACGAAAACCTGCTTGCCGCCTGCCAACGCGATGGACAAGCATGCGACTTTGGCGCCGGAGAGGACGGCGACATGTGTAACTCTGTCTGTTCCGGCGGCGAATGCGTTCCTGGGACACCCACATGTGACGATGGTTTGTTTTGCAACGGTGTGGAGACTTGCGATCCGGCGCAAGGTTGTCTGGCCGGGGGCGGAGATCCATGCAGTTCTCCATTGACCTGCGACGAGAACAATGACACCTGCGTGGGGTGTGTCAGTGATGATAATTGCGACGATGGGGTATCCTGTACGGCGGATCGTTGCGTAGGCGGACAATGCCTGAGCGAACCCGATGATACGCTTTGCGATGACGGATTGTACTGCAACGGGGCGGAAAGCTGTGACTCGCAGCGTGGTTGCCAGGCCGGGACCACCGTTGATTGTTCGGACAGAGTTGCGTGCACCGTGGACGAGTGCGACGAGGCGACAGATGCCTGTTTGCATACGCCCGACGACAGCCTGTGCGACAACGGGCTTTACTGTGACGGAGCAGAGACATGCGATGCGGCCCAGGATTGTCAGGCGGGAAGTGGAGATCCCTGCAGTTCTCCATTGACATGCGACGAGAACAATGACACCTGCGTAGGATGTACCAGTGATTCGGATTGCGACGATGGGATAGCCTGTACGGAGGATAGTTGCGTAGACGGACAATGCCGGCACGAGCTCGACGATACGCTTTGCGATGACGGATTGTACTGCAACGGGGCAGAGATCTGTGATCCGACACGAGGATGCAAGGGAGGACATGCTCCTTGCAGCGAAGGAGAGTGTGACGAAGAGCAGGATACATGCATCACAGGCACCTGCGGAGATGGAAGAAGGCAAGAGGGTGAGCAATGCGATGACGGCAATACGCGACCGGCAGACGGATGTTCACCTGTATGTGAAGTGGAGGATGGATGGACGTGCGACGAGGCGGAGCCGAGCCACTGTGAAGCGGTAATAGAGCCTTCTAGCGGGTGTGGGTGCAGTGTTGGAGGTGGCGAGGCATCGAATTTCTGGATGCTTTCCTTGCTTTTCGTGTTGGGACTTTTACGCAAGCGACGCGCGTAATACCGCTTGTAAAAGGAAGCGTCCGCAGTAGTGGATTACCCATGTTGAGGCCTCAGCTTACCGAAAAAAATTCTGCAGTATACACACAGAGATCGAAGGCGAGGTGGAAAATAAGGGACCTCACGGTTTGGGGATCTTCAAAGTAGCGCTTACCATGGCAGAGCCGCTGAGAAGAAACATGAGCGACAGGGGATGAAAGTCAGCACCCAGGATCGAATGCACTCCGAACCACAGCTTGTCATCCACCGCATCCATTCCAAACGCGATGGCCAAGACACCCACCAAGACGAGACTCGTGGGAATTGGCGTGCCCTCGTAATACTCCACCTTGCCCTTTTCGTTTTGAAGCTCTTCCATGGTCGCGTTGTATCGTGCGAGCCTCGCGATACCACAGGTTACAAAAACCACTAGAATGACCATGTCCCAAAATCCCCGCATGCCCAGGGCATAAGCCAGCACCGCTGGTGCCACCCCAAAAGAGACGATATCAGCAAGGGAATCCAGGTCTGCGCCCAGGTATGACGCTCTCCTTCTCCACCTGGCCACGAAGCCATCGAGAAAGTCCAGCACAAGGGCCACTGGCAACAGAGCGATGGCAGTCCACAGCAAGCCGGGATCCCGGCTCTGCAAACCACGGAGGCACATGAGAATAGAGACCATACCGCATGCTGCGTTTCCCAATGTCAGCATGTCCGCCAGGGCCAGGGATCTGAGCATGGAGAAGTGTTTTCTCTTTTGCCCTTGAACTGTCTTGCCCTGGTCCAATACACCACCTCCTCGGGACAAAAATTCAGGACAGAGAAATCATAATGCCTTTTGTCACAAGATGAAAGTAATTGGAGGCACTTGAAAAAATACCAGATAATAGGAACGTACCTCTCCACCATTGATCTTCTCTGCCAGAGCTGAAGGGTAGTATCATTTCTCAACCACTATGGTAACAGGTCTGCTCACATCCGGTCTGTGGGCAAAGGCCACACGTATGGTGTGCCTTCCGGGAGAAAGAGACCACCTGAACTCGTATGGATATCTAGTTTGGGCCACAGGAACATCGTCCACCAGAAAAACCACAGGCTCCGTGGCCGGCATCACCTTTGCCGCAATCTTCACAGTGGAAAACTCCTCGGGTGTATCCGGATCCCACACAAACCTGGATCCGGTTTTTGGTTCAGTAATAGTCAAAAACGGATGTTCATCTCTGCCCAGCGAGCACAATGGGCTCGGCCTTGTGGGTGCAAGGTCCAGATGAGCCTTCCTGGCCCAGGACGAATACTTTTCAGGCAAAGACAGCTTCACCTTCCTGTCCACAAAACGCTTGGGACATGAAGCGGTGGCCAGCAAACCGTTTCGCATGTCTATGGCCACCTCCCTGTGATAGGAACACTGTCGCACAGGCTCGGTCCCCGGTCTGAAGTATTCGGTCCTATGATGAGGACAATGGGGTCCTGCCAAAAGCCCACTGGTCAAGCAAATGCTCCTGGCCACGTATCCCTCCGGCACAGGGGGCTGTTCTGCCACGGCTTGGAATACTCTATAGTCCAGCATCAGCTCGTCCATTATTTGATGTAGTATTCGCGCTGCGCTCATGCCACCGACCTTGTTCATTCGTCGCCAGTCATGGTTTCCCACCCACACACCCACCAGCAAGCGGTCCGAATACCCAACAGCCCATCCGTCCCTGTAACCCTGGCTAGTTCCGGTCTTGATACTGACCCCATAGTCGAACTCCAGGGCATCACCGCGCCTGAAAGTGGGCAACCTGGCCTCCGGGTCTGCAAGCATGTTGCTCATCAAGGCTGCTGTCTGCGACGACAACAGAACTGGTGGTTTCGTTTTTCCATCTTTCGAACCCAAAAACCTGACCATGGGAAGATATCTTCCGTCATTGGCCAAAATACCATACAGTCCAACAAGTTCCTCCAGGGTCACAGGAAGATTGCCCAGCACCAGTCCAAGACCGTACTTTCCAGGTGCGTGTTGTATGTGGCCTACTCCGGCAGAAGCAAAAAAATCCAAGGCCCTGTCTACACCTACCTTGCTCATTACCTCCAGGGCGGGAATATTGCGCGAATTCGCCAGCGCATCCCTGGCCAATATAGGCCCCAAGAAACCATGGCCAATGTTGTTGGGCCTATATGGCACGTTACGTGTTCTTACGAACTGAACCTGAATGTCGCTAAGCTCTGTCGCAGCGGTGATCAGTCCATCATCCAAGGCCAGGGAATAGATAAAGGGCTTCAAAGCAGATCCCGGAGGCCTGCGTGAACGGGTAAAGTCTATGGCCCCCCTGGGCTCACGTGCAAAGTAGTCACAAGAACCGACTGACGCAAGCACCTGCATGGAGGCTCTGTCTATGATCAGGGCGGCGGCGTTTCCGACCCCACGCCATTCAAGTCGCTTTTTTGCCTTTTGAACAATCTTCTTGACTCTCGCCTGAATCTTCAGGTCCAGGCTCGAACGCTGAATGAGTCTGCGCCTTTTCTTGGCGAGATGGGCCCATCTCAAGGCAGCGTGCATTGCAAAACCAGGTCTCGATGGTTTGGGCACCAGGCCCAGGTTTGACGAGAGAGAGTTTTTCAGTTCGTCGCGTGTTAAAAAACCGTAGGTGCGCAAATTCTTCAGGATTCTATGGGCCCGGGCCATACCACGCCGCAGACCATCAGGGGTGTGAGGATTCATGCGCCCGGGTGACTGGGGAATGCCCGCCAGAAAAGCGGCCTGCAGCCAGGAGAGATCTTCCACCGGTTTATCGAAATAATACCTGGCAGCTCGTGCAGCCCCCCTGACCCTGTTTCCATATGGTGCAAGGCGCAGGTATTGCCTCAGCACTTTGTCGTGTCCCAGGTCACGAATCATCATTGAGGCTTCTGCCATCTCCCTGAGCTTGTTCCAGATTGTACGGGACGCAGGGTGCTGAAGCCTGGCAACCTGCATGGCGATGGTAGATGCCCCGGAGACCACCCTGCCATAATACACATACTGCAAAGCAGCGCGAAACACCGACGGCCAATAAACCCCAGGATGCTTAAAGAATTTCCTGTCCTCCGTCGCAAGTGTTGCAAAGAGCATCTTGTCAGGCATGGAATAGGGCATGGGCCAATAACCCCACCTGCCACCCTGCCCCGGAGCCTCCACCAAAAAATCGCCTCTCCTGTCTGTCACCAGCCTGGAGGGTTCCGGTTCTGTCAATCCCCTGTGTATGGTCAGGACAAAAACCATTGATGCAAGCACGATGCCTAATGCCACAAAGACCGTAGACGCAACGATGGCCTTTTGTCTGAAGGTCCATTTCACAAAGTTTTTACTGCTGCCTGACATTGAACTTTCCACAGATGCTTATCAGTCTAGAGGTTTACCAACGACAATTCTCAAACCAGCTCCACGACCACGAACCTGCTGGTGATACATCTGTTCTGCCCAGGGTGCCGGATGCACAAAGGACCCACGGATAGTAGCCCTGAGTCTAAAATAGAACATGTGAGTGCCTTTTGGCAGGTGCGTAAAATAATACCTCATCTCATCATCCTTTCGCTGTACAAAGGATGGGCTGATGGAATCGGGTCTGGATGGTTTGGCTTCTGAGGCAGAAGTTGCCAGGGCCGGGTTCAAAGGCTCCAGACCGGCAGCAAATGGTACCACGAGCGCAACGTGGTTCATCTCCTCATGGTTTACCAGGCGAACCTGCAACTCCACTATGTCTCCCAGCGCCACACTTTCCTTAGCTCCAGGCAGGTCTTCGAAATACCTGGGAGTCTTGTTCCCCTTGGAGATGACCATGGTCCTTCGGCTGACCGAAAGCCCATTGGACCTTGGTTTGACCTTGTCGCCAGGCACATCCGGCAGGTAGCTGTATGCTATACGGGCAAGCAGCGGGGCAGATGTCTGAATGTTCAATCCGATTGGCTTGTCAGATGCAAACTCCGTGTGGGCCACCTTGACCTTGGAGCCGAGTCGCAATTTACCGTGACCATCAAGACGAAGCTCGGCATTCACACCTTTGATGCTTGCCTTGTTCAGGTATGCCAACAGTGCTTGCACCGCCTTGGAATTATCGTTGGTGTTGCCGAAAGCTTCTTCTGCAGAAGCGCGCATCAACAGGCCATCACTCACTTTTTGCAATTTGGGATTATCCGGATCCAGCAAGACCAAGGAGTACAAGACCCCCGCCAGGTTGGAGTTGAGAGACATCAGGTACCATCCGTTCCACAAGTTCCTGGTGTCTCGTATCTCCTTGAATATTTCCTTTCCATGGTAGAGTTCAAACACCACGTGATCCCATAGCCACTTTTTCATGCTTACGGCCTCGGACGCAAAGCGGCTCTTTCGAGATGACAGCGCCAATGCCAAATTCACACCGCTATCCATGTCCATCTCGGCCCGGTGGTGAAAAAGCCTCAGGAGGTAGTTGTCATCCAACTCGCCGGCAAGACCCAGTGCGCGAAGGGCACAGGCTTGTTGGTTATACCTGTATCCGGAAACCAGCCCTGAAAAATCGGATCTCAGGACCCTGCGAAGGGCAGCTATGGTCGATTTCATCATACCCTGTTTCACGTCCAAGCCAAGCCCAGCAGCCAGGTACATGAATTCCAGGGCTTCAGATGTAAGAAACACCCTCCCTGGTCCACCAGGCCAGAAGGAAAAGAAGCCCTGGTCATCTTGGTAGACCTTTAGCTGCAGTAACATGTCTTCGGTATGTTTCCGCACGTTTGCATAGAGCCCATTGTCCAGTCCCAGATCTTTCAAAACCCCTGATACCCTTATTTGAGCGATAAGCGAACTAAGCCTTTGCTCCAGGCATCCATGGGGGTATTGCACCAGGTAATCCACAGCGGCCAGCATTTTTACCACCTCTGGTGCAGACGACACCAACAAACTCTGTCGGGTGCTTCCAGGGCGTGGTTTTTCAGGAAGAGGATTCAGCTCTACGGTGCCGGATTTTAAATCCTTGAAAAACGCCACGCGCTCAACCGCACGGTCCGGCAGCACGGGCAATTTTACCTCGAAGGCATCCCCGACCCTGTCGGATTTTCTCTCCACCTGCATCTTCACTTGTATGACTCCTGGCTCGGTGCCCTTGTCCAGTCGTGCCACCAGGGGAACAAACCTGCTCACAGGCCGACCTTTTTCCAAGGTTACCTTGGCGGTCATGGACTTTGCCACGACAGCCCCCCTGGCCCCCATGGCCACCAGGCCAGGTCCTCCCTGACCTTCGACCAGCCTGCCCAACCCACCTGCCATGAACCTGTCGCCGTTTCTCACAAATCTGGGAAGCATGGGCTGGATCAAGATGGGAAGCCGTACTTTCAATCTCTTATGGGAAAATCCGAACCTCTCCATTCCTGACGCTGCAACGACCCTGACCTGAAAACTCGTGAGATCATCGGAGAGCTTTACAGGAACGCTAATCTTGCCTGATGCACCCACCTGCAAAGTAGCCTTGTAGAATGGTACTGTCTTGAAGTTCTTTCTCACACGGTGCTTGCCACGCAGCCGATCTCTGTCCTGGCCATCGGAGCCGTCGCCGGATGGTTCCTCCCTCTCAGCAAGGTTGCCTATCACCAGGTTTCGGGTGTCCCGAATGGCGGTACGCCTGTTATTTCTGCGGATCATCCAGTCGAGTGGTTTTAGCGGTGCCTCTTTTGCAAGTGACAACACGGCCTCGTCTACCATCCACAGGGTCACCTCACCAGGTACTGGCTTTCCATGGTCGTCACTCAGGGCAATGGTCAACTTCACCCTCGACCCTGGCCTTGCCACCTTTGGCAACCTTATATCTGCCTTGACCTCATTGGAGACTGGGTCCACCTCGATGTCCTTGGAAGATGCCAAGGTCCTGGGCCTGTACCTGGAGTCATCTTTTGTACCAGAACCTATTCGGCCCCTGAGCAGCAGCACATGAACAGGAAGGTTGGGTATGTTTTTGGCTGTGATGTCTATGGGAACGACCGCCTTGGATCCCCTTACTTCGATCCATCGAATGTCGTTACCCTCCGGCTGTTCCACCACCACCATGGCCTTGGCTCTCGTGAAGGGGCTCCTGAGAATAAGCCTTGCGGTCTCTCCTGGTTTGTATTTCTTTTTATCCAGCGAAAGCTCGAAAAGCCCCTCCTTGGATTTTCGCCATGCCACTGCATCATTTCCACCCACGTAAAGATCCACAGACAGGGTCTGGACCCTGCCCAGACGATCCCTCGAGATGAGTTCCACCACATATACCCCTGACCTGTCCAAGCTAAAAGAAGGCATGACCGGAGTCTTTTTTGTGACCACGTCCATTTCCTTGATCTTGGTATCCTGCTGGTCGGTAACATACGAGGCCTTACCAGTGGTGAAGTCCGTCTCTCTCAGATGGCTGTGCCAGGTGCGCCGGTAAAGACGGACCGTTACCTTCTTTCCCTTTTTTGGCTTGTCATCCACCCCCAGTGCCAGGATCTTCGGTTTCAGAACACCTGGCTTCTCCATGTACCTTTGAAGTTTCATCCCCAGCACAAACGGTGGCAGGGCCCTGACCTCCTGCATCGCCGTCACCAGCTGGTTATCTACTCCCGTTACGCTTGCCTCGACAAGATACACCTTCGCAGAACCATCCACGTCCTTGGAAGGGTCGGCCTTGAAAGTATCGGAGCCTTTCGCATCCAGAGTTCTCACTTCACTGCTGGTCTGGGTACCCCTGCTGCGGCCTTGCCTGGAGAACTGCAGGGAAGATGCAAACAGGTACCCTTTAAGACCCTTGGGAATGTGATAAAACGGCCGCTGGGTCACACTCCAGCGGATGGGCCTTTTTGACACAGATCCGCCGGAATAGTACCTGGCCACGGCCTTTACCTCGAATGGTCTGTCATTGGGGACTTTTGAGGGTGCAGCCAGTTGTACCTCGAACTTGGGTATCCTGTAAGCTTCTATCCTGAAATATCTCTGCGCAATCATCCGCTGGGTTTTCTTCTCCTCCAGGTTTATGGAATAGCTTCCAGTGGGTGCATCCTTGTCGAAGAAATCCAGAGAGAAGCCTTTCAGCGGAGAAAATTCGACATTTTTCAGCCACTCCTTGCCACCAGGAGCACGTATTCTTATGAGATAGTCAGTGGACTTTTTTGGACTCACCAACTTGCCAAGGCTTTTGTTGCGTACGTAACCCATGATGTGAACTACTTCACCTGGTCTATAGATGGGTCGTTCGGTAAAGACGAATCCTACCGTTGCATCGTTTATGGGCGGCGGAATCTCGCTCTGTATCCAGTTCAGCCAGCTTCCCCACGGAGCCCAGTGATTGTTGGCAAACTGTAGAGGGGGATTATTGGGATCGATGACGAGAATGTCGTCGCCCTTGCTCACACATAATCTGTAGATGCGATTCCACTTTGCCTGGTGACCCAGTACAGCCCTTCCCCGAGAATCGGTCGTGAGGGTAATCTTCTTCAAGACCTGCTTTCTCGTCTTGCCGGGCGAATAGGGACCCTCGCGCAAAACCTCAAGCACTACCCTGGCGCCTGCCACAGGTGAAGCGTCAGCCAGGGATCGCACGTAGAAGACCACCTGCTTGCGCTCCTCCACCGAGGTCAGGCTAAGGTCTGTCACCTGAACCCGCACATATGAACGTTGGGCAGGTCCGTTCAAGCGTCTGAGACCCACCAGGTAATGGCCCGGTCTGCGCTTCCCCACGGCTTTGTCCAGCAGGGGCCCTATGTCTATGCCCAGATGGGTTGTTGCCCCCGACCTTTCAAGTCCAAGATCCTGAATCCTGGAGACCAGTGGCGAACCAAGCATACGAATGTTGCGCTCCAAAGACCAGGCCGAAGGTGCAGCATATCCACCCAAATAGGGCTCCTCTCCGGGGAAAGGAGGGGGAGTCTGCTCGTTTACCAAGACAGGGTTTGTCGGATAGGGCCAAAGTCCTCTAAATAGTGGATCGATACGGTATATCCTCAGATCCACCCTCGGCTCTGCAAATCCAACCACAGGGACCATTCTGGGTCCCTTTAGCTCCAATATGGCCTTGGCCTGCTCCCAACGTATGAATGGCTCTTTCCACCCCAGGTAGAAAAAGGCCTCCACCTGGCCGGGAGCTACCAGCTTGCGGTCGTCTTGATCCTTGATTGAAGCCTTGCCCAACCTGATGCGATACAGCACATCCGGTAAAAATTTTCCCTTGAGAGCAAGCCTTTTTCCGAAGGGTTCAAAATCGAGACCATCCACAGCCGGGTCCAGTTGTACGAGTTGCTTTACCTGGCTGAGGGTCAGATTCTTTACCGGAGCAGAAAACACCAACTGCGGCC
>JALVPF010000476.1 GCA_027031935.1 Myxococcales bacterium | reverse complement strand
GTGTCAACCTTATTAATTTCAGCTATGAGCTTGATTTCACACGACGCAAGTGCTGCAGAGGAACTCCACCTGAGCATAGCCAAAGCCGTGGACATGGCACTAAAGAGAAGTCCGAGGATCAGGGGCGCCAGGCTGGATCTGCATGCTGCAGAGGCAAAGCGCAAACAAAGTCGCGCTCAATTCGGGCCAAAGCTTCAGATGGATTTGCGCGCGCTGTACTTCAGCGAGCCCCCCTCCATCGGCGGCAACACGCCATCTGTGGAAACGGGTGAAGTAAACATTGCTGATGAACTGAAATCTTTGGACGACATCATCCAGGTCATCGGAGACGATGCGGACAAGGCTCTTTCCCAGGGATTGCTGGGAGTTGGTCAAGGGCTGCAAGGGATAATTGATACCTTCTCCAACCTTGATTCCATGTTTGCATCAGAACAATATGATGTGACCTTCACTGCCAGGATCGTCCAACCCCTGACCCCTCTTTGGGCTATTTTCCAGATGTACAAGTTGTCCGAGTTGGAGGTGGATATCGCTTCTTTGGCCTTGGAGCGACAACGCATGGACCTGGCCTTGCAGGTTCGGCAGGTTTGCCTGAGACTGATTCAGGCCGAAGCAGGCCTCAAGGCACTAAACGAGGCCATCTCAGCCATCAACGCTCACCTCGACACTGCAAAGCATTTTCTGGACGAAGGACTTATCAGTAAAAATGATCTTCTCCAAATCCAGGTCCGCCTCGCTGATATCAAGGGAAAACGCCTAGCGACCAGAAACGGTCTCCTGATGGCCAAATCCACCCTTGCCATGCTCCTGGACCTTCCTTCCGATACGGATATCAAGATCATTCCTCCAGACATGGAACCGAGCATTCAGGATATTCCCAATCTTCAACAGGCTCAGACAGAGGCCTCCAGGAATCGACCGGAGATGAAGGAGCTGAACCTGAGAATCGAACAGGCAGAACGCGGGGTCAGCGCATCCTGGCAAGGATACATACCTTCCATCTCCGCCATGGCACAGTATCAACACAATGAGGGCTCCATAATGGTTCCCCCTGCCTGGACGGTCGGTGTGGTGGCAAACTTCAATGTCTGGGAGTGGGGTGCAACCTACTACGCCAACGAGGAAGCCCAGGTTCGACTTCAGCGGGCAAAGCAGGGGAGGCAGGAACTGAAACGTGGAATCGATCTCCAGGTACGCTCAGCCTGGTTGAAGATACTCCAAAGCTCCGAACAGGTTCAAATCGCCGAGGAAGCATTGTCCCAGGCTGAGGAGCAGCTTCGCCTGGAGAAGGAACGATATGAGGTACAGCAAAATACCTCGACCGATGTGCTTGACGCACAAACCAGGCTGACTCAGGCAAAGGTGACGGCGGAAGGTGCAAAAATTGAACTGCTCATCGCCATGGCCGCACTGGACAACGCCATGGGACACAAACCACCAGATACCGAGGGACAAAAATGATCTGTAACAGTTACAAAAAACATACATCTCTGCTGACGAACCAATCAGGAGCGATGATGATTCGAAAATCAATTGTTTTAGTGTGGATGCTAGTCTTTGTAGTGTTTGCAGCTTGTTCGACACAAGACACCCTCGAAAATTCCGCACTGGCCTCTTCCAACACCGTCGAGGAATCCGAGACAAGAAGTGTCGAAGTCATGCAGCTTACACCAGAGAGCTTCAAATCTACGATTTTTGCCACAGGCACGGCCCTGCCGGTCAGAGAGGGTTATCTATCCATGGCAGTACCAGGGAGGGTAAAAGACATATTGGTAAAAAGAGGAGACAGGGTAAAAAAGGGCCAGGTCCTGGTCAGGCTCGATCGCTCTGGATACGTGCTTGGGGTACAGCAAGCAGAGGCAGCCCTTGCAGCGGCCAAGGTGGGCATAGATGCGCTGACTACGGAGAAGAAAAGATTCGATCGCTTGCTGAGCAAAAAGGCCGTGCCCAAGGCGACCTATGACAAGATCAAGGCCAAGTACGATGGAGCCGCAGCCCAGGTAGCCATGGCAGAGGTAGGCCTCAAGCGAGCAAAAAAGGCCCTGTCCGACTCACAGCTCTTGGCGCCATACGACGGAGTCATAACCATGGTGATGAAACAGGTAGGCGAATACGCCCCTGCCATGCCCCCCACCATGCTCATACAGATCGTAGACACGTCCTCGCTGGAGGTGCAGGTGTTTTTGCCGGAGAGGGAGGCCAAGTATGTCAAAGTTGGAGACCAGGCAAAGGTAATCATCGACTCGGCAGAGCAAAGCAGAAAGGGCGAGGTCATTTTCGTGTCTGACAGGATACAGCCTGGTTCCCAGACATTTGAAGTACGCATAGCCCTCCCCAATGATGATGACGCCATCAAGGCAGGAGCCTTTGCCAGGATCGAGCTGACCAGGCGGCAGACGGATTCGGCCATATTGATCCCGCTGAGAGCCATCGTAAGGCGAAAGAACAAGGCCTTCGTGTTCGTGGCAAAGGACGGAAGAGCTAAACAAATACCTGTAAAGCTTGGAGAGACAGACGGAGACAGGGTGCTTGTACTTCAAGGGCTTTCCAAGGGTGAAAAGCTGATCACCACAGGAGTATCCGAGCTTCAGCCCGACCAATCCATCCAAATTCTACAGGGTGCATGAGAGGTGCTCCAGCATGTTTCTCTCAGACGTATCCATAAAGAGGCCGGTATTTACCACCATGATCATCGCAGCGATTTTGGTTTTTGGTGCCGTTGCCTACACCAAGATCGGTCTGGACATGATGCCCAACGTGGAGTTTCCCTTCGCAACCATTTTCACAATCTATCCGGGAGCAGGCCCGGAGACGGTGGAGAAAGAAGTAACAGAAAAGATCGAAGACGCTGTAAGTACCATCAACGGCGTCAGGTCACTGCGTTCCATAAGCGTCGAAAACGTCTCACAGGTGATAATCGAATTCGAACTAGAGGTAAAGGCTGACCAGGCCATACAGGATGTGCGGGACAAGATTTCAGGCATTTTACCCTTTCTTCCCGCTGACGTGAAAACTCCAAAAGTACAAAAGCTGGACCTGGGCTCAATACCTATCATCAACATAGCTGTTGGTGGTCCAGGGTCCATTGACGAGGTTTCCAAGTTCGCTAGAAAGAGGATCAAGGAACCCATACAATCGCTGCAGGGCGTAGGCACCGTTGATATAGTTGGAGGCCAGGAACGGGAGATAAAAGTCTGGATAGACCCGGAACGCCTCAATGTCATGGGACTTACCATCAGCGAGGTGCTCAACGCCCTGGCTGCCAACAACCTCTCTTTTCCCGGAGGTCGTCTCGACGCAGGATCCACCG
>JALVPF010000475.1 GCA_027031935.1 Myxococcales bacterium | reverse complement strand
AGGTCCTGGTCTGCAAGAGGAGTTCTGGATATTAATGGAGCCACCTGGTGCCAAAGAGCGAATTACGACAGCTTTCTTTTCCCTCCGCAAAAAGGCAAGGCCTGACAGAGTGAAATCCACGGAGCCGCTACTGAAAGAAAAAGAATCTCTCGGGACTTTGAGCGCGGGTTCTATGGAGATGAGTCCGTAGGATTTTTCCGGAACGGTATATTCGACTCTTACGGTGTGCTCGGCCGAGAGAGCTTTTTTTATTCTTCCTGCATCCCGGTCTCCATACCTGGAGAAGATATTTTCAGGGGACACACACGGTCCTTTTATTTGCAAGGTGCAGGTTTTTGGCTTGTCAGACTTCCTGTTTCCAAGAATGAAGGAGCCTACGCACTGCGTAAGCTGGAAATATGCCATGTCATCTTTTATTTCGAACGAGACATTGTGAGCATCCCGGAGCTTCATACCGCAGATTTTTTTCGGAAGTCCCGATTTGACACTCGATCTTTGGGTTCGAATTTTATTGGTAGAATGATTTTTACAGGAAGAGGTAAAAAGAAAAGGGATGCAGATGACTAAGGATAAAAACTTAAATTTCCAGCTCATGTCCTGGCCTCACGTTGATGTCTGTGTTCTCTGCAAATTCTTTTCTTTTGCCGATTTTCAAGGCAGCGCCAGGACCGATTTTTATCTTCACATGGACACCTGCCCTTATTTTCAGTCCGGACTTTATACTTACCCTGGATGCAGCCCCCATGTCCTGAATTATTCTTCGCTGTGAATCCATGCTGATTTTGCCCCATGGAAGTTCGCATTCCATGACAAGGCATGCTCCTGGTTCAAGGTACAGGCCTTCGTCCACGATCGGTTCGCCTGTTTGTGTGGATGTTGCGGCACAAATGTAGATTGTGGATGATTCCAGCAGGCGCCAGCCAGGGCCTAGCCCAAGAGCTTTCAGCTGTGAAACATCAGCGCAACAGCCAGGATGAAGGTCACACACGGCCTCGGGAGAAACTTCGGCACCAGCCAGCCGGAGCATTCGAGCAAATCGTTTGGACATCATGTGGCGGGTTGACACAACCGAATCCTGTCCTGTGACATTTTTCGTGGGCATGAAGAATTCTTCCCGGTCAACCTCCAGTGCAAACACCCTGTTAGCAGGCAGAAACCTGGTGAGGTGCTGATTGAGCATCTCAAGAGAGCTGCTCGATACCTTGCCAATGGCAGATGAAACTATCTTGCCCCTGTAGAGAGTCGTATCGATATCCGGTCGAATGGCATCCAGCGACACGATGTTAGTGTTGATGTTTCCAGCTTCGTGAAGAAGCCGCCCATTGGCCGGGTTTTTGGCATGTGCCAGGTCTTTTTCTATTACGTTGTACTCTACCACCTCGGTTCGCCGTGTCTTGCGCAATCGCATTAGTACGCCAACTTTTTCATCCGGGTCCGTTTTCCTTGCTGCAGACAGGGTAAAAAGGGAATTCTCTGCCACATGAAAACCAAGCCTGGCGTCGGCAAATGGCCTCGCTGCTGCGTTGTCCACGTTGTGCATGACCAAGTGCTCAACGCCATGGGATCTCAGAAGATCCAATGTGCTTTTTCCGTCGGGACCTTCAGCCAGCAAGGCCTTGTAAACGCCACCATGACCATCTCCTGTCCATGCCAGGTGACCGTCTTTGTCTGCCACCACAAGGTCTCCGTAGTCGTCCAGCCTTGGTTCTTTCGCCTGTCGGATGACAAGGAATCCATCCTTTGGAAAACCCCAGAGTCGTTGGTTGTTCAGGTATGAAATAGTTTTTTCGTGGGTGACACTGGAGGTGAGAAAGACGACCCAGGGCAGTCGTCTGCTTTCAATGCCGACGGACAAGGCTTGAGCCATTATTATCTCGTAGAAGCTCAGACCTCCCACGGGGGAAATGGGAAAAGCGCCTTTTGGATCTTCAGTATGGAAAATCCTGTTTTCTTTTCCTGCCTGACCATGGAGTGATTTCAAGGAGGCAAGTTTCGAAAAAAACCTGGTACCGGATCCCCCTGCAAAAGCAAGGGATGCGATAGTACCATCTTCCAAGGCCCTGCGACCTGTCTGACGATCTTTTTCCATTCGTTTTTTCTGATCATCCAGGGTTATGAGTCGAACCGGATCAACATCATCTGGTCCGAAATTCTCCTTTTTCTTATTTTTCAGGGCAAGGCGGTGGAGTTCGATTCTATGTGGATCGATTTTTTTGACTTCATCGAGAAAGGTCACGAGTGCTTCGTTGGAACATTTCCCAAGATAGCGCATCAATGAACCCTGCAGATTTCCGGAGAGAATTTTATCTACACTGGATTGCAGATCAGGACGAGATTGCAGGATTAGCTCCAGTCCGGGAAAAAGTGATATGAGCTTTTGTCTTTTCATGGTTCGCAAGCTCCATATAAGACACATGTAGCATGTTGTACCAAATCGGTAAACACCACAGATTTCCCACCTTGCTTGCGATCTGGGAAATCTTATTCCAAGGGGGCGAGAGACCTGGAAACATCACATAAGATTTGAGTCTGTGGTGTTGGATGTTAGTATGTTCGCCATGGAGAAAAGTGCCGACATTTCTTCAAAGACACTATCTGTCCGGAAGTTTTTGCTCGTGAACATGGCCTTGCTCTTTTTGCTGGGACTTTGCGTGTTTGCTGGTTCGGTTTTCGGACCAGGCGGTTTTCATCTCTCAGATCTTTTTCCCTTGGATCCAAACTCGAACCCGGTTGCCGCCACGGTTCTCTGGCTAAGGCTTCCAAGAACCTTACTGGCCGCCCTGGTAGGCATGGCACTGGGCGCGGTTGGTGTGGCTTTTCAGTCCTTTTTACGAAATCCTCTTGCAGATCCATTTATCATGGGGGTCTCTGGTGGTGCTGCCTTGGGTGGAACCCTTTCCATGGTCCTGTTGGGTGGTCTGGGTGTAGGAATCATGTGGCAAGCTCCAGCGGCGTTCATTGGAGCAACACTGGCAACGGTCCTGGTCTACAGGATGGGAATGATCGGCGGGAGGATAGAAACAACAACCATACTGTTGGTTGGGGTCGTTTTCAATTCCTTTGCCTCGGCTATCATCATGTTTCTCAAGGCGGTGGTTACGGCTACAAAGGCTCAGGAGATGTTGTTCTGGCTGATGGGGACCCTGGGCTCCCTGGACTATTGGACTTTGCTTATACTGGCCGTGGGAGTGGCTGCAGGTATCGTGGTGCTGTATTTCCACACTTCTTCCATGAACGCCCTTAGCCTGGGAGAACATGGTGCAGCTCACCTTGGTGTCAACGTGGAGCGTGCAAAGATATGGGTTTTTTTGGCTGCGTCCCTTCTTACCGGACTTGCCGTATCTGTCTCTGGCCTGATCGGTTTCGTTGGGCTCATTGTTCCTCACTTGTGCAGGTTGCTGTTTGGGCCGGACCATCGCCTGTTGTTGCCTTCCGCAGCGCTTTGCGGGGGCGCTTTTTTGGTTCTTGCCGATCTGCTGGCAAGGTTGCTGTTCATCGCTTTGGGTACGGAACCGCCGGTTGGTGTAATAACGGCTTTTGTTGGCGGACCTTTCTTTCTCTTTTTGCTGCGAAAGCGCCACAAGACAGCATTCATGGGCTAGCTTTTCAGACCAGGCCTTTTCTTTGCAGCACCTGGTGGCAATCACTCATGCCGAGTTCTATGAGTTCCTTTGCTCTGGAGCCTGAAAATCTTAGGTATGAGGTGACCGTTCCCAGATCGCGGGAAGGATAAATGGATACAAGCTCTACAGGCCTGTAGGGTTTGTGTTGAAAGAGCGCAGGATCGATGTTTGAAGCCCGTAGTCTCTCTATTTCACCGTTGGTATTTTCGATCTGTGCTCTGTCTTCTGCAATTGCTGAAGAGAGTATGACCTCCAGGACCCGATCCGACAGGTCAAAAAGGTTGGAGATATCCTTCAAGTGAGGGCGTCTGGGGCTCAGGAAAACCGTAAAAATTCTATCTGCACCAGCTTTCAAAAGGGGCTTCAATGGCCTGAGCAGGGAAAATGCACCATCCACATACCAGTATTTTCCAATGCGGACTGGAGGAAACAGGATGGGAATGGCCGATGAAGCAAGGACGTGTCTGTACGTTATATCTGCATTGGAAAAAGTTTCGGATTTTTTCAGGCTGATGTTTGTGGCGCTGATGAACAACTGCATTCTGGAGTGAGCTATCTTTGCCCAATGAACGCGTTCCTTGAGGCGTTTTTTCAGGCCTTTCGTATCGGTCAACGAATGCCACTTGTGTACGTTCCAAACATCCAGTCTTGGACGCCAAATCTTGAGAGTGGACAGATGATTCCAGACATCGGTCAGCTCGTCCAGTTGACCGGTGGCAGCCAGAATGGCGTTCATGGCTCCTACAGATGTGCCGCCTATAATGGAAACAGGAGGGCCCTCTGAGAGGAGGGTCTTTAGAACTCCCACCTCATAGGCTCCGCGAGCGCCCCCACCGGATAAAAATACACCGTTCATCACCACGAATGGTACCACCCAAGGATGTTAATCATCAAGACCCTGCAAGATAATGCATGTGACGGAGAGAATGTTCAATTTACAAGACCGTGTCTATTTCCCACTGTAGAGGTTCCAGAGTCCAGATTGTAAATCGTTTATGTGTGTGTCCGAGCAGTATCCTGTTGTTGTCCAGCCAGGCGATGTCTGAGATCCATGACATGCCCTTGCTTCGCTCGAACTCCCAGATTAGTTCTGCTGTTGAACCATCGACAATATTCAGATTGCCCACAGGGGTGTTCACGGCCAGCCGCTGACCATCGGGTGAAAATTTCGGTTTGGCTTCCCAAAAGGTGGCATCCCCGATCATGCCTGGCCAATGTACATCCTTTGGCCCGATAAACTCGAAAACAGGGCCTATCTCACCGTTGGCTGCGTCGAGCCAGCATATACCCCATCCGGAGAGTGTGACTGCAACCCATCGTCCATCGGGTGACACGTCGAGGTGGGCTCCGTTAGATGCTGGCATATCGTATTGTTCCCACAGAACCTCACCACTGTAAGCATCATAGCAAGCTGTAGATTCCATCATGGACACAAAGACTCGTCTTCCGTCCGGACTGACCCCCAGCCCTCGCGCTTCATTCATCTCGTCATCCTCATCCTTGAGAATCACAATCTGCTCAAGACTCGGGTGATCAAAGATTGCCACAAGACCGCTGTCGTTGGTAGCGACAAAACGAGAGTCGGCACCCAGAGGTTGAATCATCCTTATATAATCTCCCAATGGCTCGCTCTGGGTCAGGATTTCTCCGTTGAGACGGTCATGCACCATTATAAGTTCATCCATGTTGCCGGTTAGCACTTGATCGGGGTCAGGAGCGATGCAGGCACATAGCAGGTCTTTGGCCTCCCAGCTATGCTGGTAGTCACCATTTGTCGTATCGAAGAACTCGACCTGATCCCTGAACAGCAGCATACAGGACTTTTTGTCAGCAGTCAGATGAACAGCATCCGGACCTGAGTCATTATCATAAGGACGCTCTGGCAGTTCTTCGCGCTCGCCCTGGACACTGGTGAGTCCTGGTCCCCGAGGCTCGGCATTGAAATCTACCGAAACGTCAGCAGACGCCTTGGGGTCGATGGCACCCGGGATGTCAGCGCTGGCTCCAAGTTCGAATTCGCTTTCCGGCGAAATATCAGCCCGCAGCGGGATCGTAAACGGGAACTCGTGAACGCTATTTTCAGCGATGGTGAATACAGAGTCGGGTATGTGGATGGTATCCAAGATTTCCTGATGACCGGTTCGTTCCTCGTGGCCTTCGTGAATTTCGGTAGTCCACCACTTCTGGAACAACATAAGCTCGATGCCATTACACTGCTGCTCCAAATCGCCACCTCTAAGGATTATTCGTCCGCGGATCTCATCACCAGGGGCAATCACGGGAGTATCTATCCCAATCTCCAGTTTCGCTCCTCCTATGCCTATGCCAGCCTTGATTTTACTAAATAAACCCATTTTTCCTCCCTTGTGCCAATGAAGATATCCTTACATACCCTGATTTTGTCCACTTTTTGTTTCAATCAGCAAATTTTTCCAGAGAATCTTCAGGACTTCCTCCATATCTTGATGGTGTGGTCCATGTATTCTCTTACGGAACAACAGGATATTTTCTGAGATTTTCCGGATTCGGGTAACCATCCTCGTTGCTGATTCAGCATCGTGATGAACCCAAAATTCTTGCAGTGCAAATTTTGAATTCTTGGCGCAGCACTGTTGATGGTAGTATGCTGGTAGACGCAAACACGGAGAGTAGGATGCCACAGGAAGAAAACGGTAGATTCGCCATAGAAACCAGGCAGCTGCGTTTTTCCTATGAGCATCATCAGGTGTTGACCGGGGTCGATCTGCAAGTGGAGCCTGGGACCTTCTGTTGTCTTATGGGACCGAACGGTTCGGGAAAGAGCACCCTGATTCAGTTGTTGTCAAAGGTTTTGTATCCCCTGGACGGCAGCATAGATGTTTTTGGTAAAAATCTTGGGCAGTGGGATCATAAGCAACTGGCAAGGACCATCGCGGTAGTGCCGCAGCACTTTCAGGTGGCATTTCCTTTTACCGTAGAACAGATTGTTATGCTGGGCCGGGTGCCGCACAGGGGACCATGGGCGCTGGACACAAAGGATGACCTTGAAATTGTACACCAGGCAATGCGCGACACGGGTGTGGGGCACCTGGCAGGGAGGAGAATTTCGGAACTCTCGGGCGGGGAACTCAAGAGGGTGGTGGTGGCCAAGGCCCTTGCACAACAGCCAAGGTTGTTGTTGCTGGACGAGCCTGCTGCTCACCTGGACATAAAGCACCAGGTGGATCTCTACAGCCTGGTGGACAGGATTCGCAAAAATACGGGTCTCACCGTTTTGGCCGCCGTGCATGATTTGAATCTGTCTTCTGCCTTCGGGGAGAAATTCTGTCTGCTCAAGAACGGCAAACTTGCAGCCAGCGGAACACTGGAATCGGTCATGACGTACGGCCATCTGAGTGAAGTCTTTGGAATCGATATCTATGTGGGGGTCAACGAGATCACGGGCCATAGGCTTTTTACACCCATGGTCTTGGGCAGGAAGGTCCAGGCAGAGTGATGACCAGTCTTGTTTACGCTGTCTTTTTTGTCATGGCCGCTTCGAGTATTTCCATGCACAGGGTGGAACTGAAGGTTGCTGGCCACATAGATGAAGTCGTTCCGGCCGATTTGGATGGAGATGGAAAGAGGGAACTGCTCGTCTTTTGGAGACAGGGCGCTTTTCCCAATGAAAAGCATCGGGTGTCTGTGTATGGGCTTGCAGGGGGCGTGCCGGAGAAACGAGCCCGACAGGCCTTTTCTCTTCCGGCAGCGACTGCAGGAATCGATGTTGGAGATGTGGATGGGGACGGAAGAGATGACGTGTTGTTGCTTCAGCGCTCGGGCCTTGAATATCTCAAGGGAATGAAAGGAGCAAGGCTGGACAGGGTCTGTAGAGTCCTGGTGAAAGTAATGACCCTGGCAGCCCTGCCGGGAGAGGACTCGATACCACAGGTCGAACTGTTGATAAACCTGGGGCATGGACGCAAGGGCATCTTGTTGCCCACGGTACCAATTGGAATGTTGAGCCTCTACACCCCTGAAAAACCGGGAGGAAAGTGGAAGCTCAATACCATGATGAGAGTCCCCTCCAGGGAAAAACTGTATTCTTCGGTACAGGATTCCCGGTCATCGAGAGATTTTTCATCTCTTTTCCAGATAGTGCTTCCCAGGTTCGATGTAATGGATTTCGATGGAGACAATGAAAAGGATTTGATTTTTTTCTCCAGGGACAGGGTATGTGTTTTTCGTCAGGGTAAAGATGGCAAGTTTCAAAGTAAGCCCGACCATGTGCGTTCGTTTGGATTGCTGAACGAGGTCGAGCGTCGCAAAGGCGGCACCAGGGTCAAAGGGGCTGCGGCTGATTTCAATGGTGACGGGCGGGCTGACATGGTTTTCAACAAGGGCACCGGGGGTATCGCCAACGCCACGAACAGCGTTTTCGTTTTTTTGACTTCATCCACAGGTAGCTTTTCTTCACGGCCGGACCTTCATGTCTCATCGGATGGATACGGTGCCTTTGGTAAAGCCGTGGATGTGGACGGAGATGGAATGGCAGACATCGTGCGACCATATGTAAAGATGGGTATAATGGCCATGGGCCAGGTCCTGATGACAGGCAGGTTGGATGTGAAATTTTTTGTTCATCTGTCTCGGCATGGTCTTCCCGCCAAGGATCCGCAGATTTCTCTCAGCTCCTCGTATTCGGTGAACTTTCGCTCCAACCAGGAGCTAAAAGGACTTTATCCTGTGTTTGGCACTGACTTTACGGGTGATGGCCGACCGGATGTCTTGCTGAGCCAGGCTGGTCGCGGTTCTGGCAAAACACCTGATATAATCCAGATGTTTGCCGGACGGGAGGGCGGTTTTTCGGATGAAGCTGCATGGAGCATGGAGCTGAGGGCCACGACTCACGTTCAGACTTACAGACCCACCAACAAATCATTGCCTGGTCTAATTCTCTTTTTCAATGAGGCCGAGACGGGAGACGTCCTGGTGCTCATAAACAGGAACGCTACATGAAGACTCTTATCAGGACCCCGAAGGTGTTGTTCCATGTGTTGTTGATGGAACCCTGGTAGCCAAAATCTATGGCGATGCTCTTGCTGATGTAACCTGCGCCAAGTGTCCAGTACTGTTCATTGTCATACAGGGCGTTGGTCTCGTCTATGGCATAACCCGCCCTGATGAGGAACTGGCCCAACAGGAGGTACTCGGCCCCGAAGTGATAGGAATAGGCGGTCATCTTTTCTCCGGTGGGATCCGTATTGTCCACCGGTTTTTGAAAGTTGATGCACCAATCGAAGGCCAACTCCAGGGAGCGGAAGGGAGAATACATGACAGCTGCTGCCATGGAGATGGGATGCTCCAGGTAATCAGCGGTGTTTGTAAGGTTGTATCCGACCACGCCCAGGTTCAGGCCCATGTCAAAATGGAGCAAAAGGCCCACGTCGACGGTCACGGCGTCTACTGCGTCCTTTTTTCCATCGCGATCGAAATTCAGATACTTGATGTTGGTACCGATCATGAGACTGTTTGACAGGGCATAAGAAAAAGCCATGTCATAGCGATTGCCTTTTTTGCTGTCACCCCTCTCGACCCTTGTATAGGCCAGCCCGGTGGCAAAAGATGCGATCTGGTTGTCTACCACTGCTGTGGAAAAAATGTGTTCCGCCGGGCCGCCGTCAGTAGACCAGTCCGGCTTGACAAGATACTGCAGTTCCATGGAGTACCTTCTGAACAGGCTCATCCCAGCCGGGTTGAGCATGATGGCGTCGTTTCCGGTAACCAGCGCCCTGTGTGCCCCGCCCATACTCATGGGTCTGACCCCGATGAAATCCCAGGCCAAAGCGGGACTTGCCATTGTAATCAGTAAAACAAGGCTCAAAATTACTCTCATGTTACTTCACCTCCGGGTTGTTACAATCAACCCCTACGGCGCCGAATGTATTCCAAAAAGACGGCAATAAGCAAGATGCTGCTCCATGGAAAGGAGGTTGGGGTGGATGCACACCCACAACCTTCGTCGGGCATACACGGCATGTCTGCGCCGTTGCAGTCCTGATCTATACCATCGCCACATATCTCGGTAGCTCCAGGGTAAATGTCCGGGTTTGTGTCATCGCAATCCAGTCCACCACAAGAAACAGGTGTGTGTCCATCTCCATCCATGTCGTTACATTGGCAGGTTTGATCCTGACCATCGCAGTCCTGATCTATTCCGTCACCACATATCTCGGTGGCTCCAGGGTGAACGGATGCCTGGCTGTCATCACAATCGTCTCCGCCACAGGCTTTGTCCTGGTGGCCGTCTGAATCGTTGTCATGACAG
>JALVPF010000474.1 GCA_027031935.1 Myxococcales bacterium | reverse complement strand
TTTAGAGTACTCGGGCTCGATAATCCTCCCGCCCGGCTCTCGGGACGTGTGGGTTAGTCCCATCGAGTTCGAAGACCATGGTGATGGGCTGGGGGATGTTTATATCAAGGCATGCTTTCCTGCACAAAACCCTCAGGTTGAGGTGGTGCAGTAGGATAGGATTTACCGGATCCGGCGTATCATCAATGCCAACAAAAAGAACAGAAGCGCAGGAGTTTGTCTGGCGGAACTGGAACAAGCGCATCCACCACTAGACAAGACCTCTTCAGTCTGTTCGGTCCCATTGTCGGTATCTGAACCCGGGTCAGCTTGTGGCTCACCATCGTCTGTGCTTGCATCCATGCCTGCGTCATGAATATCATCCGCTCCCGCATCCACGCCCGAGTCCTGACCTGCATCCACGTCGGTTCCAGGATCTGCTCCTGCGTCAAGACCACCATCTGTTCCATCGTCCATCCCTGCATCAGCTCCGCCAGGGTCTGAGACCTGTATGGAAAACTCCTGCTCATATGCGCCCCAGTCATTTTCCACTCTGAGCATAAAATCGAAGCTCCCCGTTTGTTGCGGCGTCCAGGTCACGAGGCCTGTGGATGCATCCACTCTCGCTCCCCGAGCAAAAGCGGGCAAGGACCACCACAGGGGCTCGTCTCCATCAGCCATCGCCGGATATGCCATAATTGTGCCTATCGTCGCTGTTGTGGGAGGATCGGAGTTTATCACGGGAGTTTTCCCTTGCTGTGCCAACATGACTTCGATGCCGTCACTTGATACGAAATTGTCTTCAAATTCGAAAAGCACACCATCTTGCCAGTAAACATGAGGCCACGAAGGTTCGTAGCCTAACCTGCGCAGAACAAAATCACCAGTTGCTTGCCACTTCGCCACGCGATGGTATGCCTGTCCATCCCACTGGGCTGCGGTGGTCCGACGGGGCATATGCACCTGGAGCGGGATCATGCAAGGAGCGCTCAACTCGGGTGGCTTGGTGAGTATGTTGGCATTGACGGCAGTAGCCTGCATGAAAGCACCTTGATCGGCCCAGTCAACGTAGTAGAAAAAGTGCGAGCAAAGCGGTGGCTCGTATTCGGCCAAAAGCGCCCATCCATAGAGTATGGATCCAGATCCCACGCTGTCCGGCGCATAGTCACGTTCGTACACGTCCCTCACTGCCGTGTATATGCTCGTGCGCATGGGCGAGAGTATGACCCATCTGCCCACCTGTGGCCGATAGCTGGAACCGTTGGTGCTCCCTCCTCCAATGCGATCTGAAAACGTGGCATCGTCTACATAGACACGCTCGACAAAAGTCCTCGCCATAGCAGACATGTCTTGAGCTGAAAAGCCGAATCCCTGCTGTGCTGCCAGCACTGCAAAACCCACGTTCAAGGCAGCGTGGGAAATGTCCTCACCGGATCCTGTGTATGCACCGCCCCAGTAGTTCCAAAGAAGTGTTCCGTCAGCACCGGTGGTGCATTGCTCGCGGAATCTGACAGCTAGAGCCTCGGCTTTCTGGCGGTAAGATTCTTCACCCGTAAGCTCGTAGAGTACGATCAGGGTCCGGCCCAGGGCGTTGGACTGGTTCAGGGGTACATCCGTGCCAGCGTAGTCCAGGAATGTGGCATCAGGGCGGAAGATATAATATCCAGCCTGGTTCCACTGGTCTTCATGGAAGGCAACGCTCTGCTGGGCTGCGGTGATATACCTGGAAGCCTTGCTGCCGTGGGATTCACCATCAGGCGCCAGTTCTTCTTCCAGTCCATCGCGCCTGACCAGTCGTGCGTATTCCACCATGGGGTAGGTGAGCATGCCTGTGTGTACCACGTAGCAATAGGCTTGGTTGTCAGGCTGGTAGTGCAGGTTGCGCCAGCATGCGCCAGAGACACCACGATAGTCGGTAAGTCCGCGGGCGTCGTCCCTCTGGGTCAGGACCCCGTCTATGTGCATGGCCAGGCGATCCAGGTACATGGGGTCCAAGGTAGCACGGTACATGCTTGCAAGAGACATCATCACGTAGGATTCACCCCAGGCCAGAGTGGCCGTCTCGTTGTCGTAGCCTTTGTACCAGTCGCCATCGTTCACATTGTCGTAGGCTTGCTCAAAGGACCAGCGTGCGGACACGGCATGGGCTTGCTTGAAGCTTGCAAAAACACCCAGGAGAGCAAGACATAGCAGCACAACATGATCCAATCCGTGCTGCGTCGAGTCTCCCGTTCCATCGTCTTTGTTTGTCACGGAATTTACCTCCACGGCGAGCACTATCATAGCACGTTTCTAGACTCCAGATCATTCATACCGCTTGCTTGTAGTAGCATTTCGATTTTGTTTGCTGTGTGTTGGTAGCATACAGGCAGCAAGGATAGAGCCTATCCCTGAAGACCTTCAAAAAATGGGCTGATGGGGAATCTAGGCTGCCTTGGACGATTTTTCACGCAGGTATTCGGTGGCGCTGAGGGCTGCTATGGTTCCATCACCAACGGATGTGGTGATCTGTCTATACCGCTTGACCCGGCTGTCGCCTGCGGCGAACACTCCGGGTATGTTGGTGGCCAAGGCCTCGTCGGTGATGATCTCGCCACGCTCATTCAGTTCCACCTTGCCCTTGAGCGACTCGGTGTTGGGTACGTAGCCTATGAAGATGAAGCATCCGTCCACCACGACTTCGTTCTTTTTGCCATCGCTCTTGTTTTCGGAGATCACCTTCTCCAGGGATTCATCACCTTCGAATCCCAGCACCTTCTGGGCCATGAGATAGTGGATCTTGGGGTTTGCCTTGGCTTCTTGTACCACCCATGGTTGGGCCTGGAACTCGTCGAACTCGTGAATTATGGTCACCTTGGATGCATACTTGGTCAAGGAGACGGCTTCCTCGAGGGCGGAGTTTCCGCCACCAATTACAGCGATCTCCTTGTCGGTGAAAAAGTCGCCATCACAAGTGGCGCAGTATGAGATACCAAGTCCCTGGAATTTTTTCTCCGATTCCATGCCCAGGGTTCGAGGGACTCCACCCATGGCCAGGATGACCACGGGAGCCACAAATGTTCCCTCGTCTTCCACCTCCACGATTTTTTCCTCTCCATCCAACTCGAGCCTGATGACATCCGAGTGGGTGATTACATCGCAACCGAAGCTCTTGGCCTGTGCCAGCATGGTGGTGGCTATTTGTCTACCGGATGTCTGCTCCACTCCCGGGTAGTTGGCAACCTCGTACGAAAGCAGCATCTGACCGCCAGGAGTCCCGCTGTCCAGAAGAAGAGTCTTTACCCTGGCTCTTGCCAGGTATATGGCAGCGGTCATGCCTGCAGGCCCTGCGCCGATTATTAT
>JALVPF010000473.1 GCA_027031935.1 Myxococcales bacterium | reverse complement strand
ATGATGCGAAGTCTACAAAAGTGACCATGGCCGGTGGCTGCGGCACAGGGTTTATCCGCATGTGATCCATGAAAAGGATTACGGAAAGTGCCACACCGTGCAAAAACAGTGAGCCCAACAGCACTTTTGTCAGTCTCTTGCTCCGGGTTTCTTGCTTTTGTGTAAACGACTCGAACATATCTCCTCCCCGTCGGTCTGCCGTCTTTCTTTGAATATGACGAACCGGGGGAATGTTTTGGTGCCTCTATCTAGAAAGTTTTTCCTTGTCTCCTGGTGCATCTCCCTTTTTGGCCCCGTTCTGTTCCTGGGAACCATCGGAGGCTTTGGCCGTAGCTGCCTGCTTCTCCTTGCGCTCCTTGAGGATCAATCCGGCGCTCTTTCTCAACTCGAAGGCTTCGTATTGATCCATGCTCTTGCTCTGTTCGTCCGTCTCGTACAGGGCGCGTTTCAAAAACAGGAGGTTGGCATAGATCATCGCTTCGGCATACTTGTCTTTGAGGGCCATAGCTCTCTTGCAGGCCTCTATACCCTGGTCGGCAAATTTAAGGGCCTCAATACCTTTTATCCTGTTGGGCTGATAATGCAGCAGATTCCACGTATAGGTGCCAACCTCGTAGAACATCAGCGCCTTTTTCTCCTGATCCTTTACTACCTCTGCCCTGTGCCAGTACCACTCCAGGGCCTCCTGCGTCTTTTCGGACTTGTCGGCAATGATGGCCAGGATTTTCATAGTCTGAACATCGTCCGGTTTTTTGTCCAAATCCTTTTTGAAAAACTCTACAGCGTCTTCATAGCGATGGCAGTCGATGAACAAGGTGATCAGGTACTGCCTGGCCTCTGAATCTTTCGGGTTTTGCTTCAACATGCCGAGGAAGGTTTTCAGGGCCTTGTCTGCCATTTTTTTGTCGTTGGGAGCAGCCTTTAGAAGGGTCTTTATTTCGAATACCCTGGCCGCATCGTCTTCAGGATTGCGCTTGAGGTGTTCCTCGAAGGCCCACACGGCTTTTTCCGCAGCTTTTCGCTCCATGGGGCTTTTTGAAGTAGGGTTGAAGATGCTGAAGTAAGAATAACCCATGTTCAGATAGAGGTTGGGTGTTTCCGGATCCAGTTTTTGTGCTTGGATGTATTTCTTGATTGCGGTTCGATAGTCCAGCGCTAGGTAGGCATCGTTACCCTCTCGGGCTAACTCCCTTGCCTTGATGACGTCGCATCCGCTTGAAAGCAACAGCAATGCCGGAAGCGAAGCTGCGAGCAGCAGTCCTGTTGTTCTTGAGAGTCCTGTTGTCCTTGAGGCGTTGTTGTTTCGCAAACCGACCTCCTTGGGTGTCGGAGGTGTTTTATTATCGTTTTTACGGAGCAGGTGCAAGAATAAATTGCATAAGGCAAAACGTTTTTGGAAATAGAGCCTGATTCGAGGATGCTTTCAGTTAACATTTGAAGTTTGTTGTCTTTTGTTTATATCTAGTTGTGTATTTTTTTCTTGCGGAAGATCCAAATACATGTTAGCCGAGAGCACCTGAATCGTAATATGTACCACATGTGTGGACATGTGGCGAAAGAGTGTGATAGCTGCCAATAGTTGGCAGAAAATTTTCATTTGTTTTGGGTGATGATGAATCAAACCTTCAACACAACCATCGCATCGGAGGCCGTGATGAAAAGAGCGATCAAATCGTGGCTGATGGTGTCTCTCGCAGGGATGGTATTGGTGCCGCTGTTGGCGTGCGATACTGTCTATGACGAGAGCGCTGTCCAGAAGTACACGGAGATCCGCGGAACCATCCGGATCCCGGGCGCACTCAACCCGCTGTTGCCTTCCAAGGCGGCTGAGGGTGCCCAGGTCCAGGGCGGTGACACCGGTAACTGTTATGACAGTCCCCATGTCCTGCCTACAATCGTTTCAGACGCACCAGCGCTGATCGTAAAAGGAGAGATTAGCGCAACTTACGGAGGGGCCGCATGTGGTGACCCTTCGACTGTCTGGTATCAGTTCCAGGTGGACAAGAAGTCTTCTCTTACCATTCACGTGGACTGGGAAAACGCCGGGCAGGATGCCTTCGTGCCCATACTGTATTCCAGGCCCGCAGGTACCAGTGGTGCGGATTTCATCACCTGGGATCTTACGGGAACAGCGCCCATAGATATAACCTTGGTGGCGGATCCGACCCAGGAGTATCTGCTCAGGTTCCTGAAATGGTACGAGACGACGACGCCAACGAAATACTCTATTGCCTTGTCTGCGATCTCAGGCACCGTGGTCGGGAGAATACTGGTCGGCGCTTATCCTGATCCCAAACCCTTCGTGGTTGTACCAGGCGCATACTCGGCCGAAGACGATCCCAATTCGGCAGAGGCTGGCAATCCCAAGTACCCGGTGGGTGGGTCTACCGTCAGGGATCTGCAGGTGGATCCTGTCACGGGCGATATGACCGGTTGGTTCGATGGTGTACTCATTCCGGTCATAGAGTGCAAGTCCGATGCTGACTGTAATTGTGGCGAGCCGGGAGAGTTTGTAAAAGGTGTGGTCTGCTCTCCTACGACCTGCAACCAGGAAGCAGGTTTCTGTCAGTATTGGGTATATGCCTTTGCTGACAATGATGGCTCCAACAATCTCAACTTCTCCACCATGGGCGTCCCAACCGCGGCAGACTTCGTGATGCAGGAAGGCTCACCGGTACCTGGTGGCAAGGTGGATTTCTCCAAGGGATGGATTCTTTATACCTTGTCCGAGTTGCTCATCGACTCAGAAGTCACGGATGCCGACTTCGACGGAATCGCCGATGGCGACAACGATGGTGATGGACTTGCCGATGACAACTGCCCCAATACATACAACACCGACCAGGCCGATTCGGATGGCGATGGTGTCGGCGACATGTGTGATAACTGTCCTGAAGACCCCAATCCGGACCAGGCCAATACAGATGGTGTAGGACCTGGTGATGCGTGTAATGGTTACCTGGATTCCGATGGTGACGAGATCGAGTATCGTGAATCGGATGAGGAGGACACTGGTGATAATTGTCCCGAGGTAGCCAATCCGGACCAGGCCGATTTGGACAATGACGGTCAGGGCGATGCCTGCGATACCGATGATGACGGTGACGGCATTGCCGATGATTCGGACAATTGCCCGAAGGCTGGCAACGCTGATCAGAAAGACAGTGATTCTGATGGAATTGGTGATGCCTGTGACAATTGCCGAGGCAACATGAGTACCTGCCTGGCTGCTAACCCGGTAGCGGACAAAGAGTACGAAAATCCCCGCGACAAATGGGATGGCGCCTGGATAGAGTG
Source organism: Myxococcales bacterium (assembly GCA_027031935.1). GTDB lineage: Bacteria > Myxococcota > B64-G9 > B64-G9 > B64-G9 > JALVPF01. Next base: position 6,619 of record JALVPF010000473.1, on the reverse strand, counting down.
CGAGAAGACAGCCACCATGGCTTGCGGCGAATGCCCGGCTCTGTTGGAAAAGTGCCTCAGTGACGCCTGCTCGGACTGCGCCGACGGTGGCAACGATTGCTTTGCCTATTCCGGCTGCCTGGAGACAGAAGTAACCAAGTGTGAAAACGCCAGGGTCACCTGTATCGCCAAGTGCGACATGTTCCCGGCCGATCTCGAGCAAGACCAGAATGACTGTTACAAGAAATGTGACTCGGATCGTGATGACTGTGTGGATTCAGGTCCTTGCAGCAGGAAAAAGTACGACTCCTGTTCGAGATGTGAGCAGGTCTGTACCGATCTCTGTGGCAGCTACGACGCTTATTGTTCTTCCAGTTGCGGAACCTGTGCTGGCGATTCCTGTGAGACTTCCAATGCAGATCAGGCGGACAATGATGGTGACGGCGTCGGTGATGCCTGCGATATGGATGATGACAACGACGGATTCGACGATGGCGACGATGTCTGTCCCATGACTCCCAACGACACTGCTGATGAAGACGGTGATGGCATCCCTGACGATTGTGATGTGTGTCCTGCTCAATTCGACCCGGGCCAGGCGGATGGTGACGGAGATGGCGCAGGTGACCTTTGTGACAATTGTCTGGATGTGGCCAATCCTGATCAGGCCGACCTGGATGAAGATGGCATAGGCGATGCCTGTGACGATGATGGTGATGGTGACGGTGTGGCGGACGCTGATGACAATTGTCCGCTGGTGGCCAATGCCAGACCGGGCTGTGCATCGGATGATGATTGTGTTGGAGCTTCAGGAATCTGCGATCTGGAGACCGGGCTTTGCAACGGACAGTTGGACACGGATTCCGATGGCTTCGGTGATGAATGTGATAATTGTCCGACGGCAGCCAACGCCGATCAGGCTGATTCTGATGGCGACGAAGTTGGCGATGTGTGCGATAACTGTCCTGCGGTTGCCAATGATCAGACCAACACCGATGCACCCATGGAATTTGCAGAGTGTTCCGGCCCCTTCGATTGCGGCGCTGGTTTTGTCTGTGACTCGGGAACCTGCAAGCCGCGTTGTGATGGAGACTTCACTTGTCCGACGGCGTTCATATGCCAGGGTGGAAGCATCTGCGAAGTGGACCCGGCTGCATCCTTTGATGCCCTAGGAGATGCATGTGATCCTGACGATGATGGTGACGGAATATGCGACCCGGGCATAAGTGCAAGCGGATGCACGGGCTCTGATAACTGTCCTTTTAATTTCAATCCCGTACAGCACGATTCGGACGGAAACGGCATCGGGGATGTCTGTGACACCGATACGGATGGTGACGGTGTCTATGACGCTGCCGACAATTGCGTGGATGTGGAAAATGCAGACCAGGCAGACGGCGACAACGACGGTATCGGTGATGCATGTGACCTTTGCCCGGCCATGGCAGACGACGGTACGGATACGGATGGCGATGGAATGGGCGATGCCTGTGACGCCTGTCCTGATACCGCTGATGATGGAACGGACACGGATGGCGATGCCATTCCGGATGGTTGCGATACCGATGATGACAACGACGGTGTAGATGATCCTGCTGACAACTGTCCTTTGGTCGCCAATGCCGACCAGGCTGACGGTGATTCCGACGGTGTGGGTGATGCCTGTGACAACTGCCCGTCGGATGCAAATGCCGATCAGGCCGATACGGATGCAGACGGACAAGGCGATGTGTGTGATTCGGACATTGACGGCGACGGTATAGAGAACGCATCTGACAATTGTCCTGCCGTTGCAAACCCCAATCCCACCTGCGAGACAGACGAAGACTGCGCCGGAGCAGGTGATACATGTGACAACGGAACCTGCACTGCCCAGTTGGATTCCGATGGCAACGGTGTCGGTGATGCTTGCGAGCAGGCCACAGAGGTTCAGACGGACTTCTTTGATGAAGAGCCAAACGACCTTCCTGACGTACAGGATTTCGGCACAATCAAGAACGGTTATGACTATCGCTGGACAGGCTACCTGTCCGAGGTAAGCAACGACGGATCTTCATGGACCGGCGATTGGGACGTGGCCTTGTTCGTGGCCGAAAGCAGTGGAACAATCCGTGCACGCCTGGACTGGGTCGACGAAGCATCGGATTATGACCTGGTACTCGTCAAGCTGGATGGCAGTTCCTTGGCAGTGGTGGACGGATACGCCGGTGCCACCTCAAACAAACCCGAAGCTTCCATGATGAACGTGGATGCCGGTGAAGTTTATGGCTTCATCGTGGTAGGCTGGGAGGGTAACCCAGGTGTATATACCATGGACTTCGGTTACAACTTTACCCGCGAGGTGGAACCAAACGACTCAGGCTCTACGGCAACACCGGTAAGTATATTGCCGGGGTTCACCACTACGATCATAGGCACGGCAACAGAGGTATCCAACGATGGCTCATCATGGACAGGCGATGTGGACCTGTTTTTGATAGTTCCGGATGCCGATGGAACCCTTAGTTATACATTGGACTGGACCGCTGCAGCGTCTGATTATGACATGGTCCTCATCGATGGTACTACTGGTCAGGCTGCAGACGGATATGTTGGTGCAAGTGCTGCTCAGCCCGAAGTCGCCACCGATATCCCTGTAACCTCAGGTGTCCCGTATCTCCTGCTCATCGCTGGATGGGAAGGTGATCCGGGGGATTACATCTGTAATGTTACTTTCACCACCAACTAGGGCAAGAAGCGGTTGCATGTCCGTAGGAAGAAAAGGAGGCCCAAAGTGAGACGCTCTCGAATTACGACGTTCGCGTCCATGTTCGTTGTCCCGCTGGTACTTGCCCTGGCGTTACCTGCCATGGCAACAGTACAGACGGGTAAGTTAGCAGGTACTGTTTTTGATCCGGACGGCGTTCCGTTGGCCGGAGTAACTGTAACCATCAGTTCCAAGGACATGATGGGTACAAGAAAGATCCAGACTGCTGAGGATGGTAGTTTTCTGTTCTTCGGTTTGCCACCAGGCAAGTACAATCTGCAGATCGAGCAACAGGGCTTTTTGCCGTTCAAGCAGGAGGATGTAAAGGTTGGTATCGGTTCTACCGTGACGCTGGATATCCTGTTGGAGCTTCCAACCGCCGAAGAGACGGTTGTTGTTACAGCCAGGCGGCCTGTTGTGGACAAGGAAAGAACGTCCCTGGGTGGAAACTACGATGATGATTTCATCGAAGAAGTTCCTGTGTCCAGGCAGTATCAGTCAGTTGCAACCTTGGCACCTGGTGTTGTTGGTGGCGGAAACCCCAACATCCATGGCGGTTCCCTGTACTCCAACCAGTATCTGGTGGATGGTGTCAACACCACCGACCCTGTGACCAATACCTTCAGCGCCAACTTCAACTTTGACGCCATCAAGGAAGTACAGGTGCTCACAGGTGGTCTGGATGCCGAGTACGGCTATGCCACAGGTGGTATCATCAACCTGGTGACCAAGAGCGGTGGTAACGAGTTCCATCTGGATACATCGTTCTATGCCAAGCCCAACCAGTTCACCTTGAAGGATGATTTCGAAAAAGAGGGTGCACCTTCCAACGATTCATACCAGTTCAATATCAACGTGGGTGGACCCATCATCAAGGACAAACTCTGGTATTTCGCTTCGGTGGAATTGGATCGGGCCATATCAAAGCTGAGTTCCACCGATGACTGGTTCAACCCTGCCAATCCCGAGAAGATTCAACACGCTCCGCGTATCTGGTCCAGCCTATACGCCTTGGGCAAGCTGACCTATCAGGCGACGGATAACCACAAGTTTACCGTCTTGGTACAGGGTGATCCAACGACCATAGAAAACGAGATTCAGAGCACATATGTTGCCGATGAGGCCGAGCGCCAAAGGTTCCAGGGTGGTGGATTCTATTCGCTGTCATGGGAGGCGCTTTGGACTCGCAGTCTGTTCCAGAAAACCCAGATAGCCCTGTCCCATGGAACGCTGGACATCTATCCCATGGGTTGCAGGGAGATGGATAACGAAGATTGCCGCTCTCACTACGACCAGGACACGGGCTTGACCACAGTAAATGATAGCCTGGATTATCTCTCCAAGCGTTATCGCATGCAGTTCGATTCTTCCTGGACTTACTATCTTGATGGTGCCCTCGGAGACCACGAGTTCAAGGCCGGCTGGCAGTATGCTCACACCTGGCAGGTTCTGGAACAGGGTATTCCTGGCGGCGCGTCATATACGGATCGTTCCGGAAGACCCTATAGGATCTCTCAACTCATGAAGAACGATCAGGGAGAATTCGAAAAGCTCCATACGACCATCGACGGTGATACCCTGGGGATCTTCGTGCAGGATGCCTGGAAACTTACAAAAGATTTGACCATCAAGCCAGGGATCAGATTCGACTGGGCCGAGATGCGCAACTACAAGGGTGACGTAATTACATCATTCTCGACCACTAGCCCCAGACTGAATCTGGTCTGGGATATCACTGGTGATGGCAAGACCGTGTTCCGCGCTGGATACAACAGGTACGTGGATACCGGGTATCTGACCTTGTCTGATTTCGTAGGCAAGAGCCAGGAGTCAGAGACTTACGAGTACAATCCTGCCACGGGTCAGTATGACATCTTCGTTCGTCATTCCGGTGGAGATTCTGGTGTTATAGTCAAGGACAACCTGACAGCCCCACACGCCGATGAGGTTACCCTGCAGTTCGAGCGTGAGATTTTTACCGATTTCTCCCTGGGTGTAAATGGACTGTGGAGAGAGACCAAGCATATCTATGAAGATGATGAAGCCAACTTGATCTGGAACCAGCAAGGTACTGACGTCATCGGATACAAGAACGGCGAGGAGACCTATATCTGGTCTCTGGGAACACCCAAGGAAGCCTGGAGAAGGTATTGGGGCTTCGAGGTGGTTGCTCGCAAGAACTTCTCCAATAATTGGCAGATGGATGGCTCATATACCTACTCTCGGGCAGAGGGTGCTCCTGATACGTTCATTTCAGCCTACCTGGACAACCCCCGTCAGAACGACTACTGGTGGAGTTGGCTGGGCTACGACATCAGACACAGGTTGAAGCTCAACGGTTCCTATCACCTTCCCTATGGTCTTGAGGTGGGTGGAAACGTCTGGTGGTCCACCGGTGCACCTTACACCAAGAACGTCACCAACAAGTACTGGGGTGGCTACAACAACTTCGACTACAAGCGTGGTTATTCGAGGGAACGACCAGACGATCCCTATTGGTACAGACTGCCTGACATGTTCGGACTCAACCTGAAAGTCGTCTGGGACATGAAAGAGCTTACAGGTCAGCAGATCGATATCATCGCCGAGATGATCAACGTTTTGCACCTCAGGGACAAGACCGGTATCGTTACCGATGACTATCCCGAAGGAGCGCCCAACCAGTTCGGCGATTATACCGGACACCGAACGGGCTTCTCCGCTTCATTGGGATTGAGGTACAGGTACTAAGAAGAGATAAGTACTGCAGGTGACTGCCTGCGGATCAAAAAGACCCCCGGTTTACCCGGGGGTCTTTTTTTTGTTGCCAGGTGGTCAAACGGATGCTATTAAGCCCAGTCCGTGGTATTTGATAATCTGTTCTGCCGAGGTGGTGGAATTGGTATACACGCACGCTTGAGGGGCGTGTGGGGCAACCCTTGCGGGTTCGAATCCCGCCCTCGGCATTCATGAAGCTCTCTGCGAAAGCAGAGAGCTTTTTTGCGCATTCGCTTGCTTGCCTTGGATGTCCTATTGAGATATCCTTTTTTCTTATGTGGACCAATTTTTTAATCTCCTTCATGTTGTTGAGTGCAGCTCCTTCCCACAGCTCTCAGAATGAATTTCTCGCTCAGGTGTTTACTGTGCCCTCAGAAGATGCACATGATTCCGATGTTTCTGATGCCGGTACTCATGAAAACAAAAAGCCGGTCAAGAAAAGGAAAAATAAAATAAAGACAGAGAGTGATCTCTGGAGCATGCCGGACGATGATGGTGCCAAGGACGATGAACCTGAGATAGATCTGGAAAACCAGGATGAAGATGAACACAAGGATGAAGAATTCCAGGGAGCCAAGGAAGATGCTGAGGATAATGGCTGGGGAGATGTCCAGGAATCAGGCGGAAAGGAAAAGCAGGACAAGGCGGTCGAAAAGGATGCTGGCACAAAGAATAATGAGAACAAGGGCGACACCATAACTCTTGTTCCCTTGGTAAAAAAAGAAAATATACCCGTCAAAAACAAGGATGAAGGCGCTGATTCCAAAGGGAAAAAACTTGAATCATATACAGAAGTCAAAAAGGGATCGTCATCTGGGGAATCGTCTCCCGGTGCTGTACCTGATATGGCCGTTGAGGGGTCAATACTACCGGTATCTACAAATCCTGGAGACTTGGACAGTGCCTGGGAACAGCGAAGGTTACACCTCGACCAGAGGGATTTTGATTTGGCCAAGGAGGATTTTAGACGGTTTTTAGCTATACGCAGGGAGTTGGCAATCAGGAATATGTACCCACATGCTTGGGTTTTGATCCACAACGCATTTGATGCCTCAAAACGGGAGGACGCTGAACAAGCATCTAGGTTTATGGATGCAGCCATAGACCTTGCGCCAGATCTGCCTTCGGTATATCTGG
>JALVPF010000472.1:2800-9947 GCA_027031935.1 Myxococcales bacterium | reverse complement strand
CAGGCACTTGAGATAGGCATGCTTTTCCGTATGGGACTGCAAGAGGAATTCCTTGTTGTGACAGCGCCAGATCTTGTGAAAAGGAATGAATCGCTCGATGGTGTATTTTCTTGGAACTCGCATGCCAGGAGAACAAGCACAAACGATGCCAAGAAAAAATTTTACTGTAACTGTCCGTAAAACAAAGAGTCAGGATCTTGGCAGGGGTATCGAAAATTGGCTGAGTGTACAAGAATCTTGTACATTCTTGAAAAAATCAGACCTCCGTCCCTGCCTTTCCTGCCTTTCTTGTCCTCTGCTGTCCGGCCCTGCTACGTCCCTACTTTTTACCCTCGCTTGCGGCCATCAGGCCACCGGGGTTGACATCCGCGTACATAAAGACGTACAAAAGTACCTATGCATATGATGCTACTAATGATTTTTACACTGGTAAAAATAGGTCTTACCCCTTTACCAGGGACTGTTCCAGGTACTGTTTTTCTCATGGCTGACCATGAGCCTAGTTCTTCTGCCGAGCAGGCCAAGCAGGTTGATCAGGCTATACAGCTTTACTACGATGGACGCTATGAAAAGGCACTGAAGCTTTTTAAAAAGGCCTTGAGTTCGCAAAGACTGACCAAGATTCGAACCATTGGAGCTTTACAGTACTTGGCATACTGTGAAATAGCGTTAGGAGACCAACAAGGCGCCATTCGAACCTTTCGCAGGCTCCTTATTCTCAAGCCCGAGTTCAGGCTTCCGGCAGGAACCGCACCAAAAATTTACAGCCTATTTAAACAGGTCAAGGCATCCATGCCCAGGCACGACACTCAGCCCCTTGCCCGATTGGCCATATCTCATGAGGCGCCCAAGGTTGGGGTAGCAGGCAAGAGCCTGATTCTGAGAGCCAAAACAAACATGATGCCCAAAGGTGGGCAATTGCTGGTGAGATACAGGTATGGAACCACTGGTCAATATAGCAGAATACAGATGGAAGCAGGACCCCATGATACCTATATGGCTACCATACCGCCAGCCCTGGGCAACAAGACAAACACACTCTCCTATTTCATCTGCCTAATAGATTCTGATGACAACAAGATCGGTGGAGCAGGCAGCAAGGAGCGACCGTTTGAGGTTCCTCTGACTCCACCCCAGGAAAAACCCAAGCAAGCGAAAAGCTCTGGTACGTCTTACCATTGGTGGCTGTGGCCCGTAGTAGGAGTCGTCCTGGTGGGTACCGGATTGGTGGTGGGCTTGACCCTTGCCAAGGACAACACGCCTACTGGCTCTGCACATGTCCATTTTACATTGGGAGATTAATCTCATGGACAGTGGCTCTCTAAACACAGTCAAGCCGTCGCTCATACCAGTGGCCATGGCCATGAGTCTGCTTGCCACCATGCTTTCAGCTTGCGGACCTGCGGATCTCACAAACGGCCTGGGTTCCACATCCGCAAGCATTGAAGTTCCCAGAGCCCTGGCTGATGAATTGGCGACAGTGAAAGTTTATGTTTTTCGTGTAGAAGACAACAAACCCACGAGCACAGAACTCACCAATGAATACCCAATAGGCTCTGGCAGGTACGAAGCGTACAAGGAATACGACGCCACAAAAACCGTAACCATTGCTTTTCAGACAGACCAGGAGGCTACAATAGACGGAATTCCCGATCGGGGGCCTGTCTGGCTCTTCTATGCACAAGGTATGGATTCCAACCCTCTATTGATCGCCCAAGGCGTGTTACCAGCTCCCATTCGTGTCTCATCGGATTCCGATGAACCCACGGATGTCCTCATAAGGCTTGAACCCATAAATCAGTAAGAGGTGTGCTAGTGCTCTGCAAGATGCTCCCCATCGCAGCCATAGTGCTCTTTTCATGCAGTGTCAACAGCGGATGTGCCAGGCGAAAGCCATCAGGTCCTGCAACCGTAATACTTACCAGCAGTGAAGGAAAACCTGTACCTGTTCGAGTAGAAATTGCCAGCAGACCACAGCAACAGACACGAGGCTTGATGTTCCGTCAAAAGCTAGCACCCGACGCAGGGATGTTGTTCGTCTACCAGGCTGATGCCCCAAGATATTTCTGGATGAAAAACACGTATATTCCCTTGGACATGCTTTTCATCGGGGGCAACCTTCGAATCGTGGGTATAGTCGAAAATGCTCAACCCCTGACAACAAAAAAAAGGAGCGTGGGTTTACCCTCCAGGTTCGTTCTGGAGGTAAACGGAGGATTTGTACGAAAACACGAAATAAGCGTCGGAAGCCTGGTACGTTTACAAAACATACCCGGAATCTAGGTCTAAAATGAGTGCAGGCAATCTCTCATCCGATCCCACGATAGATTATGATGTCGTCAAGACCCCGAAAAACACAATCCTTGTTAGAATCGCAGTGATCATAGGCATTATTTACCTATTATTATCCGCACTAGAGTGTACAAGATATTTATGGTGGGCTCCACCTCAGCAGGCAGCAGACCAGTTCATGAAGGCCCTGCAGAAAGATGATCCTGCTGGAATCTATCTTTTTTCAGATATGCTCGGCGCTCATTTAATGGGCATGATGGTAAAGAGCAACTTGTCCAGCGATACACGCAAACAGATGCTCGCCAAAGATTTCAACCAGTGGAAAGATGAGTTCAACAAGGGGCCAAAGGCTCACGACACGCTCGCGCGGGAGCGCAAACTGATCAACTCAAATATGAATTTCGAGAACGTGTCATGCGCAGACTTCAAAGCAGAGGTAAGCACTGGCGAGATCAGGAGCCTAGAGTCATATAAGGACGTACCTGGACAGACTTACCATTTCTGCTATCGACTTTCCTACCCATCAGCCCGTCATGCCCCCAGGGTAAGCTTGCTCGACAACATCAGGACCGCATTAAAAAGACGTATCAAGTCTGTGACCATAAGAGTAGAGGTGTCAGCAAGGCCCGAAGTGTCACCACCACGCAGTTGGATACTGGGATGGAAATGGTTGGATACCATAGCTCCAGCATTTCCCCTTCGGTATCTTTTTTCCAGCGCCAAGGCTGAGGAAGTATGGATGGCCCGCGTCAGTTTCCAAATCGACAAGACGAAAATCGACACCTATTGATCGTCCGCTTCAGAGTCCTTTTCAAGAAGCTTGCGATATAGCTTCTCCCCCAATGACTTCCGCATCATCTCCCCCACCGCGTGGTGGAATTCCTCTCGTTCAGACTCCTGTGAATAGACGTAACGTATCCCCATGCCCATTTCCTTCACATCGGGACGAGATATGTTCCCCTCCTCATTGAGCCAAACTACCTCGCCTTGAATTTCAAAGGGCTCATCGCGGCCAGGTATAAACAAGCGAAAGAGAAACTCGGTTCCAATTGGCAAGGGGCGGTCCGTTTTGATAAAGGTTCCACCCTTGGATATATTCTTCGTGTAATCAGAAAAAAAAGTGTTGAGCTTTTTATACTCGACCTTGAGTTCTATGGGTGCCCTGATGTGCTTTCTTCTCTCTTCACCCGTTTGCTCGGTCATATTATGTTCCTTGAGTCGACGCAAATATATTGTATTGTCTAGAACAAATTAAATCCAGTCCATCGACCCTAAGCAGATGGTAGACTATGGTATTTTGTCCGTCAAATAGTTAATGAATGTCTCGCACCAGGCATGATAAACAAACATCATGAATCTGAACCTGAAACTGAACCGGAAATCAGCGGACTCTGCAAAATACATACCCCTTGGACCAGCGTTCTGGACCAGCCTTATATTGCAATTTTTCTTGGCACTCTTGCTCGCTTTCGTACCGCTGTTCAACTTGCTGGGTTATGAATTTTGCCTTGCCATCAGCCTTCTTGCCTCGGTGCTGGCGGGGCCCGTTGGGATTTCCACGGTCAGGCATTCCAAAGGAGATCGATCCTGGTTTTCACTTTGGCTACTAGCTACCACGGCAAACTGGATCGCTTCCATACCGGCATTTTTAATCATATCCCTCAACGCCCTCCGTGTTCAAAACTGCAACTTCACGCAGGGTGTAATATTGTTTTTACTCCTTCCCATGGCGACATCGCTCATATGCTCAGCTTGGGGGGTTGCAGTAGGCCTGGTAATCAGGCGCCGCTTCTTGTCCGGCTCAGCGTTTGCGGTGCTATGGATCGCCGTGGCAATCATAAATATCTGGGAGGTGTGGTCAGGGCCCCAGATCCTTTCCTATAACCAGCTTGCAGGGTGGATAGCAGGCCCCATCTATGATGACGTGATAGAGCCTGGAACACCTCTAATCATGTCCAGAATTTTTGGTCTTGCACTTTCCGTGGCTCTATTGATCCTGGCTTCATGGATTGGTAACAAGGCAGCACTCAAAATAAAGCGCTACGGAATGTGGTCTTCGATTCTTTTTGTGGCTGCCCTTTGCACGGCTGCAGGTCTCTGGGGCTATTCGGGACGGCTAGGATTTGGAAGGCAGCGCTCTGCCCTTGAGAAACTTCTGCAGGGTACAACCCGTACAAGACACTTTCTGATTCACCATGTGTCAGACCTGGATACCGCAAGCAGAAAGATGCTCGCAGTGGAGCATGAGTTTTGTCTATATCAAATCAAGCAGCTTCTTGGAGACTACGATTTACCGACAATCGACTCGTGGGTATTTTCTGATTTTTCCCAAAAGAGAAGACTGTTGGGAGCGGGCAGAACCCAGTACACCAAACCATGGCAACCTGCCATATACATCAACGGCACTTCCATTCCGCACTCCACGCTTAAGCATGAACTGGTTCACGCTTATGCGTCATCTTTTGGTTCAGGTCCTTTTGCAGTATCGGCTTCCCATGGAATATTGATCAACCCCGGTATTACAGAGGGTCTGGCAGTAGCCGTGGATTGGCCTGCCCGCAGGTTTTCACCCCATACATGGAGCGCAGCGCTTAGACGAATTGGAAAGGCCCCTGCTATAAAGAACCTCTTCGACCCCATAGGCTTCTGGAGTGCCTCAGCAGGTCGTTCCTATACAGTGGCAGGATCCTTCGTTCGATTCCTGCTCGACACCTACGGGCCTGCGAAACTCAAGCGAGCCTATACGGCAGGTACTCTGAACGGGATCTACCCCACGGACACATCAGGCCTCATCAAAGAATGGGAAAAGCACCTGGATGAAATGCAAATAGACCAATGGGTTGAAGAGTTGGCCAAGCTCAGGTTTTCCAGGAGGAGCGTCTTCGACAGGAGATGTGCACATGAAATCGCGAGTCTTCGCGCCAGGGCAAGGCGAAGTTTTTCAAGCAACAGGATCATGGAAGCAAGACAAGCTCTCAACGAGATTCTTTACCACATTCCTTCTGACATCTCGGCCCAAGAGACCCTCATGGAAATCGATGTGCGTGAGGGCAAGACAGAACGGGCAATCTCCTTGGCTGAGAAGCTTGTTTCGCGCAAGGACCTGTCTTCGGCAAACAAGACACTCCTGTTGAGCCGCATGGGTGACTTCATGGGCAGGATAGGAAAACTCAAAAGAGCTTCCGAACTCCAGCAACAGGTTCTGGAAGCTCACCTGAGTGACAGTTCGGATCGCACCGCAGTGGTAAAGCTCCTGGCCATGAAACACATGGAACACGCAAAAGCCATACTGGAACTACTCGACACAGGCAAGCTCTCCGCCCTGACCTTTCTCGATCTTAAAGATGTGATCCTGTCACAACCAGGGTGGGCGGAAGCCTGGTATATCCTTGGTCGACAGCTTTTCAACAAAAAACAATACGAACGTGCAATGGGATATCTTTGGCACGCTGGTTTGCTGGGACTTGCTCATCCATCTCTTGCTGCGGAAAACCTGAGGCTCATAGCAGTGAGTCTATATTACCACATGTTTGATAAACCCAAGCACCTTGCTTCCAGCAACACCGAAAAAATCGGAAACAAACAGTTCCTTGGCACGTCTTTGGCAATTTTTACGGTGATGGCGCAATTTCCACGCCATGAAGGCGAACTGTTGATGGCCAGGGACTGGATACAACGGCTCTGTTTCCTTGACAGCCATAAAGAGATCGCGTCATTGACGCCAATGGAATTGATCCGAACTTCCGGTCGAGGTACCATCCATGTTCAGGAGTGAAAAGCACTTGGAGACTGAGATGAAAAAACTTCGACTGGTGATGGTCCTTCACGGGCATCAACCGGTGGGTAACCTCGATAACATTTTCGAGTCCGCTTGCGAAAAATGCTATGAACCTGTGCTTGCTTCTTTGAAGGAGCACCGAGAAATTCACCTGGGGCTACATTTTAGCGGATGTCTGCTCGAATGGATCGAAGATAAACGTCCAGCAATCATGGACACCATCATCCAGCTCATCTCATCGGGACAGGTTGAACTGTTGGGTGGTGGCATGTATGAACCCATCCTTCCAGCCATACCTGAAGACGACGCATTGACCCAACTGGATCTTATGAAGACATGGCTACAGGATCGCTTTGCTGTCGAACCCAAAGGAGCGTGGTTGGCCGAACGAGTCTGGGAGCCACGAGTTGCTTCTCTGCTGTTGCAGACAGGTTACAAATATACTCTTGTGGATGAGATCGCCATCCAAAGGGCAGGGATATTGGACAACACATCTGAAGGCTACTGGATTACTGAACAAACAGGCCAGGTTTTGAACCTTTTACCAATTAGCAAATCACTTCGTTACTCCATCCCCTTTAGTCCTGTCGAGCAGGTCATGTCAGAGCTTCGAAAACTCCATGAGGAACATGGCTACAGCAGTATCACTTTTTCGGACGACATGGAAAAGCTCGGCATGTGGCATGGAACGGAAAAGACCATCCTGCAAGAAAAGTGGTGGGAAAACTTTCTGGCATCTCTTGTTCAGGCCTCACAGTGGCTGACTACCCATCAGCCATGGCAAGTCATGGAGTCATCCGAACCAAGAGCAAGGATATACCCACCCAGCTCTTCATACCAAGAGCTGGAAACATGGTCGCTTCCATTCTCCGCTCAGAATCAGCTTCTGAAACTCGCAGGTAACAAGCAGGAAGAGACACCCGAAGGGTCCATGACCAATCCCACATGGAACGGATTCCTTGCCAAGTACCCGGAAGCTGACAGATTGCACAAGAAGATGCTGTTGGTAAGCGCAAAACTTGCAGATGCTCTGAGTGACGAAGACCCCTGGGAGGATGAACACGAGGAGGCTCGCTA
>JALVPF010000472.1:0-2790 GCA_027031935.1 Myxococcales bacterium | reverse complement strand
GTGCCACTGCGCTTATTGGCACGGCCTTTTCGGTGGAGTGTATCTACCGCATCTTCGGCATGCCATTTACTCGGAGTTGATAAAGTCCGAATCCATTCTTGATCGACGCTGTCAGGGCGACGAATGGATTGCCTACGACGAAGCAGACATTGATTCGGATGGCAAAGATGAAATTCTGCTGGAACATGCCCTGTTGAGCGCATATTTCGATCCGGACAAAGGGGGAGTGCTTACAGAGCTGGACTTCAGACCGTCGGCCATCAATGTCACAAACACCATGACCAGAAACCTGGAGCCTGCCATCAGTCCTTCGGGCACCAGGGAAAATCCTGAAGACACAGGGGGAGATCAGGCTTTTTCAAGAATGCTTGGAGATCGCTGGACAAGGCGGTGCTTCATGGACCGTTTTCCGTCGCCTGCCACTACATTAGAGGAATTGCAGGCTGACACCTATACTGAAGAGGGCGACTTCCTCGATAAACCTTACTCGGTGGAAAAAGTGGCGATCGATGAAGATCTCTATGAATTCCAGTTGGCCCTGAGCAGAAAGGGAAGCATTAAACGAGATGGAACGCAGCACAGAATCGTGGTCGAAAAGCTATTCAGGATTCCTGGTGATCAAGCGCTTGTCCAAGTCAAATACAGGATAAGGAATTTGGAGAGTGTCCCTGTAGACCTTCTGTTCTGCCCGGAACTCAACCTCAACCTTCCTCCTCGAACCCATTCGAAACAGAGAATGGAACTGGACGGGATGATTGGTCCAGGGCCCAGGGCACGAAGTTCCGGCGAGCATGAAGAAGCACCTTGGATCGCCCTCGTTGATGACTCAAGCAGGTTACGTCTAGATCTTTACATGCAACCCAACGCAAACATTTGGCGATTTCCCATCGAGACGGTTTCAAGAGGCGACGGTGGTTGGGAGACCAACTACCAGGGCAATGCCATAATCCCTCACTGGGAGATGACCATTCCTGCCGAGTCATCTCGAGAACTTGTAATAAGACTATCGATTGGACGCACTGAAGATGATACTGTAGTACCTGTTGAACCTGAAGAAAACCTGGACTGAGGAGGCTCGCAAATACCAATGCGCATCTTGTTTGTCAGCTCAGAAGTTGCACCATACTCTAAAACCGGTGGTCTGGCCGATGTTTCGAGCGCCTTGCCCGCAACCCTGAAAAAGAGGGGACATGAAATCCTGGTGGTCACACCTCGCTATGGACAGATCGACGTGGCCACATGGGATCTTCGGCGGCGCAGGCTGAAACTCACCATATCCATAAAGGGAAAGACCATTCAGGGCGGAATCCTGGATGGGCAATCTCCAGAAGGTGTCCCCATCGCCTTCGTGGACCAGCCCAAGTATTTCGAACGACAGGGTCTATACGGAGAAAATGGTCAGGATTACACCGACAATGACGAGCGTTTTGCTTTTCTGTGTCATGCAGCACTGGAGACATGCATCATGTCCGGTTTCAGTCCTGATGTAATTCACTTGAACGATTGGCAGACCGCACCAATCGCTGCTTTGGTTCAACACATTTACCGTGACAAACCCGAGATCAATTCAGCGGGAACCCTTCTCACTATTCACAACTTAGGATACCAGGGCCTGTTTCCTCCCGAGGCCATAATGTCCCTGGGCCTGGACTGGCAACTGTTTACACCTTCCACGATGGAATTTTTCGGCAAGCTGAGTTTCCTGAAAGCCGGATTGGTTTTTGCCGACAAGCTGACGACCGTAAGCCCCACCTATGCACAGGAGATACAAACTTCTGATATGGGTTTTGGCCTGGATGGTATTCTCAAAGATCGTGCTGAGGATCTACGTGGCATCCTCAACGGTGCCAATTATCGTGACTGGGATCCAACGCACGATGCGTTCATTGCCAGCCCTTTTTCCATGCAAGACCTCTCGGGAAAAACCGTCTGCAAAGCAGATCTTCAGCAAAAAATGGGCCTGCCCATGAATCATGATGCAGCTATCATTGGATGCATTTCCAGGTTGAGCGATCAAAAGGGCATAGACCTCTTTCTGAAAAAAGCTACAGAACTCCTTGACCTTGACTGCCAATTCGTTTTTTTGGGCGAAGGCCAAAAGGATATAGAGGACAGTCTGGATAAACTTGCTTTCGAGCATCCCCACCGACTGGCATTTCATCGAGGTTACAATGAAGAACTGGCACATGTAATTCAAGCCGGCTCTGACATGTTGCTGGTCCCATCACGATATGAACCTTGTGGACTTACCCAGATATACGCCCTGCGGTACGGGACGGTCCCCATTGTCAGAGCAGTTGGTGGCCTTGATGACACCATAGATGACGCGGATGATGAATTTGGCACAGGATTCAAATTTCGCGATGCTGATTCATCACAACTGCTAGCTGCCATAAAAAGAGCTCTGACCAGGTACAGTGATCGTGTCGGATGGAGACGGCTCATGGAGTCAGGGATGAGCATGGACTTTTCCTGGGATCTTCCAGCGAGACGATACGAGGCGGTGTACAAGGAAATCAGAAACCTTCGAAAATGAAAGCCTGTGAGTTACCGGGGGTAACCATGTCTCTAAGTGGCACTATCAATACGATGCCAGTTCAGGACCTTCTCGGGTGGATTCTACAGGGGGGACGATCCGGAATTCTCAAATTCAAACGCTCATCAGTTACAAAAACCCTAAACATAATGGAGGGCAAAGTCTTCAATGCCGGATCTACCGATCCAAGAGAGTACTTTGGACAATTTCTAATCAACTTCGGTCTCATAACTGAAGATCAACTGCAGAAAGCA
>JALVPF010000471.1:487-3335 GCA_027031935.1 Myxococcales bacterium | reverse complement strand
CAATCGCTCTCGGAGTTCCTTGAACATGAAGTACTCCTTGTGTAGAGAAAATTAAGGCCATCACAATGATTTCGACAGCGAGCTATCACTACCCCAAGGACCCGCCCCATGTCAACCGCAGGGGGTGGGAAATTTGGGCCTATGTTTTCTTTCCTGGTTCCCTGTTATGAAAGAAGGAAGCTCACCAGTTCTTGTTGCTTTCGAAACATGCGCCGTGACTCTGCTGCACTGACCCCCACATGATCATATCCAACAAGATGCAAGACTCCGTGCACCAACAAGACCATGACCTCAGACCAGAGTTGGACCTTGCGCCTTTTCGCCTGTCGCATGGCCTGATCCAGACAGATGACCACATCTCCCAAAACATGGGTTTGGACCTGTGCGCCATCTCCTTCCTGTTGGGCAAAGGAAAGAACATCTGTTGTCTTGTTTTTTCCCCTCCAGTTGGAGTTCAACTCCTGCATCTCCTCGTCATCAGTGAGCAATATGGACAACTCGCCCTCATCGAGACCCATTTTTTTCAACAGGCTTTGGGCCCGACGCTGTAACTTTCGTCTGTCCAGCTTTACTGTACCGCGCCGCTTTGTAATGAAAACCGTCATGGAAAGTTTTCCAACAATCCCTCAGATTCCCAATCTCTTGATATCGTCAGAGCCCTCGTCAGGTGTCTCCTCCCGCTTTCCATCCACCCCGTTTTTGCCATCTTTTTTGGTGCGTTCAGGCTTTGCAGCTTTTTCTGCAGAAGGCCCTTCCTTTGCCCTGCCCTCTGGAATTTTCCTGTCTGCATCCTTTTTATCATTATCCTTTTTTTCTTCAGCCTTGTACTCGCCTGTTTCGTGATGTTCCCTGGTGTCCTTGGTTGCAGGTTCTGGATAATCCGGTCTATAATGATAGATTCCAGCCAATACACGATTGAAAGACCTGGCAATATGGTGCAGGTCCTGAAGGGTCAAGTCACACTCCTCCAACTGGCCATCCACAAAAATTCTGTTGATCATGTTCTGCACCAGCCCCCGCAACCTGGCTGGAGATGGATCAGAGATGCTCTTGGCGGCTGCCTCCACACTGTCTGCCAACATCACCAAGGCTATCTCGCGATACTGCGGTTTGGGTCCAGGGTAACGAAAATCTTCTTCTTTTACCGAGTCTTCATCCTCCGCTTGATCCTTGGCACGCTGATAGAAGAATTTCATCAGAGAAGTTCCATGATGTTGGAGGATTGCTTGTTCTATGGGTTTTCCAAGACGATAGCGCCTAGCCAGTTCAGCGCCATCCTTCACGTGAGCCCTGAGGACCGATGCGCTAAGAGACGGTTTGAGCTTGTCGTGCCTGTTGACGCCATCACGCTGGTTTTCGGAGAAGTACTGCGGCTTCTTTATTTTTCCTATGTCATGATAATAGGCCATGACTCTGGCCAAAAGCGGATTACAGTGAATGGACTCGGCCGCTGCTTCCACAAGAGATCCCACTATGATAGAATGGTGGTAGGATCCAGGTGCCTGGACGATGAGATCCTTGAGAAGCGGATGGTTCAGGTTGGCAAGCTCCAACAATTTGATGTCAGTGGTATAACCAAAGGCCACCTCTATCAGAGGAGCCACACCTGCAACGATTATGGCTGCAAGAAATCCACCTGAGAATGCAAACAGGACCATCAGCAAGGTCTGAACAGACAAAAAAGTACCGCTGTGGAGCGAGAGCGCAATGGCCAGAATCATGTTCATCAATCCAGTCAAGGCGCCTGCATAAAGCAGGGATGTGCGCTGTCGAACCTGACCTACCGCAGAAGCTGCCACCAGGGAGCTTACAAGGCAATAAATGATCCAGCCCACATTTCCATCCATCACTAGACCACTCAGCACAGCAAAAACCGCGGCAAAAGACAGAGCCATTTCACTGTTGAGTACAAAGCGCACCAACATGGCACCTGCGGCGAACGGGATGGCAAAATAATAAACCTCTAAGGGGAAAAGCTGGAATCGATCGAACACAGCTCCAAAAATCCAGAACCAGACTTTCACAGATACCAGCGACACGAACATGACCAAGGCAAGCAATCCCAGGTCCTTGGGACCAGTTCGAAACTTCCGTATATTCTTGGCCGAAAACAAGGTCACCATCAACAACATCACAGCGACCATGAGCATGGTGCCGATGGCCATTTGTACCGCGTTGGAGATCTCCGTAAGCTTTGACATCTGCTGAAACGCTGCAATGTGCTTCCGAAGAATTTTCTCTCCACTGCGGATTATTACTTCATTTTTCTTGTAACTGATCTCAAGGGGTTCGACATTATCCCTGGCCTCCTGTTTTCTCCTTGCGGTCTCCTTGCGGTTCAGATAAAGGTTTGGAGTTATCAAGGCCTTTGCAACGCTAACTATGGTGCTTCTCATCTTGCCTGGAACATCCGCAAGCTCCAACGCAGCCGATTGCTCAACTCTCTCGAGAGCATCCTGCATGTCCAATATCCTGGTAAACAGAGAAACGACAACTTCTTGTTCAAGCACCCCATCCCTCAGATAGCGTACGGTTATTCCCTGAGTTCTGTCAGCGGCAAGCAATTTTTGACTCTTGACAATCATGTGACGCATGTTTTTATCCACCAAGGCCGATATGGACTTGAGGGTGGACATGGAAAACCGATCAGCTTTCAAATTTTGAAAGGCCTTGTCATCGATTACAACCTGCAGGACCTTGAGGAACTGACCCTTTTTATCGTCAAGGGCTTCGTCCATCTTTGCATTCAGTCTGGATCTTTCCTGTTCCAGCTTCGCTTTCCTGGTCTTTTGGTCTTTTGAAGAAAGCCTGGTAGGCTTGTGTTCCGGTGCTTTCTTGCCCCCATCAC
>JALVPF010000471.1:0-477 GCA_027031935.1 Myxococcales bacterium | reverse complement strand
TCTTGTCCGTATCGGAAGCATCCAAGCTGCGAATTTCCTTTTCGTATTCAGCCACAATCTGTTGCATGAGGGCGAAGGCCTCGGTGATAAGTCGAACGCGTTCCTTTCCGAGGTTCTGCTCAAAATCATAGACGGATCTAATGGAAGCCTGTGCTTCTGATCGTTTCTTCTCTGTGGCCTCCAGGTCAGGGACACTGAAATTTATAGGGGCTCGCACATCCCATTGTGCGACCTTGCCAATATCATTTTCACTTATAGGCAGAGACTGGGAAGTTGCGGCCGGGTTTATTATTACGGCGACGGTCAGACCCAGCACAAGGAGCATGAGGCCAAAACTTACCGGCCAAAACCACTTTTTCAATCCCTTCCAATGCGTCGGTTTTTCACCCAGCGCCTTGCCCAGAGCATCTCGTGAACCTTCTTTTGGAGTCTTTCCATTAGCCATGGTACATCATCCCCTCGCGCGCTCATAGGCCG
>JALVPF010000470.1 GCA_027031935.1 Myxococcales bacterium | reverse complement strand
AATCCAGCGTTGGTAGATGCGATCGCAAGCGAGGTGGGAAATCAGGGTTCACCATAACTTGACGACGGAACACAGATCCTGCCAAAATCCACTCTATTGGTATGCTATATGCTACAATCAACTTTTTGGAACCAAGACACCGGGGGACAGGAGAATGGGTTTGACAAAGCTGGGCCTCTCATCTGTCTTGTTTTTTTCTTTTTTACTTGCCACGCCCTCGTCCATGGCAGACCAATCCAAAACTCTGAAAGTCAGGGTATCTACACCCCATGGGCAATACCTTCTCGAACCAGGCAAGTCCATTACGGTTGAAATCACTGTCACGGACTCCAGCGGAACCGGCGTAGAACACATGTCCTTGCAGTTGGCGTCCAATGTGGGCAGGTTCCATAAATTTCACGAAAAGGGCAAAGGCAGATACGTGGCAAAATGGTCCATGCCCCAAAAAAGATACCCACAGGTTGCCATTCTTGCGGCAAAAGTTCCTGGCGCTCCGCCGGGGTTCAGGATAATAAGGCTTCGCTCAGCCACAAAGCTCCCCACCAGGACCAGCAAGCCCAGGGTGAGCGTCACCTTGAAAATCGGTGAGCGTAAATATGGGCCGGTAAAATCAGATGACAAGGGAAATGTGGTCATACCGGTGGAACTGGGTCCTGGAGAAACAGAGGCCATGGCCACGGCCGTAGACGAATTCGGAAATATACGAACTAAGCGAGTCAATATTCCTCAACCCAAATATAGAATGCTGGTGGGATTTGCCGAGCGAACTGCTCTGGAGACTGATGGAGTCAGTTCTTCGAAGATCTATCTCATAAGCGCCTTGCCATCAGGACACCCGAACTCATCGTTGAAAATAGTCGCATACAGAGAGGGAGGAAAACTCTCAAGCAGCAAAAGGATTTCAGATGGTCTCTACCTGCTCAGCTACACCGCTCCGACCGGCAGAAAGAAAAAAAAGCGTATCTCATTGACCCTGGCGGACAAATCGAACGCCAGAAAATCCAGAGTAAAATTTTTATTCAGCCTGAATCCTGGCTCTCCTGCAAAGCTAAGCCTGTCGTTCAATCCTGAAAAGCTTACGGCAAATGGTCGCGCCAGCTCCAATGTCATGATCATGGTCAAGGACAGAGGAGGAAATCTGATTGGCGGATACCTCCCGAAGCTCCACTGTGATACCGGCTCGGTGGGCCAGGTATTGGAGACTGGTGACGGGAGTTACCAGTCCATGTTCACACCGCCGCCGGGCGCGACTGGCAAGATCTCATGCCATGCCACCCTTGAACTCAAATCAAGACAGAGCATCAAAACCGAAAGCCAGATAGAACTCCTGCCCCCTGTTCCGGCTTCCATGAAATTAGATCTCAGCTCCCGCAGCCTCCCCATGGATGGAGTCTCCAGGAGTATACTGAACATAGAGATCACAGACTCCGATGGTGTTGCCCTCGATGGTGTGGCCATCAGGCTAAGGGCGGGAAAAGGAGCAATTGATTCTGTCACTTCCGATGGAAATGGAAAATATCACGCCATATACACTGCACCAAGGGGTCAGGAAAACACAAAAGTACGGATCGTTGCAACAGCAGGTCAAGGCGACAAGACCATAAAAAAAGACATAATCCTGGAACTAGAGGGCATGGCTCCCCCGCTTCCGCCAAGTCCATGGATCACCCTTGGTCCTTCCGGTGCATTCATGACCAACTTTGCTCTGCTCATGTCCGGCGGCTTTTCCGTGGATCTGGGAGTCAAGGTCCCGGGCCTTGCTGGATATCTTTACCTGGACCTGGAAAGCGGTTACCGGTATGGAACGAACGAGAGTGAGAGCACAGATGGAGAAAACGTAAAGACTGCAGTGGGTTTTAGCCCCTTGCATCTGACCTTGGTACTCAAACCCCTCGCTCACTCCAGCGTCACCCCATTGCTTGGCTTAGGCGGCGGGGTTGAGTTCGTGCAGTGGTCCATATCCACTTCGGATTCATATACAGAGCGCCAACACAAGGTCCTGCCCGGTGCCCTTGCAATGCTCGGATGCGAGATTCGCATGGGACCCGGTGCCTTGGTCCTGTTCGTCAGATACCTTTACTCGTTCCTGCGGGATGAAGCTCCATTGGGGACAAACCATGCGAAGAGCGCATCTCGAATCAAAGGAAGCGTGGGAGGCCTCGATGTATCCCTTGGTTATCAACTACATTTCTGAGGCCGCAAACATGCATTTTTGGAGTTCGCACAAAATGCGCGGCAGTCGGATTCTCTTGCTCTTGATGCTGACGCTTGGTGCAGGCAGCCTTGGATCTTGTGCCACCGAGTCTCTGCCTGTTCCCCTTGTCCAGCAGATATGCACGGCAAAAAGCAGCAACTCCTGTTCAAGTTGGGTCTATGCAGGAGAAGATGTTGCCGTTCGCATAGAAGGACAAAACCTCCTCGAGACATGGCAGGTGGATTTGGGAAAAGACAGCCCTGCCCAACCCATGGGTTCTTTTAGAGCATGGATCGGCCCTGCGGAGTTGTCGGACATCGAAAAGCTCCCCATTGTGTCAAATTCAGGCCGGGACATATTGCAGGGCGTGCTAACAGGTACGCTCGATGTCGGGTATTATCCGGTGAAGGTTGAAACTCCATCAGGGATGGCGGCGTCTTTCCCCGGGCCCGTCTTTGTTCGCACGCCCCTTTTCGTTTCTGCTGATATGGCAAAACTCCATGCACCGGTACAAGACACCCTGCGCATGTCCGTGACTGTAGAAAACAAGTCCACCTCCGCAATAGGAGATATATCCATTACCATCACGCAAGGGGGCACAGGTTCTGTCTATTTGCCACAGCCCCCTCCATCCTTTTCCCTGGAAGCTCAGTCTTCCCTGCAGATTGCTCTGGACTTGACAGCGGCAAGTCCTGGACAACCCGAGATCCAGGTCCGAGCCAAGGCAGTGACGAGCCATGGGGTGGAACTGGAAGAAGACGCTCCAGAGATCATCACCCTCGACATCCTGCAGGGAGCCTCTCTACAGGTGGAAGCAGAGGCAAATCCACAACAGGTTCAAGTGGGATCGAATATTGCACTCGTGGCAAGGGTAAAAAACACGGGAGGGGTGGCCGTAAATGACGCCACCATGGTAATCGATGACACACAGGGGCCAGGTCAGCTACAGTGGTCACCCATGAATGGCTCCCGAACCATCGAACCTGGTTCTGAAAGCATATTCAGCATGACAGCCACAGCCTTGAGCGCAGGCGCTGTGGACATAAGCCTGATCATCACCGGCACCGAAGGCATCTCAGGCAGACCCCTTGAGTTTTCACCAGGCTCCGCGGTACAGGTGGATATCACAGGTCAGTGATCGTAATCATTGATGCTTTTGACAATTTGCTCCACCATGCGTACATTCATCGTTCGGCACGGAGGAACGATGAGGGCCCAAACAGGCAACTTATTGGATTTAATGGGCAACGCCACGATTGAAGCTCTTGGTATAAGCCTGTTCGTGTTCTTGATGATGGTGGTGGTTGACTATGTAAATGTCTTTACCGAAGGACGCCTTACCAGATCCATGAAGGGGGGAAAATTTCGTCAATATCTGACAGCGGGCATCCTGGGCTCTACCCCCGGATGCCTTGGGTCCTTTCTTGCCGTCACCATGTATATACGCGGAATGCTGGGCTTTGGAGCCTTGAGCGCATGCATGATAGCATCGAGCGGAGACGCCGCCTTTGTGATGCTCTCCCGAATTCCCGTACCGGCCCTGATCCTTTTCGGAATCCTCCTGGTCTTAGGCACTCTGAGCGGATGGATTGGAGATCTACTGGCTAAAAAAGTGGGCTTCGAGCCTTGCATGACCTGCGAAGAACAGGACCACCATCTTGAAGTAAACCAGTGTAAAAGCTGGCCTGAAAATGGCGTGTTTGATGTTTGGAAAAAACCAATTTTGCTTCGGTTTGCATTCCTCTTTCTAGTGATCATTTCACTGCTATCTGTTTTCTTCGGTGTTTTGGGGCCGGATCACTGGAACTGGATACGCGTGGCCATCGTGGTTTTGCTGCTGTTTGGCATGTTTGTGGTTTTTACCGTGCCCGATGAATATCTCATTGAACACATCTGGGAGCATGTGGCAAAAGAACACCTCCTGAAGATATTTGCCTGGACTCTTGTCACCCTGGTGAGCCTGACTCTGGTGGAACATTTCGTGGATCTGCAGGCAGCTCTTACCGGTCGTATGGCATGGATGGTTCTCGCTGCAGGGCTCGTAGGCATATTGCCCGATTCAGGCCCTCATCTTTTTTTCGTCTTCCTGTTTGCAGACGGAACCATTCCCTTCTCCGTACTGCTGACTTCATCCATCGTTCAAGACGGCCACGGCATGCTTCCCCTGCTGTCTGTCAGCGTAAAGGACTCGCTGATGGTAAAGGCCTTCAACCTTCTACTGGGGCTGGCGGTGGGTTATTTTACGTATGCCATGGGATATTGAACCTGCCTGGCTCAAACAGGGTTGGTAGGGCCATCGTCATATTCTGACTCCTGCTCGGACAATCCTCCCCCTTCTGTTACCGCAAGCAGGGCGCGCAACCTATCGGTAAGCGCCAGGAAGATCCCATGCAGTAGCTCCACGCGATCCGAGACAAGATCCATGAAATCCATTCGATCGATCTTGAGTGTGCTACAGCTGCTGGTACAAACCGCTGAAGCCGCATGGGGCTTTTGGTCAAGAAGAGAGACCCCGCCCAGGCTCGCCCTGAGACCAACCGTCAGTAATTTACGAGAACCCTTCCGAATCTCTGCCTCTCCTTCGGTTATGATATACAGGGCATCACCCGGCTCTCCCTCCACCAGTATGGACTCGCCGGGTTCGAATTGTTTCTCGCGAGTAATGGCAGCCAAGGCGGTGAGGTCGTCCAGATTGTTTTGCCTGAAGATATCCACCGACTCCAGGAACAGGACCTTCTCCATGACATCCATGGTAGATTCTCCTTCGAATAGTTCTGGATAGAGTTCCTCGCAACTGTCGCCCATCTTGCACCTGGTGTGAACCGCGGTTGCACTCATCAGTACATCCTTGGACAGACACAGCTGCTCTATCTCCTGCCTGATGGGCTCGAGGCTGAATTCATGCTCTGGATTCGGGACGGTACACAGCAGATCATGGTGACGCTCCAGTATGGGCAAGAGTCGGTCCCTGCTCTCTCTGTCGATCACGTTGTCCAGCAGTTCCAGGGCATCATCCAGTGTCTCTCGAGTCGGGTTGTTGAACCTGTGATGAATGGACATCAAGGTTCGATGTGGATAGACGAGGCCCAAAACCCTGAAGGTCACCTCCAGGTTCTGTTCCAGGCGGTCGCGCAGTGCCCTTAGTACAAGTGCTTTCGGTGGAAGATATTTCGCCAATTTTTCATACAGGCTGGAGTAATAACGATAGGAATCAAGCCTCCTGTCCACAGCCTGCAAAGCCCATCTCTTGTCGAATTCAACGTTGTGACTGCTCCTGATGCCGGAAAGGGCCATGGCAATTCTATATCTCAGTATGGCGTGGTCCTGAATATTGGAAAACAACAGGACCTCGCCAGCCCTTTTTGTACCTATCATCCTTATAAGCCTTGGAAGCCGCAACCTCACGCTCAAGGGTTTGTTCAGATCGTTAAGCCACTGCTCCAGTATGTCCAGTGCCTGGTCTCCATACTCGGCCAGCGCATCCATGGCAGCCCTTCGAACCTCTCTATCGGACAAGAGATTGAGCAGTCTCGGGATCAGGTCCATGCGCTTTACGAGCCTGGCGCTGTTTGCTGCAATTTTTCGTACCGAAGGATCCGGATCCGACAAGTAGGTATTGAGATGAATGGAATATCTGCTCTCCCCCAGACCTCCCAGCAAACGCGCGGTCTCCCTCCTCTGGGCAGGGGTGGCAGAGGAGCCCTTCTCGAGAATGCTCTCCAGCACAGCCACCGCAGGATTATCGGCCGTATATCCATTGAGCTTCAGCAGGTTTTCGATTGCCGCAGCCACCAGTCCCGGTTCTTCAGATCTCAGGTAGGGTACCAAAGCGTTACCTGATGCGCTTGGGTCCAAGGCGACCATGGCCTTTACCGCTGCCACGCGGCATCTCCTGGTTCCGGAATTTATTTCCGCAAGCAGTTCAAACAGGAAATCCTTCAGGCCAAGGGTACCTATGGCCTCCATGGTAGCGATCCTGACCCGCTCGGAGGGATGATCCAGCAATTCATGCAATTGCTCCTCTATTCGCACAGAGCCGGAGCGAGAGAGTAGCTTGAGCGAAGTTATGACAAGCTCTTCGTCATCTGAATCGAGACCACGCATCAGGGCCCGTTTCGAATTAGCCTCTTCCAGTCTCAGCACCACCGGTCCGTGGGCCCCGACCTGCAATCGCTTGAAGAGCGTATCCACGTATAACTTTCTCAGCTTGAAAAGCACCACACAAAAAACCAGGACCAGCACGATTATGATTATCTGCCACGAGGGGTGACCCAGGTGAGGGGCCAAAACCAGCAAGGCCAATCCACCCACAGCGTAACCCAATTTACGCATCAATCCATCTATGACCCCACGGGACGATGCCCTGAGGTTTGTTGGCACCGGATTGTACATGAGCTGAAGCGCAGCCTGGTTTATGGACATGGAGCCTGAACTTTCGACAATTTTCAGAGCATAGATCATCAGGAATACTGGCGCGAAAATGGACGCCACCGCTGCAAGGGTCATGCCCACAGGGACGAGCAAGAGGTAGTAAAAAATACCCACCCTTTTAAGTATCCTGTTTGCAAAAAGGAACAAGAAGACGACGGAGATCAATCCGATCCACATGTTCAGGTCGCCAAACAAGACAGCCAGCTGATCCTCTCCGAGCATCTGCCGTGCAGAAGTTCGAAAGAGATAATCCACAAAAGAGGTTATGACCATGGCCAGCATCATGAGAAGTCCAAAGGTTCTGGGGTATGGATGACCAAAGACATACTTCAGACCCTGGTGAAGCTTCGGAGCGGGTTTATCCACCATGGTATCAGCTCTTCCCTGGTGGCGTGTCAGTACCCATGCAGCCACAAGACTCGCAACAAGAGAAGCTGCGGCTGTAAGCATGAGATTGACTGTGCCCACAACGGGGCCTAACTCGTGGACGAACAGCCCGCCGAAGATGGATCCGCTCATGCCGCCCCCGGCCAGAATTCCAAAAACCCTTTTACCCTCCTGAGGATCGAAGATATCCCCTGCCACCGACCAAAATTGAATGTTCAGGGCTGTGGCGGCAACTTCGGCAAAAAGGTAGACAAAGGGGCTGACCTTCAAGATATGGAAGAACAACAAAGCCCAGCTCAGAACCAGAACCAGGGCTACGGTGGCCAGGCTGGCGAGACGGAGCTTTCGTCTCCGCGGATCTGCCAATACGTTGGATGCAAAAAGAACTATCACTGCAACCAGCGCAGCCACGCTGATATATAGGTATGGCAAATTCAGCGGATTGTGCCTGGACAAGAAGAGGGCATTGGCCGCCGATTTGATCATGACCACATGGGCCACGAAAAAAAAGTAAAAAAGCGTGGCCCAAAGAGTGCGATGGGCCTCTTCGGGACGCACTCCGGCCAACCTGGTTATCCAATTGAACAAGCTGGTAGTTACCTCAGTTAGTGATCAAACTGCAGTGTATTTTCACAAGCCTTTCATGTCAAACGCCTTTGATAAATTACCCCAAAAAAGACAGGCCATAATCTTTTCATTGGGTCGACAATAAACTACAATCACGAAGAATCATGTTTTTAAAATGAAACTACAATTGGAACCTCATCTCAAGGGGCATCCCATGACAGAACAAGAACAAAAAAGAACCGAATTCGCCATGGCTGCAGTGGATTTTGCAGGAATGTTCAATGCCTATTTCGATCCGATCTCCATCTTGGGATTCAAGGTCGGAATAACAGCACCGGAGGGACAATCCACGGGAGGTGGAGTGCAAGCCCGTCAACACATTACCCTATCGGATGAATCGGGAAAATCCGTGGTGGTCGGTGCTTGCAACACTGTGGAAAAAACAGCGGAGCTCAGAACCTTTGAACATGCATCAAGCATCTTTTCTCAGCGTTATGAAAACATGCCCTTTCCCATACCGAGAGGCGAATATGACAATCTTCGCCAGAAATTCGCACAATTCTTCCAAAGCCAATCATTTCACGTGTCTACCTCCACCTTTACCAATCAGGCTAAGGGACAGGAATTTCAGGCTGGCTCCGGTGGAGGTTCCGTTGGCATCTGGATTGCCATAGGGGTCGTGTCTATAGCCATCATAGGTGGACTGCTTTGGTACTTTCTACTGAGGCAGTGATCACTAAGGGTTTGGATACAGAAGAGAATTCAGCATGGCCATCGTAGCTACAGCTACAGGCTCTGCCAAAAGAGTACTGTGTTTTTTTGCCCATCCAGATGACGAGTCATACTCGGTGGCAGGAACTGCTGCATGGTGTGCGAAAAACAACGCTCGAGTCTGGATGGTCTATTGTACCAGGGGAGAAGCTGGGCCCAATTTTCATGCTGACTCCGACTCTCCTCTGACGCTCGCCCAAAGACGTACCAAGGAGGCGGAGCAGGCATGCAGGACACTGGGCATAAACCCGCCCATGTTTTTGGACCTTCCCGACGGAAGGCTTTCGCAGGTCGACGACTTGCGTGCAAAAGACATGATAGCCGAGCTCCTGGTGCGCATAGAGCCGCACCTGGTGCTGGGGCTGGGACCAGACGGGGCTTATGGACACCTGGACCACGTCTCTTGTCATAGATGGCTGGACGATGTCATCTCCAGCTTGCAGCATGACGAACAAGCCAGATGTCTGTGGGCCGTCTTCCCCAAGGGCCTCTTTTCCGGATTGTTCAAAAAACTGAAAGCATCCCGTCCGTCTCTTTTTTCTGCAGACATGAACCCTCAGGACCTGGGAGTAGACCGTGACAAAATAGACCTGCACTTCGACGTATCGGCTCTGCTGGACGTCAAGCGAAAAGCGCTCTCCTGTCATGAATCTCAGCTTCCCACCGGTGAAATCGAATCTTTCTTGCTCTATCCGTCCCTGCGAACGACGCTGGGGACCGAAATGTTCGTCCATGCCCACGGCAAGGCTCTCAGGGCAGGGGCCACAGATCCTCTTCAGGGGCTGTAATGCATATCCTTCACCTGACAAGGGATTTTCCACCCTTGGCTAATGGCGGAATGTCGCAAGCGGTGGGAGATCTCGTTGAAGAGACAAATGCGCACCATGTGCGGTCTGTGGTCATATCCTTTGACGCATGGAAACCCAATGCAGGCGCGCAAAAAACACAAAGGTCGCTCCCAGGCCAGAACAGTGAACGAGCTGAAGATCTTCTTCGCATGAACAACAAGTCTCCACTGAAACTTGCAAGGGAATTTGCCAAGGATTCCGCAGCCAGGCTGGTTCATGTCCATGATGCCCTGTTATGGAACGAGGGCAAATCAATGGCTGACATGCTTGGGGTAAAGACCCTGTACACCGTTCACGTATACCACAAGGCCATGAATCAGATTCGTGCTCTGCATCACACCGCCAGTTCAAAAGCTGAAAGGCTGGCTTTTGAACAGGCATCGTTGATCTCTGTTCCGAACCCAAGAATGAAAAATCTGCTCCTGAGGGACTTTCCCTTCCTGTCAAAAAAAATTCGCTTGGCATCCTGGGGAGTAAAACCTGTCTCCAGCCATGAAGTCGCTCGCGTAAAAGAGGTGGTCTATGCGGGCCGTTTCTCCGATATCAAGGGAACCGACCTTCTCCACAGGGTGACACAAGAGGTGCTCAGCCAGGTTCAGGATGCCAGGTTTTTGCTTGCAGGCGGGGTGCCTTATGCTCCAAGGGCTGAAAAAAAGTGGCTGGAGTCAATCTCGGCCGATTTGGATGAGCGCTGCAAGGACAGGCTGGAGATTGCCGGCTGGCTCCCGGTCCAGGATCTCTGCCGACGATTGAACTGCACCTGGG
>JALVPF010000469.1:5717-9972 GCA_027031935.1 Myxococcales bacterium | reverse complement strand
ATATAATATAGCGAGACGATGACATATAAAATTTTAAAAATAATGTAGGAAAAAGAAAATATGATAAAGAGAATAATATATTGAAAATATGATATTAGAAATATCAAAAAGGGGACTTCTCGCTGCTGCAGAGGTAGCTGGCATCGAGGAGAGCAGACCGGATGGCATCACGTCAGCCGAGGTGCTGGAGCTTTTTCAGGGCAGGGGGGTTAAACTCTCAGAAGCTACCTTTAGAAAATACATACAGTTGGGTTTGTTGCCTACCTCAAGGAGGGTAGGAACAAAAGGAAAATACAGGGGGTCCAAGGGGGTCTATCCGGTCTCCGTGGTTAGAAGAATCAACCTGATAAAGAAGTTGATGGAACAGGGTATGACCTTGGAGGAAATAAGGGATTCATTCCTCTCCATACAGAATGACATGGAATTGCTGAATACTGCTGTAGAACGATTGTTTGGGCACCTCTCTGAAAGAATTGACCTTCTACATGCACAACAGACGAACACCGAAGAGTTTTTGAAAGAATTCAGGACATGCAAGAAAGAGGCAAAGACTCTTTATAAAAAATTGGAAAAACTCGGCAGCCAACTAGCCGCTGCAAGGCCGACAGAGGCTGAACGCGAGTAAGGAGGGACTTTATGGAAACACAGAAACCTGGAACATCGTCCGATTCTGCGCAGAACAAGAGAAAGGGACGGAGGCGATCGAAAACCATAGCAAGGAAGCAGATGCTTCGCGAACGGAAATTCTTGCAGGTAGATTCCCGCTTGCTGGACTTGGCTGAGCAAATGCGTCCAAGAAGGCGCAGCGATTGTGCGAACTCGGAAAGGCCTTGTCTGTTTGTCTCATGCAAACATCATCTTTATCTCGACGTAAATCAGGAGACCGGGTCTATCAAGTTGAATTTTCCAGATAAGGAAGTCTGGGAGTTGAGCGAGACCTGTGCCCTGGATGTCGCTGAACGGGGTGGCCTGACACTGGAAGAGGTGGGAGAGATTCTCAATCTAACCAGGGAACGCATCCGTCAGGTGGAAGCTGCTGGTCTTCAAAAGCTTCTGGAGACTAGTGCGGATGATGAACTTAAAGACCTTTTGGCCTAGGTTCATCATAAAGGAAAAAGCCCGACAGGTCGCTTGACGCATCATGTGATTGGCAGATAACCTTGAGCATGAGCAGCCCATGAGGTCTGTAAGGTAATCTGTCGAGGATCTTGCCAAACGACCTCTGGTGGGAGAGAACCTGACTGAGGCGAACCATGACGTTAGTCCGAAGATGCCTGGTTCATGGCTATGAGCCGCAACGTATGGTTGATGTAGTCAAGGAATTGGTGGCCCGGGACGTCGAAATAATTGCGTCGTTGAGGACTTCCAGGGTTTTACGTGAAAACGGCATTCCAGTGACTGATATCTCCTCATTTGCTTCTTCGATGAATGATTTGAGCGAAAGTCTCGAACTTTTACACCCAAGAGTACAAGGTGGAGTCTTGGGACGGTGGGACGATACCGAGCAAAAGAACGAGTTGGAACGGCTCGGAATAAAAAGAATCGACCTGGTGTTTGTGGAGTTGCCAGAAGCCATGACACTGGAAAGAGGAGAGAGTGGGTATGTCGAGAGCATGGGCGCGGTAGCTCTTCTCAGGTCTGCTGCGAGCAATCCCGAATTTGTCATTACCTTGTGTGAGCAGAGTGACTTTGCGCAAGTTTTTCAGGCGATGGATCAGAATGAGCCCCTTGAGCGAGATACTCTAAAGAATCTTGCAATCAAGGCCTTGCAGGCCGTGGCAGGATTTGATGCTGCACTGGCCTGTTCTGCTGGACTGGAGAAAGGAAAATCGCCAGATGCCTGGTCAATCTTTGCAAAACGGATTCCAGATGTTCCACTTGAACAGCGAGGCGCATCTGCAGGACTATACCGTATTTCAGGTACAGAGGATTTGACTGAACTCAGGTGCATTTCAGGTCCTTCTCTAGATGCTTCTGCAATGGTGGACTTGGACTTGGCTGATGCTATCCTGGAGGGCGTTTCGGATTCTTCCGTGGTCATTGTGCATCATGGTACCCCTTGTGGTTTTGCTCTTGTTGGACCAGAAGGCACATCAGGCGCATTTGAGTTGGCTCGTTCAACGGACCCCAGAGGTGCATTTGGTGCGGTTGCAGGATTCAACAGGGAAGTAGATGGATTTTGTGCAAGGTCTCTATCCGAGGCATACTTACAGGCTGTTTTTGCCCCTGATTATACTCCCGAGGCAAGAGCGGAGTTGAGTACGAAGAAGATCACTGTCCTCAAGGCGATAGGAGGATCGAGTCCTTCTCCAATAATAAACTCCACTCGATTTGGATTGGCCATAAAATGGCAGCCTGAAAAGCCTAGAACAGTGTCTTCTGGTGACATACTCAAAAGCGACGATGGCCTTGCCCACAAGCAGTCCAAGGGGCTTGAGATGGCTTGGAATATTGCCATCAATTTGCCTTCGGTGGCCTTGGTGGTTTGTGACGAGCAGCATATGTTGTCTTGCGTATCCGGACAAACCAGTTGGAGAGAAGCACTCAGACTCACTCTGGTGAAACTGCCTGCAAATGTTCAGGGTGCGGTGGCAGCGAGCGCCCAACCCATTCGCTTTGCTGAAGAAATTGTGACTCTTGCAAATGCTAAGGTGAGCGCCATCAGATGTGTGACTGGATCGCCACGGCAAACGGAAGTATTATCCAAGGCACAACAACTGGGTGTGACCTTGGAACTTGTGCAAGTCCCGGAGTGATTTTGAAAATAAAATGTGACAAATGCGGTGCCAATTATTCCATTGACGACGCTCTGTTGGCTGGTGGCGCAATCAAGATACAATGTCCGGCTTGCGGAGACATTCGGCTCTTGGAACCTTCCCAAGAGAAGGAAATTTCGGCTTCCCCCCCTCCTCTGCCTGAATCCACTGCAGGAAAGCCTGAGGTGTTTGGGGGCCAGGATCAGCAATCCGAAGATCCCTTCGATGCGCTGGACCTGGACGATATCGGATCCCCTTCCGTACCCGACTCAAGTGTTCTGCAACCAGGACCCATCTCGAACCAGCATCCATCTGGTGAAGCACTCTCTACGAATGAGAGTACCTTAGAGGCGTTTTCGTCAAGCCACGAAGTTCGCTGCACCAGATGCGGTGGACTTGTGGATGGTCCCCTGGATGATGACGGACTTTGCAATCGCTGCAGAAACATGCTTTCGCATTCGTCCACTGCTACGACTGCTTCGTCTGAGGATAGCCGCGACTGGAAGGTGCGTAAACCAGATGGGATTATTCTTGGCCCTTTGACTCTATCGGAGGTCAAGCTCAAATTTGAGGAAAAAGAGGTGACAGCTGCAGACCAAGTCGCTTTTGGGGAGGGCGAGTTCAAGCTGATATCGAGTTTTCCCGAGTTTTCAGTTTTCTTTCGGAGGCCTGCCTCAGCACAGCCGATTTTTAGACCCATGCCTCCATCTCATCTATGGAGAAATGTCTTCATCTCTGTGGGGGTAATCCTGTTGCTGGCAGGTACGGGTGCATATCTTTATTGGCCAAGAATCTCGGCTCTTTGGATAGATGACAATCCTCTAAAAGGGGTTTTGGAAGAAGCCCTGGATAGTTTTTCAGCGGAGATCCCGTCCCCAAGTGGAAGCAGTGCCGATGCTGTAAAAAAGGGACTGGCCTTGATGTACCAGGACGAGAAGCTGAGCTATATGGAAGCTGACAGACAGTTCAAAAGTGCTTTACTGCTGGATCCGGCCAACATGGATGCTTTCTGGGGTTGGGTACAGAACAGAGCATTGATGGATTTTTCATCCAGCGAGGTAGCCAACCGAAAAATTGGTCTTGATCTCATAGACTATGCCCTCGAAAGATCTCCCAATAATCCCGACTTGATTCGTGCCAAGGGATTTTTGCTTTGGAGTCTGGGGCGGGTAGATGAGGCCAGGATTTTGGCAAACAAGGTTGTATCCATAGACGCGGATGATGCGGACGCAGAGCTTTTATTGGGTGCCACATACTTGGATTCAAGTACGGATTTGGCAGTCGATCTCTTCAAGAAGGCCCTGGAAAAAAAGTCGGCTCTCTCCCTCGCATACCGCCTGTTGGGGGAGGCTAAGATAAAAATTGGCAAATTTCATGAAGCCTTGGCATTTTTTGATCAGAGGTTGGAAAAGGACCCAAGCCCGTTTGTATCCCTGGAAGCCAAAGCTCGAATATTTATCAGTGTTGGAATGTTCAAACAGGCAAAAGGGATATTCGAA